>NZ_JBFRHD010000007.1:0-337098 GCF_052115685.1 Cupriavidus sp. 2KB_3
GCGAGTCGGAACCACCCCTTCCCATCCCGAACAGGACCGTGAAACGACTTTGCGCCGATGATAGTGCGGACTACCCGTGTGAAAGTAGGTCATCGCCAGGCTCTTATACCCAAAACCCCCAGCCCCAAAAGGCTGGGGGTTTTGCTTTTTGGGCGTTCGATTCAGCACACGGCACGCGCAATCGGAATCGTTCGCCGTGGCGTGGCCGCTGGTTCGCGTACCGGCATCGGTGCTGCGACCGGCGTATCCATCAGCTTCCGATACCAGCCGTGGAAATGACGCATGCCGTCTTCCAGCGGCGTCTGATATGGACCCGCATCGGTCTTACCTTGCCGATATAACGCGCGCCGGCCGGCGTCTACGCGCTCGGCAATCTCGTCGTCCTCGATCGCCGTTTCCATATAGGCGGCGCGATGCGCCTCCACCAGTTCACGGTCGAATGCGGCCAGCTCCTCCGGGTAATAGAACTCGATGACGTTCATCGTCTCGTGAACGCCCTTGGGATATAGCGTCGACAACACCAGCGCGTACGGGAAGACCTCGATCATATGGGTTGGATAATAAGTCGCCCAGATCGCGCCGAAGTCAGGTACGCGGCCGTCGCCGTAAGCGAGCAGTCGCTCATGCCAGGTTCGATACGTGTCGGTGCCCGCGATCTCCAGCGTCGGGTGTACGTCGATCCGCTGCACGCTGTACCAGTCCCCATATTCCCAACTCAATCCCTCGCTATGCACGTAGCGGCCTAGGCCCGGGTGGAAGGGGCCGATGTGATAGTCGTCGTTATAGATCTCGACGAAGGTCTTCCAGTTGCAGTCGCAACGGTGCATTTCCACGTGATCGAGTACGTAGTCGCCAAAATCGAGTTCCGGCCGGTCGAACAGGCCGCGCAGGTCGTGGGCGGCATTGCGCGGGCCCTCGAACAGGAAGCCATTCACGTTCTGGAGCGGAAAGCGCTCCAGGTTCCGGCATGGTTTTTCAGGAAATTGCGGTGCGCCGATCAACTGGCCGCTGTTGTCGTAGGTCCAGCCATGGAGCGGGCAGACGATGTTGCCGCCGCGCTCGCGCAGGTTGCCCTGGCCGTTGCCGGCAGTCGCGCCGGGTCCGTACTGGCCGAGCATAAGCGCCTGCCGATGCCGGCAGACGTTCGAGATCAATTCCACGCCATGGTCGGTGCGCACCAGGACGCGCGCGTTGTCTTCATGGCCCAGCGCGCGCCAGTCGCCCTGGTCGGGGACCATGCGGTCGTGGCCGATATAGGTCGAGCTGCGCGGGAAGATGCGTTCCATTTCCATCGCAAACACATCGTCATCGCAATAACTTGCTACCGATAATTGCAGGGCCTCCGCTTCGAAGTGGGAGGACTGACTCAGATCGGACATGGTGTTCTCCTTGCACGGATGAGCGCCGCCGCGTATGGCGGACGCATACGAGGAAAAATCAGAAAAAAGCGAGAGGTAGGACGCGGGCGGGCTAGGGCCCGTCGCGGGCAGCGAGTCGTGCCAGGCGCTCGGGCACGCGCTGGCGCGGGCAGGTGGTACACATCTCGCCGTCGGCGCGGCGATAGTGGAGGCAGCAACCCTTGCGGGCGAGCGCGAGCCGTTCTGTACCGCCGCCGTCGCGGAAGGTGAGGAAGCCGCATTCGCCGCCGAGACCGATGGCTTCGAGCCAGCGTTGTCCCAGCGCATGCATGCGCGGCGTATCCCAGTCGATGCGCTCGCGCTGCACGCACAGCAAGGCGCCGAGTACGCAATCGGCCAGCAATCTGCCGGCGGCCTTCACCGGCAGCGGGCCGACGTCCCGCCATTGCGCATGCAGCCGGGTCCAGCCTTCCGCGATCTGGCGGGCGACGCGCCGCAGCCCGTCATCTTCCGCGTCGAGCCGCGGCGCATGCGGCGCGATGCGGAAACCGTGGATGCCCCCCGCCTCGGTGCGCTGGGATAACGCCGAAAGATCCGGCGCGCACGCACAGCAATGCACGCCGACCACGCCGAGGTACACCGGCTGCCAGATATGCAATCCCCAAGCGCGAAGTGACCAATAGTGGGCTCCGGCTTCGGGATGGTGCGCGCCGAGGTGCCGCACCATCGGTGCGATGTCCTCGGCGCGTGCCTCGCTCCACGCGCGCCCGTTGCCGATCTCGCCGATCGTACCGTCGAGTCCCGGCACCACGCGCGCCGCCGTGGCCAACAGTGCGTGGAGCCGGTCCGGCGCGGGCGCGAGCATCAGGCAGCCGCCTTGGTGTCGGCGGAGCGGGCGCGGCCGGCCACCGGGTTGGGCAGCGACCCCGCCATGGTCAGGCTCGATGCCGGATCCGCCAGGTTCACCATCTGCAGGTTGTTCTTGAGCTGCAGCCGGTTCAGGCACGAGTGCAGGAAGTCCGGCGCGAAGAAGTCGTAGCGCGCGAATTTGTGCTGCAACTCGGGATGCGCCGCCTGGTAGTCGTGCGCGCTGTCGGCCACCACCTGCCAGAAGTCATCCTCGGAGCAGCTGCCGCCCTCCACCAGGATCTGCGCCATGTGCCGGAACACGCCGTCGAATACGTCGATGAAGATACCGAGCAGCTTGTAGTTCTCGGGCACGTCCACGGCGAGCCGCTGGATGCCTTCGGGCAGCACCGCGTCCTTGTTCAGGATGGCCGACTCCTCCGCGATGTCCTTCATGAACACGCGCGTGACGGTGTGGCCCTCCAGCACCAGGATCAGGTTCTCGCAGTGCGGCATGAACACAAGGTCGTGCGCGTAGAAGCAGTGCATCAGCGGTTCGAGATAGGCACGCAGGTACTGGCGCAGCCACGTCCGCGCGGAGAGCCCCGAGCGGCGGATCAGCGCCGGCAGCAGGGCGTCGCCCTGCGGGTCGGTGTGGAGCAGCGCGGCCATCGTCATCAGCCGCTCGCCCTCGCGGAGCTTGCCGAGCGGGCTTTCACGCCAGAGCGCGGACAGCATCTTCTTGTAGGGGCTGTCCATCTCGAGCGCGGCCTCGTAGTAACGGTTGCGATAGCCGACGGACGCCACCTCGCGCAGGATGCTGAAGCCGTAGCCGCGCAGCGTGGCATCGTCGTTGATCAGTCCGTCCAGAAAGGCGTTGATGGCGGGCGTGCCAGCCATGTAGTACGGCGACAGCCCGCGCATGAAGCCCATGTTCAGTACCGACAGCGAGGTCTTCACATAGCACTTGTCCGGCCGGGACGCGTTGAAGTACGTGCGCACCGACTGCTGGGCGGTGTACAGGTCGTCGCTGTAGCCGAGTGGGATGATCTTGCGATTGGCCACATCGGCGGCAAACGCGATGCTGAGCTTGTTGAACCACTGCCACGGGTGGGCCGGCATGTAGAGGTAATCCTCGGGCGCCACGTCGGCCGCCTCCAGCGCCTGGCGGAACGCGGCCAGACGGGCTTCGCCCAGTTCGCTCGCCATGTGGGCCTCGTAGTCCAGCCCGGGAATGCTGGCGAAGTGGGCGTTGTCACGATGCACTGCCAGCCAGATCACGGCGAAGCGCGAGCCGGTTTCCGGGGCGAAGGCGCGGTAGTCCTCGGCATCGAAGCCCAGCCGGCCGTTGTTCGCCACGAAGCCCGGATGGCCTTCGATCATCGCCCACTCATAGGTCTGGAAGTCCGCGTCGAGCAGGGTCTCGGCGCTCGGCGCCTGCGGGTTGTGCTTGTAGGCGGCGCCGAACAGGGTGCTGCTGATCTCGTCCAGGTAGATCGGCAGCTTGTCGGCGGGAATGCCGAGCGTGTGCTTGAAGTCGTTGATGAAGGTCAGCGCGTCCAGCGGCGCGTTGGCGCCGTCGAGCACGCGCTCGATGCTGGCCGGGTCGATGCGCCAGTGGCGCAGGGCCATCGGCTGGCCGTCGAAGGTGTAGTGGCAGTTGGGCGTGTCGGCGTCGATGCGGTAGCGGGTCCAGCCGTCTGCATCGGCCGCGCCTTGCGCCGCCGGCGTGATGACCACCTCGTGCGCGTATTCGGCGATGGCCTTGCGCACGAGCAGGCGGTTCACCTTGGCCCAGACGGCCGGTTCGAGGTGGTTGACCACGTGGCGCGGCTCGCGCGTGGTCTGGGCTTGCAGCGTGGCGTGGATGGTGGCGTCAAGCGGGGCGTTCATCGGTGAAATCTCCTCGGATGGATCGTTCGAAATCGGGGCGGGTGCAGAAGGCCAGCCAGGCGGTCTTCTGCGGCAGGGTGATCTGGCGGTCGTAGGCGAAGCCCACAGCGCGGTTCAGGGCATGGACCTTGTCGTTGCGCGCGTCGGGCTCCACCACTACGCGCTGGGCGCCCAGCGTGTAGAGGGTGTGCGCCATGACGTGGCGCAGCACGTCGCGCGTGAAGTGGCGGATCGGCGCGGCCGGCGGGCCGACGAAGAAATGCATGCCGATGTCGCTGGCGCGCGGCGCGAAGTGCGCGCCCACGGGCTCGTGCGCGGGGTTGTAGCATTCGATCAGGAAGGCCGGTGCCCCTTCGCAGAGGCCCATGTAGGCACCGCCGTGGCCGTTCGCGAGCAGGTCCGCGTAGAAGCGGCGGGTCTCGTCCAGCGTCAGGTCCTGCATATTCCAGAAGCGCGCGTAGTCCATGGTGAACCAGCGATGGAGCAGGCCGATGTCATGGTCGAGCGACAGCGCCCGGATCGTCATGCCCGGATGGAGCAACGGGCGCAGCGTGGCCGGAATCGGCTCCGCGCCACCACGGGTGATGTCCCAGCGGTCAGCTTGCATGGGGGGCTCCCGCAAGTCCGGCGGTGTCCGCCGCATTGGTCTCAGGCAGCGCGGCCGGCGCCGCGTGGCGGCGGTCCACGCCGAAGCTCCAGCGGTCCAGCGCGGCGGTCAGCAGCATGCCGGCGGCGGCCAGTACGAAGGTGACCTCGATGCCGAAGCGGCTCACGATCAGCCCGGCGCCGAACGACGACAACAGCACCCCCAGGTTCTGGAAGAAGTTGGCGATGCTGAAGTCCTTGGCGTAGGCGTCCGGTGTGCTGACCTTGAACAGCGTGACCTCAAGCTTCACGATGACCTGGAACAGCGACCACCCATACAGGCAGCGCCCGATCAGCACCAGCGCCGGTGACGGCGCCGCCTGCAACAGTAGGCCCACCGTGCCAAGCAGCAGGTTGCCGAGCGTATGGTCGAGCAGCTTGCGCCCGTCCCGCGTGGCCCGCTTGTTGGCGATCAGCGCCACCAGCGCGACCACGCCCGGAATCGCGAACACCAGTCCCGTCAGCATCTGGTTGTGCATGCCGGAGATCTGCTCCCAGTACACCGAGAAGAACGGGCGGACGAGGTAGGCGCTGAAGTCGAACAGCAGCATCAGCAGGCTCAGGCGCAGGATCAGCCCCAGCGTGCCGCGTCGCGCCGTGCTGGCAGGACTGCCCGCCGCCGGCTGGGCCGCATCGGTGCCCAGCACGCGCACCACCCGGCCGGTGCGGATCAGGTAGATGCACAGCGCCATCTGTACGAAGTCGCCGGCGGCCATCATCCACAGGCAGGTGCGCGGGCCGAACTGCTGGAGTGCCATCCCGCCCGCCATCGCCCCGAAGATGCCACCGATATGCACCACCACCGACAGCAGGCCAATGGTGGCGCCGTGCGTCTCGGCTTTCTCGAGCCGCATCAGGTACGGGAACATCAGCAGGTAGCTGCTCTTGGTCATGAACATCAGCATGGTCAGCACCCAGAAGGCGGTGACCGTCTCCGCCCATGCGCTCAGCGCGCCGAAGGTGCCGGCCACGAGCTGGGTGTAGACCAGCAGGTGCATGGTCTCTACACGCCGCGCCACGCGCGCCCAGAACGGCAGCGTGCACATCACGGCGATGGAGATGGCGGCGATGTAGGCGCCCACGTGCACCGGGCTGGTGATGCCGTAGCGCACTTCGAAGAACTGCGGGTAGAACGCGATCAGGATGGCGTCGCTGATGACGCCAAACGCGGACATGATGACGATGGTGAGTCGCAGGCTCATGGTCTATCCCGCCACCGTGACCCATTGCGCCAGCGCCGGCTGCGGCGGATGGGCCGGCAGGGGCGTGCCATTGCCGGGGGCCGGCACGGTTGCCGCGGCTTCCGCCGCGTCGATCCGCTCGAAGCCGCTGTTGGCGCGCGGGGCGAAGTCCTGGAACGTGGTGCGTGCCTCGGCGCGATAGTGGTCCACGCCGGTCAGCGCGTGCAGCAGCCGCGCATTGCGATGGCAAGCCATGCCCAGGTCCGGGTTGGTCAGGCCGTGGCTGTGGAAGCCCGCGTTCTGCACGAAGATCTCGTCGCCATGCACGTCCACCGCGAAGTTGCGCGCCTGCTGGTAGCGCCCAGCCGCGTCCCAGCGGATGCGTTCGCGAATGCCGTCGATGAAGGCCGGCACGCGATTCGTGTAGCCGGTGGCCATGACCACGCCGTCGGCCGCGTGGCGGTAGGCGTCGCCCAGGTCCATGTGACGAAACGTCATCTCGTACTGGCGCGCGGCGGGGTCGAAGCGCATGCCGTCCAGCGCGAGGTTGGTCAGCAGCTGCGTGCGGGCCCCGGCGCGGTGGCGCTTCTCGTCGAGCGTGTCGTAGATCTGGTCGATCAGCGTCTTGTTGATGCCGTTGTAGATGCTGCGCTGGTCCTCCAGCACGCGCGTCTTCACCGACTCGCCCAGGTCGTAGAAGTGGTCGCTGTAGGCGGGCGAGATCAACTCCAGCGTGAGCTTGGCGTTTTCCATCTGGAAGAAGCGCGGCGAGCGGGTCACCCAGTTCAGCGTGTAGCCGTGGGTGTCGCAGTCCTTGAGCAGGTCGTGGTAGACCTCGGCGCCGCTCTGGCCGCTACCAATGACGGTGATGGTGCGGCGCTGCTGGAGCCAGCGCTTGTTGGCGAGATAGGCCGAAGTGTGGATCGGCGCGGGCTCGCCCGCGCAGCAGGCGGGCAGGTTCGGCGTGCTGCCGATGCCGAGTACGAGCCGCCGCGCGCGATGTCGGAACGGCGTGCCGGTGTGGGTGTCGACGCCGCTCACCACATAGCCGGGCAGGGACGGGTCATGGCGGATGTCGAGCACGTCCTGCCGATAGCGCACGTTGGGCAGCTGCCCGGCGGCCCACTTGCCGTAGCGGTCGTATTCCTGACGCGTCAGGTAGAAGTTCTCGCGGATGTAGTAGTGGTAGATGCGGCCCTGCTGCTTGCAGTAATTCAGGTAGCTGAAGCGGCTGGTGGGGTCTGCCATCGACACGAGATCGGCCAGGAATGGGTTCTGCAACGTCGTGCCGTCCACGAGCATGCCCGTGTGCCAGCCGAACGCTTCCTTCTTCTCGAGGAACAGGCTGCGTACGCCGGGCAGCGGATCGGCCAGGCACGCGAGGCCGAGATTGAACGGGCCCAGTCCGACGCCGATAAAGTCATAAGGATCTTCATTGCTCATGTTTAGCCCTGGTGGATCGCGAAAACAGAAAGGCTTCCGCAGTGGAAGGGGGATATCCATCAAGACGAATGGCCTCGTAATTCGTTTAGTTCGGCCATGTCATTCACTTAAAACATGCGGGGCTGTGCGGGCTCGCGTCATCAAAGCCGTGCTACGCGTGCACGGGCACGCGCGAGGCACGCATGACGCGTGCACGTGTGGCGTTTCAGGAAAACGGATGGAGGGCGGCGCGCGTGGCGTCCGCCGCGCGTCCGGAGGGGCAGCGCGCGACGTGCATCGCGCAGCCAGGAATCAGCGCGCGATATTCATCGCGCTGAGGGCGCTGCGCGCATCCTGGAGGATGAAGTTGACCATCGTGGCCGAGATGCCCAGCCGCTCGGCAATGCGCTTCTGCGTCTGGTCCTCGTAGTAGTACTGCACCACGGCGTCGCGCGTGCGCGAGGGCAGGCGCCGCATCGCGTTACGCAGGCAGGTGGCCTGCTCCTGTGCCATCGCGATGCAGTCCGGCGAGTTGGTGTCGAGCGGTGCGTCCTGCTCGGGAACATCGCCGATGAATAGCCGCTTCTCCAATTGTTGGCGCCGGTAGCTATCCAGCGCGAGATTGCGCACCACCCGGCTGATGTAGCTGGCCTCGCAACGCAAGGCTTCGGGGCAGGGGTCCTGGCAGAGCTTGAGAAACGCGTCGTGCAGCACGTCCTCGGCCTGACAGGGGCAGCCCAGAATGCGGGTGGCCACGTGTAGCAGGCTGCGCCGTTGGGCGATGAAGGTGTGGAGAACCGTGCCGGGCGCATCGTGCGCAGGAGGCGTGTCTGCGCGGGCAGGGGGCTTGCGATCGTCGATCACTGTCATGTGAACTCCATGGGAAGGGCCATGCGTTCCCCTGGCGGGGATGTACCGTTTTCAACGAGGCGCCCATCCTAAAGTAAATGCGAATCGTTCTTATTAATGACCGTGCCGAACAAATGGTCACTGAGGGCGAAACCTGAAGGCAGACTTAAATGCCGTGATATGCGGGGCAGATACGTCTTGTTACACGCACGTTGCCGACAGGGCGCCAATGCATGGCTTACCCATCGGTTGTAATTCCGGAGCGCCGGCCAGACGCCACGCGGCCTCCGGGGCGCCTGGCACCGCACAAGAGCGACCGGCACGGCTTTCGCTACGTCATGAAGGGAGCGGTGGAGATTTCCTTCCCGCCGCAATCGATTCGCCATGTGGAGGTAAGCCATGAAGACGATGAAGACGATGCGGGCCAGCAGTGTGTTGGCCGCCGGGGCGCTGGCGTTGATGTCGGTGTCGGCGCTTGCGCAGATGACGCCGGGCCCGCGCGACCCGTACACGCAGGGCGGTGCAACGGCCACGCCAATCGATCCTTCGACCAGCGGCGCGCGCGCGGGCGACAAGTTCGATCCGTACTCGCAGGGCGCCGTGCAATCGACGCGACAGGATCTGGCCCCGCAGCAACAGCAGCAGATGCAGATGTCCTCGCAACAGTACGATCTCGTGCCGGGAGCGGCGACCACGACCAATCGCACTTACGGCTCCGCCGCCTACCAGGGCGACATGCGCTGGACCACGCCCAACCTCGGCCGGCCGCTGGGCCAGCGGAACCGCTATCTGGACGGCGCCTGATCTCGCTGGATGGATCGACAATAAGAAACGCCCCCGGTCAAACGGGGGCGTTTCTTTATTGCAGCCTGGAAGCGTTCGTCTCGAACGTCGTAAAAGTGCTACATAATCCACTGAAAGTGACCCCGCCCTATCCCCCGCCTTTTATTTCAGTGCATTACACGACAAGTCCTGTCATCCAGATTCTTCTTCAAGCTGGTACGATGACGCGCAACTCGTCATTCGGCTATGGAACTCGTTGCAGTCCAGTGAGCCGAATGCTGCATTGCATCACGACGGCGACGGCTTCCCTGGAGGAGACGGTTGTCTTTACCCTAATACATGGGGTGCCGCCGTGCACTGCAGACATTACCGTGGCAATGCGCCGCCAGCAGGCATCGGGAAAACCGATTATTGTGGCGGCCGGCAAGACGTAGCGCGACGTTCAGATCGGCGCGCGGGCTTGCGCGAAGCACGGTGATCCGGACAAGCGAAGCAACGTGCAGGACATTTCAGAATACGGGGAGCAGGGCGGTTCCACGAACCCCCTGCGGCCGGATACGCGCGCGCGGCGCGGCCGGTCTTGTGTTTTCCTCCAGGCCAGCAAATGGCGAAAGCAGGGGCCCATGGCGACAATCCGCTGAACCCGACGACCGAATTTCGTGCCGGCGACCCGGCACGCCACTTGCGTCCACGCGCTGCGCCGTGGCGCCCGCCTGGTCTACGGGGCCAGGCCACATCATTCCGTTTCATCCTCGAGGAAATCGCTATGCAAGCAATGCGCGCCAGGCGTGCTTTGATTCCGGGCATGCTGGCCATCGCCGTCTCGGTCCTTGCCGCCTGTGGCAAGGAAAACAAGGCGCCCGCAGCCCAGACGCCCGAAGTGAAGGTGGTCACGCTGAAGGACGAGACCGTGACGCTCGACTCGTCGCTGCCGGGCCGGACCACGGCCTTCCGTATCGCCGAAGTCCGCCCGCAGGTGGACGGCATCATCCTGAAGCGGCTGTTCGTGGAAGGCTCCGACGTCAAGCAGGGCCAGCAGCTGTACCAGATCGACCCCGCCACCTATGAAGCCACGGCCAAGAGCGCCGATGCCACGCTGGCGTCGTCGCGCCTGCTCGCGGAGCGCTATGGCCGCCTGGTGGGCGAGGAAGCGGTCAGCAAGCAGCAGCACGACGAAGCCAAGGCCGCCTACCTGCAGGCCCAGTCGACGGCGGACCGCGCCCATATCAACCTGCGCTACACCAAGGTGCTGTCCCCCATCTCGGGCCGCATCGGCCGCTCGGTGGTCACCGAGGGGGCACTGGTCACCAACGGCCAGGCCGCCGCGCTGACCACCGTGCAGCAGCTGGACCCCATCTACGTGGATGTGACGCAACCGTCCACCACGCTGCTGCGGCTGCGGCGCGAACTGGCCGACGGCCGGCTCCAGGCCGCCGGTGCCAACGCTGCCAAGGTGACGCTGAAGCTCGAGGATGACAGCACCTACTCGGAGGCGGGCCGGCTGGAGTTCTCCGAAGTGTCGGTGGACCCGAGCACCGGCTCGGTAACGCTGCGCGCGGTGTTCCCGAACCCGCGCCACGAACTGCTCCCGGGCATGTTCGTGCACGCGCGGCTGGCCGAAGGCGTGAAGACCTCGGCCATCCTGGCGCCACAGCGCGGCGTCACGCGCGACCTCAAGGGCCAGGCCACCTCGCTGGTGGTCAATGCCAACAATGAAGTCGAGCAGCGCGTGCTGAAGACCGACCGGACGATTGGCGACAAGTGGCTGGTCACGGACGGCCTGAAGGCCGGCGACCGCGTCATCGTGGAAGGCCTCCAGTTCGTGCGCCCCGGCGCCAAGGTCAAGGCCACGGAAGCCACCGCCACCGCCGCTACGGCCCCCAATGCCGCCTCGGCCCCGGCCGCCGCTTCCGCGCCTGGCGCGGCCAAGTCCTGACCGGGACCGACGCATGAGGAATCGCCATGTCTAATTTCTTCATCGACCGGCCGATCTTTGCCTGGGTGATCGCGCTGGTCATCATGCTGGCTGGCGGGCTGGCCATCCGGTCGCTGCCCATCAACCAGTACCCGGCCATCGCGCCGCCGACCATCGCCATTTCGGTGAACTACCCCGGCGCGTCCGCGCAGACCGTGCAGGACACGGTGGTGCAGGTCATCGAACAGCAGATGAACGGGCTGGACAAGCTGCGCTATATCTCGTCGGAGTCGAACTCCGACGGCAGCATGACCATTACCGTGACGTTCGAGCAGGGCACCAGCCCGGACATCGCCCAGGTGCAGGTCCAGAACAAGCTCGCGCTGGCCACGCCGCTGCTGCCGCAGGAAGTGCAGCAGCAGGGTATCCGCGTGACCAAGTCCGTGCGGAACTTCCTGGTCATCGTCGGCCTGGTGTCGACCGACCCGAGCCTGACGCGGGAGGATCTGTCTAACTACATCGTCTCGAACCTCCAGGACCCGATCTCGCGGACCTCGGGGGTGGGTGACTTCCAGGTGTTCGGCTCGCAGTACGCCATGCGCATCTGGCTGGACCCGGCCCGGCTCAACAGCTACCAGCTGGCGCCGCTGGACGTGAGCAACGCCATCAAGGCGCAGAACGTGCAGGTGGCCTCCGGCCAGCTGGGCGGCCTGCCGGCCGTGCGCGGGCAGCAGCTCAACGCGTCGGTGATCGGCAAGACCCGTCTCCAGACCGCCGAGCAGTTCGGCAACATCCTGCTGAAGGTCAACCCGGACGGCTCGCAGGTGCGCCTCAAGGACGTGGCCGACGTGGGCCTGGGCGGCCAGGATTACAACATCAACGCGCAGTACAACGGCCGCCCGGCCTCGGGTATCGCCATCCGGCTGGCCTCGGGCGCCAACGCGCTGGATACGGTGAAGGCCATCCGCGCCACGCTGAACCAGCTCGAGCCGTCGTTCCCGGCGGGCATGCAGGTGGTGTTCCCGTACGACACGACCCCGGTCATCGCCGATTCGATCCACGAAGTGGTGAAGACGCTGCTCGAAGCCATCGTGCTCGTGTTCCTGGTGATGTACCTGTTCCTGCAGAACTTCCGCGCCACGCTGATCCCGACGATCGCCGTGCCGGTGGTGCTGCTGGGCACCTTTGGCGTGCTGGCTGCGTTCGGCTACTCGATCAACACCCTGACGATGTTCGGCATGGTGCTCGCCATCGGCCTGCTGGTGGACGATGCCATCGTGGTGGTGGAGAACGTCGAGCGGGTGATGTCCGAGGAGGGGCTGGGGCCGAAGGAGGCCGCCCGGAAGTCGATGGGGCAGATCCAGGGCGCGCTGGTCGGTATCGCGCTGGTGCTGTCGGCCGTGTTCCTGCCGATGGCGTTCTTCGGCGGCTCCACGGGCGTGATCTACCGCCAGTTCTCGATCACGATCGTCTCGGCGATGGTGCTCTCGGTGCTGGTGGCGCTGATTTTGACCCCGGCGCTGTGCGCGACCATGCTCAAGCCGATCGAGAAGGGTGACCACGGCGAGCACAAGAAGGGCTTCTTCGGCTGGTTCAACCGCAGCTTCATCCGCTCCACCCAGCGCTATGAGCGCAGCGTGGTCGGCATCCTGAAGCGGCGCGTGCCCTACCTGATCATCTACGTGCTGATCGTGGCCGGCATGGCCTTCCTGTTCACGCGCATCCCCACCTCGTTCCTGCCGGAAGAAGACCAGGGTGTGCTCTACGCCCAGGTGCAGACCCCCGCCGGCGCCACGGCGGAGCGCACGCAGGCGGTGCTCGACCAGATGCGGAACTACCTGCTCAACGACGAGGGCAAGATCGTCAGCTCGCTTTTCACCGTGAACGGCTTCAACTTCGCCGGCCGCGGCCAGAGCTCGGGTCTGGCGTTCATCCTGCTCAAGCCGTTCAAGGAGCGCGAGGGCGACGCCACCAGCGTGTTCGACCTGACCAGGCGCGCCCAGGCCAAGTTCAGCACCTTCCGGGACTCGCTGGCTTTCGCCTTCGCGCCGCCGGCGGTGCAGGAGCTGGGCAACGCCACCGGCTTCGACTTCTACATGCAGGACCAGGCCGGCCTGGGGCATGACGCGCTGATGGAAGCCCGCAACAAGTTCCTGGCGCTGGCCGCCAAGGACCCGGCGCTGCAACGCGTGCGTCCGAACGGGCTGAACGACGAGCCGCAGTACCAGCTCGAGATCGACGACGAGCGCGCCCGCGCGCAAGGCGTGTCGCTGGCGGACATCAACAGCACCATCTCCATCGCCTGGGGCTCCAGCTACGTGAACGACTTCATCGACCGCGGTCGCGTGAAGCGCGTCTACCTGCAGGGCCGCCCCAACGCGCGCATGAATCCGGAAGATCTGGACAAATGGTACGTGCGCAACGACAAGGGCGACATGGTGGCGTTCTCGACCTTCGCCACCGGCAAGTGGGGCTATGGCTCGCCCAAGCTCCAGCGCTACAACGGCGTGCCGGCGGTGGAAATCCTCGGCGAACCGGCGGCGGGCAAGAGCTCCGGCGAGGCCATGGCGGCGGTGGAAGCCATCATGAAGCAGATGCCGCAGGGCATTGCCTACTCGTGGACCGGCCTGTCGTACGAAGAGCGGCTGTCGGGCTCGCAGGCGCCAGCCCTCTACGCGCTGTCCCTGCTGGTGGTGTTCCTGTGCCTGGCCGCGCTGTATGAAAGCTGGGCGATTCCGTTCTCGGTGATGCTGGTGGTGCCGCTCGGCGTGGTCGGCGCGCTGCTGGCGACGATTGGCCGGGGCTTGTCCAACGACGTGTTCTTCCAGGTGGGCCTGCTGACGACCATCGGCCTGTCCGCCAAGAACGCGATCCTGATCGTGGAATTCGCCAAGGAGCTGCACGAGCAGGGCAAGAGTCTGGTCGATGCAGCCGTGGAGGCGTGCCGGATGCGCCTGCGGCCCATCATCATGACCTCGCTGGCGTTCATCCTGGGCGTGTTCCCGCTGGCGGTGTCGCAAGGCGCCGGCTCGGGCAGCCAGCACGCCATCGGTACCGGCGTGATCGGCGGCATGCTCACGGCCACGGTGCTGGCCATCTTCTGGGTGCCGCTGTTCTTCGTGGTGGTGAACGCGCTCAAGGAGCGCCGCCAGAAGCACGATTCCTCCTCCCTGGAAACGGGGGCCAAAGCATGAGACAAACGCTAATCAGCATGGCCGTCGCCGCCACTGCGGCGCTCGCGGGGTGCAGCCTGATCCCGACCTACGAGCGTCCGGCGGCGCCGGTGGAGGCCGCCTATCCGCAGGGCGATGCCTACCCGGCCGCCAATGGTGCCGGCCAGGTGCCACCGGCTGCGGAACTGGGCTGGCGAGACTACTTCGCCGACCCGCGCCTGCAGCGGCTGATCGAAGTCGCCCTGCAGAACAACCGCAACCTGCGCGTGGCGGCCCTGAACATGGAGGCGTACCGCGCGCAATACCGCATCCAGCGCGCGGACCTGTTCCCGCAGGTGGGCGTGGTGGCAGAGGGCACGCGGCAGCGCGTGCCGGCCGATCTCTCCAGCACGGGCCAGCGGGTCATCAGCAGTTCGTATGGTGTGTCGTTGGGCACCACGGTGTGGGAGATCGACCTGTTCGGCCGGCTGCGCAGCCTGAGCCAGGCGGCGCTGGAGCAGTACTTCGCCAGCGACGAAGCCCGCCGCAGCACGCACATCGCGCTGGTGGCCAGCGTGGCCAACGCCTACCTGACGCTGCGCGCCGACGAGGCGCAGCTGAAGCTGACGCGCGAGACGCTGGGTACCTACGAGCGCACCTACAACCTCACGCGCCGCAGCTACGAGGAAGGCATTTCCTCGCGGCTGGACCTGCGCCAGTCGCAGACCCAGGTGGAGAACGCGCGGGCCTCGCTCGCCCGCTATACGCGGCTGGTGGCGCAGGACACCAACGCGCTAACGCTGCTGCTCGGTGCGAGCCTGCCGGCGGACCTGCCCGAAGGGCTGCCGCTCGAAGGCAAGCTTGTGGCGGACGTGCCGGCGGGTTTGCCCTCGGATCTGCTCCAGAACCGCCCGGACATCCTGGCCGCCGAGCACCGCCTGCTGTCGGCCAACGCCGATATCGGCGCGGCGCGGGCGGCGTTCTTCCCGAGCATCTCGCTGACCGCCTCGGCGGGCACGGCGAGCCGCCAGCTGTCGGGGCTGTTCGATGCCGGTTCCGGCACGTGGCTGTTCTCGCCGCAGATCAACCTGCCGATCTTCACGGCGGGCAGCCTGAGCGCCAGCCTGGACTACGCGCGGATCCAGAAGGACATCAACGTGGCGACGTACGAACAGACCGTGCAGTCGGCCTTCCGCGAGGTGGCGGACGGGCTGGCGGCGCGCGGCACGTACACGGAGCAGCTTGAGGCGCAGGTGCGCCTGGTGGAGGCGAGCCGGGACTACTTCCAGCTTGCCGAGGGCCGCTATCGCACCGGGGTGGACAACTACCTGACGCTGCTCGACGCACAGCGTCAGCTGTTCGCGCAGCAGCAGGTGCTGATCGACTCGCGCCTCAACCAACTGACCAGCGAGGTCAACCTGTACAAGGCGCTGGGCGGTGGCTGGAACGAGGTGACGGGGCAGGCGGCGAACAGCGCCGGCGCCGGCACGCGCCCCAGCGGCAGCTAGCCGACCCGCAGGACAACCCTCTCCCGTCCGCGGGAGGGGGGTCTGGCACTACAGCGTCGACTTCCCGAACAAACTCTCCAGCAGGTCTACCACCAGTTCGGCCGTCTGGTTGTGGACGTCCCGGGCCGGGTTCAGCTCCAGGACATCGAGCGACCCCAGTGCCCCGGTATCCTCGATCATCTCCAGCGCCAGATGCGCCTCCCGATACGTCGGCCCGCCGCGTACCGGCGTGCCCACCCCGGGCGCGATCTGCGCATCCAGGAAATCCACATCGAAGCTGACATGCAGATGCGTATTCGCGTCGATGCCGGCGAGCGCCTGCTCCATCGTCTGGCGCATGCCGTTTTCGTCGATATAGCGCATGTCGTAGACCGTCAGCCCCAGCTCGCGCAGGCGCAGCTTCTCCCCGGCATCCACGCTGCGGATGCCCACCTGGCGGATCGACTGGGGCGACATGGCCGGCGTGACGCCGCTCAGGGCGGTCAGAGGCGCGGGGCCGTCGCCGCACAGGCAGGCCACCGGCATGCCGTGGATATTGCCGGTGGGACTGGTGCTGCCGGTGTTGGCATCGGCGTGGGCATCGAGCCATAGCACCAGCAGCCGCCTGCCGGTCTCGCGGCAGTGGCGCGCGGCAGCGCTGATCGAGCCGATGGCCAGGCAGTGGTCGCCGCCCATCAGCAGTGGCATCTGGCCACTGGCGAAGCAGCCGTAGGCGGCGTCGAACACCAACTGATTCCAGGCCAGCACTTCCTGCAGGTGGCGCATACCTTCGACGGGAAGCTGGCCAGGGTTGCCCGGGCCGCTCAAGTTGCCGAGGTCGGTCACCTGCAACCCGTTGCGGGCCAGCGCCCCGGCAATATCGGCCACGCGCAGGGCCTCGGGCCCCATCGAGGTGCCACGAATGCTTGCCCCAACATCGGTGGGCGCGCCAATCAGCGTGACAGGCTGCATGAGAGACTCCAGGGGTTGCGGCTCCCACTCATATTAGGTGTTGTGCCGCCGCCGCTCCATGGTGGCATGTTGCCCTGCAAATTAAGGAAATTTCGACCTATAATCATTGACCACACAACGATTGATCGGGCAATAGAATGACTTCCGCGTCACAAGAAGGGCAGGGCGCTCCACATTCGTCCGGCAACGGGCAAGTGCTGCCGTTCCGGGAATCGCTGCTGGCGATGATCGGCATCGCCTTCGTGGTGATGCTCGTGGCGCTGGACCAGACCGTGGTGGCCACCGCGCTGCCGACGGTGGTCGCCGAACTGCAGGGTTTCGAGTACTACGCCTGGGTGGCCACGGCCTACCTGCTGACCTCGGTTGTCACCGTGCCGATCTTCGGCCGGCTGGGCGACTACTACGGCCGCAAGCCATTCGTGCTGGTGTCGATCGTGGTCTTCCTGGTGGCCTCGGTGCTGTGCGGCATGGCGCCCAGCATGCCGTTCCTCGTGGCGGCACGCGCGCTGCAGGGCATTGGCGGCGGCATGCTCGTCGGCACCGCCTTCGCCTGTATTCCCGATCTGTTCCCGGACCCGCATGTGCGCCTGCGCTGGCAGGTGATGATGAGCACCGCGTTCGGGCTTGCCAACGCCATCGGCCCGTCCATGGGCGGCGTGCTGACTGAATGGTATGGCTGGCGTGCCGTCTTCTATATCAACGTGCCGGTGGGCCTGCTCGGCCTGTTGTTCGCGTGGCGCTACCTGCCGCACCTGCGCCATCAGGCGCACAAGGGGCCGATTCGGGTGGACTGGCTGGGTGCGCTGCTGATTGCGGCGGGGCTCGGCTGCCTCCAGCTTTCGGTGGAATGGCTGCCCGAGCGTGGGCTGGACATCGTGACGATTGGTCTGGCCGTGCTGTCCGTGGCGTCGTTCGTCGGCCTCTGGCAGTGGTCGCACCGCGCGGCGGACCCCCTGCTGCCGCTCGACATGTTCCGCAATCCGGCGCTGGCCTCGCTGTTCGTGCTTGGCGTCCTGGGCGGCTTCGCCATGTTCGCGCTGCTGCTCTACGCGCCGCTGCTGTTCCAGGGCGGGTTTGGCTATTCGCCGAAGGAGGCCGGGCTGCTGGTGACGCCGATGGTGGTCTGCATCACCATCGGCAGCATTCTCAATGGCCGCATCATCACGCGCATTCCGGTGCCGAACAGCATGCTTTATGCGGGATTCGCGCTGCTGGCGCTAGCCTGCCTCGGTTTGTCGCAGGCCACGCGCGGCATGCATCACATGGTGCTGCTCGGTACCATGCTGCTGGCCGGCCTCGGGCTCGGCTTCGTGCTGCCAAACCTGACCGTGTTCGCCCAGCAGACGGCGGGCCGGGCGCACCTCGGCATTGCAACGGCGATGTTGCAATCGTTGCGGATGGTGGGCGGCATGGTCGGTACCGCGCTGGTTGGCACCATGGTCACGCGCAGCTATACCGGCGGCGTGGAGCGCGCATTGCAGGCGGCCGGCGCGTCGGACTGGGCCGGGCGGATGACCGACCCCCAGATCCTGATCGACAAGACCGCGCAAGCAGAATTGCTGACCAATCTCCAGGAGGCAGGGCACAATGGAGCCCTGCTGCTCGAGCAGGCGCGCGTATCGCTCGTCGGGGCCATCCATCTTGGCCTGCTCGTGGCGGCGATTGCGGCCCTGGTGGGGCTCTGGTGCGTGCGCCGGGTCCCGCCGGTGACGCTGACGCGGGTGCAGGAGCCCGCGATGGCAGCCGATTGATCCGCCTGAGATCACGGCGCCCCCGCGGATGCAAGCGTCCGCCTAAAGGAGATTCGGAGTGGAACTGGAGCGACAAAGCCTGGCCGTATTGCAACAGTTTGGACGCACTTACCGCGCCTACGCGGCGGCGTTCGAGCAGCGCATCGGTCATCCGCTGCCGCGCTGGCGCATCTTGTCCGCGCTGCATGGCCACGAGGGCCCCATCGCGCAAAAGCCGCTGGCGGACCGCGTCGGCATGGACCCCGGCGCACTCACGCGCCAGTTGAAGGCGTTGCAGGAGCTGGGCTGGATCGAGCGCACCACGAGCGAGCGCGACAATCGCATGACCAATGTCACGCTGACCCCGCTCGGGCGCGATATCGTCGATCAGGCCCTGCCGCGCCGCTCGGCCTTCCTCCAGGACGTGCTGGCCGATGTGTCCGAGACGACCATGCACAACCTTTCCAAGGGGTTGGCGCAGCTCGAGGCGGGGATTGCCGATGCGGCGGCCCGCACCCTGGCCGAGCGCGACGCCGCCTGAGCCCGCCCCCCGTCCCTTTCGCTACCCCGCCTTCCCGCCCAGCAGCGCCGCAATGGCCAGCGGGTTGGTCGGAAAATACAGATGCACGTATGACGCCGTGAGCGAGCCGGTCTGGTAGACCGCCTCGCCGGGCGTGCCATCGCGCGGCGACACCGCCCGCACGACCGGCTCCAGCGGCGAATCGGTTTTCGAATAGTGGAAGGTGTGGCCGCGCAGGGGTTCGTCGCCATCGGGCATCAGACCCGGCAACGTCACGGCCTGATGCCCGATGGCGGCGAGCCGCCGTTGCATCGTCACCGTGCCCGGCAGCAGGCCGGCCATCTGGTGGCTGATGCCTTCCTTGTCCACCAGTGTGTCGAACAGCGCCATCATGCCGCCGCACTCGGCCAGGATCGGCAGGCCGTCCGCGTGGGCGCGCCGCAGGGCTGCGCGCATGTCGGCATTGGCCGCGAGCGTGGCGCCATGCAATTCCGGATAGCCGCCGGGTAGCCACAGCGCATCGCACGCGGGCAGCGCGCGGTCGCGCAGCGGCGAGAACCACACCACATTGGCGCCCAACGCGAACAACGTGTCCACATTGGCGGGATAGATAAAGCGGAACGCGTCGTCGCGGGCAATCGCCACGGTCTTGCGCGCCAGCGGGCGCGGGCCGGGTGCGGTCGGAGCCGCAGGGGCTGGGAAAGACACGGCTGGGGGTAGCTGCCCGATCGGCAAGGCTTCGAGCGCGTCGGCCATGCGGTCGAGGCGGTCGATCAGGTCTGGCAGCTCGTCGGCGCTGAACAGGCCGAGATGGCGCTCGGGCAGGCTCGCCGCGGCGTCGCGCGCCAGCGCGCCGGCCCAGCCGATATCCACCGGCAGGCTTTCTCGCAGCAAGTCGGCATGGCGTGCAGTGCCGACCCCGTTGGCCAGCACCCGCATCGGCGGCAGCGGCGCGCCGTAGTGCGCCAGCCCGTGAGCCAGCGCGCCGAAGGTCTGGGCCATGGCGCCGGCCTGGATCACGGCCAGCACGGGCAGGCCGAAGCGCCGCGCCACGTCGGCGCTGCTCGGCGTGCCGTCGTGCAGGCCCATCACGCCTTCCACGAGGATCAGGTCGGCCACTGCCGCCGCCTCGGCCAGCCGTGCGCGCGCGTCGGCCTCGCCTGTCATCCACAGATCGATCGAGTGCACCGGCGCCCCGCTGGCCGCCGCCAGCAGCGTCGGGTCGAGGAAGTCCGGGCCAGTCTTGAATACGCGTACGGTGCGTCCCTGGCGGGCATGCAGCCGGGCCAGCGCGGCCGTGACGGTGGTCTTGCCTTGCCCGGAAGCGGGGGCGGCCACGAGCAGGGCGGGCACGGCGCGGCCGGCGATGCCGGCGGGCGGCGGGGTGGTTGTGGCGGTTGTGGCGGGATGGTGTGCAGGCATGTCAGGTAGGTAGCGCATGACAACGGTGTCATGCGGCGAAATCGATTATAGCGAGCGGTCGCGATGGTAATTCCTCAGTTTCGTCTCAGTTTCGTCTCAGTTCCATGTCAGCCCCGGGGCAGGACCACGCCCTGCAGCGCCGCGCACTCGAACAGTTCGCGGTCGTTGCTGACGCCGAGCTTGTGCATCGCGCAGTTCTTCTGCCGGCTGATGGTCTTCACGCTGCGGCACAGCGTGGCGGCGATCTCCGTGACCGTGCGCCCGGTCAGGTAGAGCCGCAGGACCTCGGTTTCGCGCGCGGACAGGCGCTGCACGCCGTTGCGCCCACACGGCAGCATGGTGCGCAGCTCGGTGGGCGCCAGCGCGCGCAGGGCGGACTTGCCGATGTAGGTGAAGCCGCGCTGGGCCCGGGCGATGGCGGTAACGATTTCGGTCAATGGGCAATCCTTGAGCAGCAGGCCATGCACGTGCGCGTCCAGGATCGTGCGCAGGACCAGTGGATTGGTGATCATCGTCAGCACGATGATCGACAACGCGGGGTAGCGCCGCCGCAGGCTGGTGATCAGCCGTACGCCGTCCAGTTCCGCGGGGCCGGGCATGTGGTAGTCCGTGACCACGACGTCGGGCTGCAGTATTTCCACTTGTTGATGCAGTTCTGTCGCACTTGCCACTTCCCCGCAGACTTCCCAACCCGTCTGTGTCTGCAAGCTTGCGCGGATTGCCGCCGTGATGACGGGATGGTCGTCGGCCAGCAAGATCCTCAATGTCATCCAATGCCTCCTGTGCACATGGGTCCGATACGACTTTGGCAGGCGTGAAAAAAGGCGCCGCACGCGGGAGGGCGTGCGGCGCGAACACGCAGTAGCTGCGTGCACGCGTGCGCGCGGACCAAACGGGATACGACCCGGCACACGACAATGCCCGCTGAGATTAATGCGGACTCCTGCGCAAATGATTTGAGACGATTCGGAAAATGCAGGCTCCTGTGAGGCAGGACTTGCGCTTGTGCGGAAAGGGATGGCCGGAAAGGAAAGACCCCGCGCGGCGGTTGCCGCGCGGGGTCTGAGGGTGTCTGGGAGGGTGTCCCGGCGCGGGGGCCGCCGGGGGCGCGCGCGTCAGGCCACCGCCAGACGGCGTGTCTCTGGCCGGCCCTGTCGGCGGTTCTCGATGGCGCGGATGGGGTCCCGCAGCACGGCGGCACCCACGTCCATGATGTCGCGCATCGCCACGCGGTCCGGGGTTTGCTCGGCAGTCCAGAACTGGAGCGAGGCCCAGCCCGGGAAGCTGCCCGGCGGCGCCAGCAGCCGCGTCTTGCGGTCACGCGTGACCAGCGGCACGTTGAAGTCGAGTACCGGGCAGATGCCGCCGGCCGCGTGTAACAGCGTGATTTGCGTGTGCCAGGAGGGCACCACGGTCTCCCGATGTCCCGGCGTATTGGCCTGCCGGGCCAGGAATGCCCGCAGCGGGCTGCCGGCCTCGCAGTCTTCCTGCAGCAGGATCCAGTCGCTCTCCGCGTCGTCGGGGCCATGGGCGCGCGCCGCGCTGACCAGCCGGCGCGGCGTGGCAAGGATGCTGTGCGGCATCACACCGTCCGGCACGGTGGCGCCATCCACTACGAAGGCGCAATCGAGTTCACCGGTGTCCAGGCTGCCGGCCAGCGAGGCATCGGCGATGACCGGCCGCGTGACGAAACTGTCCTGGGGAAACTGCTCGCACAGTGTGCTGAGGATCTCGGTGATGACCGGATCGCCAATTGATGATGAAAAACCAATGGAAATACGACGTCCGCTGGGGCCAGGTTGCGCGCTTTCGGCCAGCGGACGCACCAGCAGATTCCACTTGGCAAGAATCTGCCTGGCAGTATGCTCGAGCCGCAGCGCGTGGGGTGTCGGCTCCAGCGTGCCATTGCGCTTGACGAACAGCGCGTCGCCGGTGATCTCGCGCAACCGGGCGAGGCTATAGGCTACGGTAGGGACACGGCCCTGCGTGCAGGCGGCCACCGCGTTGAGGTCCCGATATTCCATCAACAGGACAAAGACGTGCAAAAGCTTGGTGCTGACGTGCCGCATGCTGACTTCTCCCGATCCAGATTGTTGATTTTATTTTTTGTGGGCACTACGGAAGTTGCGACTTCCTGCCTGTGTGGTCGCGGCTTGAAAAGCGCGTCGGCACCCCCGTGCCGGACCAAGCCGAAACTGCCAGGACACATGAACTACCAGAGGGCGGGGAAATGCAAAGGGTCAAGAGTCGCCCGGGTTACCGAAATCTGCAGTGCATGCCACAAGTTCGTCCCGCAACTCCAGATCGTTGCGTGGCGCGTGGCGGTTAGCAGTGGTCCCCTTCTTCCTCAGGCCGGTTGGCGGCGGCAATGAAATCCGCGCCGGTAGTCGCCTGTCCAAAAGCGCGCTGTGGCACTCTTTGCAGGCGTTTCGAAATTTAGTTGCTGCCGAGGAATCTTAATACATCATTTAGCAAACTACTAGGAACACGGTTCGAATCCCGACAATTCGCGCACGCATGTGCGGCCTTATGTCCGGACAATCAGACAACGCGAAATCCCTGCCTGGCGCGGCTTGCAGGGCGGCAGCCACCCTGCACGACTGGTGTTCGCGAGAATGCGCTCGCAGTGTCTGACGGGTTTGAAGCGATTGTCCGGCAGCGGGTGATGGCATGAATTAGTCCAATTTGGAATGCCGAAATTTGCGCCATTTTCCTGTCAGCATCGGATGTGCCTGACGCGGACTCGGACCGCGCGCGACAGGTGGCCGAGTCGTGAATTTGCTTAACTCGCGCTGCAAAGACACTGAATTCCTTTTGCCCGGGCATTGGGCTACCTTACCGGCAGGGTGGGCAGGCCGCGTACCTGCGCGGGGCGCGCGCTTGGCAAGCGGAGGCATTCGGATGAACAGACGCTATTCGGAGGAGCAGATCCGCATGTACCTGGCCGAGGCCGCCAGTGGGGTGCCCGTGCGGGAGCTCTGCGCGCGCTATGGTTTCAGCGATGCATCGTTCTACGGCTGGCGCGCGAAGTACGGTCCGGCACGCGAATCCGATGTGCCGGACGGGCGCCGCCTGCGCCAGCTGCAGCAGGAGAACGCGCGACTTAAGAGTATGCTTGCGGACGCACTGCTCAAGCTCGAGCTGCTGCGCAACCGTACCGGCCGCAATGGCGATGGCAACGGCAAGGACCGCTAGCGCGTAGCGCGGGTCGCCGTTGTCTGGGCGTGCGGGCCGGTGTTTATCGTCATGGCGATGCGTGCGTGCGTGCCTCGCCAGCAGTTTCCGGAGTTTCCTGGTGAAGCCGTTTTTCGTAGCGTGGGGTGTGGGTATTGGGCTGTTGATGACAGCGGGCATGGCAGGGGCGCAGACCCCGCCGGTGGACCCGGGCACGCCGATGATCGCACCGCCGCCTCCACGCATGCTCGACCCGGCCACGGCGACGCTCAACGGCGAGGGCCCCACACCTGGCGTCTCGCAACGCGAGCACTGCCGACAGTTGCTGGACCAGCTCAACGGCCTGTCCAAGGAGCCGCAGCAGTGGGAACAGGGCAAGTCGTCCGTGACCACCGCCGATGGCCGCACCTATTCCACGCTGGAGCGCGCGCCCGATCGCAAGCGGCTGGAAGAGGCTTATCGCCAGGAGTGCGCGCAGTCGGCCAGGTAGTCCCCCTCGTCCCTCCTTGTCCGTCCTCATCCGTCATTGTGGGAGCCAATATGTACCGGTTGCGACGTATTCTGGCGTGGTGCTGTGGAGGGATGCTGTTGCTCGGCGGCGGGGCCGCCTGGGCGCAGGCCAAGCTCGATAATGCGCATCTCGACCAGTTGCTGGCGCCCGTGGCGCTCTATCCCGATGCGCTGCTGTCGCAGGTGCTGATGGCGTCGACCTACCCGGCCGATGTGGCCGCGGCGGCGGAATGGTCGAAGGCCAACGCCAGCCTCTCCGGCGACGCGGCGACCAAGGCGGTGACCAACGAGCAGTGGGATCCTAGTGTGCAGTCGCTCGTCGCCTTCCCATCCGTGATGGACATGATGGGCCGCCAGCCGCAATGGGTGAACTCGGTGGGCGATGCCTTCCTCGCCCAGCCCGATGACGTGATGGACTCGGTGCAGCGCCTGCGCGTGCAGGCGCAGAAAGCCGGCACGCTGAAGACCACCGAGCAGCAGAAGGTGGTGACGCAGCAGTCTGGCGGCACGACCATCGTGCAGATCGAGCCCGCCAATCCGCAAGTGGTCTACGTGCCGACCTACAACCCGACGGTGGTCTACGGCGCGTGGCCTTATCCGGCCTATCCGCCGGCCTACTATCCGCCACCTCCCGGGTCGGTCTTCGCCAGCGCCCTGGTGGCGGGCGTGGGCTTTGGCCTTGGCGTGGCCGCCGTCAATTCACTGTGGGGCGGGTTCAACTGGAACTCGCACGACGTGAACATCAACGTCAATCGTTACAACAATATCAATGTGAACCAGCGGCTCGACGTGAACCGCTCGAACGTGAACTGGCAGCACAATCCGGCCAATCGCGGCAATGTGCCGTACAAAAATTCGAATGTGGCAAACCGCTTCGACGCGCAGCGGCAGCAAGGGCTGGCCAACCGGCAGGCGGGGCAGGCGAGGCAGGCGGGGCAGCGGCTTGGGCAGGGTGGCCCGGGCGGCCGGCCCACGCCACAGGCGGGCTCGCGCGATGCCGCGCGTGACCGCGCCGCGCAATCGTTCCAGGGCCGCACGGGCCAGTCGATCGCCGGACACGGGCCGAACGTCAATCGCGGCGGCGCGGGTGGCGTGCAGAACCCCCGGCCAGCCGGCGCCGACCGCCAGCGGGCCGACCAGTCCGCCGCGCGCAACCGCGCACGGGACAGCAATCGTGACAGCGCCTTCCGCGATGCCGGCAACGGCGACCGCATGCGCCAGCAGGTGCAGCGCGGGGGGAATTCGGGTGGCTTCCACCGCGCCAGCCAGCCGGCGCAGCGGTCCCTGCCGCAGCGTGGCGGCGGCGGAGGGGGCGGCGCGCACTTCGGAGGGGGCGGCGGCGGTGGCGGTCATCTTGGGCATGGTCGGAGATAAGACATGATGAGAGCGACGATGTCCGCCACCATGAAACGTACCGTGCGTCGGTTCCTCGGCGCCGCGATACTGGCCGTGCCGCTGCTGGCGGTGTCCGCGCCGGCGTTGGCGCAGCGGGTCTATCCCTCGCCCGAGGCCGCCTCGGACGCACTGGGCGACGCCATTGCCCGCAGCGACCACGACGCGCTCAAGGGCGTGCTTGGCCCGAACTACCGGACGCTGCTGCCGCCGCAGGGCGTCGATCAGGAGGATATCTACGAATTCCTGGCCGCCTGGTCGCGCCACCATGCGGTGGAGCGCGCGGGCGAAGATATGGCGCGCGTGGCGGTGGGGGAGAGCGGCTGGACCTTCCCCGTGCCCATCGTCAAGCGCAAGGCGGGCTGGCAGTTCGACATGCCGGCCGGCCAGCGCGAGGTGCATGTGCGGCGCATCGGCCGCAACGAACTGGTGACGATGGACACCCTGCTCCAGCTGGCGGACGCGCAGCAGCGCTACGCCGAGCTGGTCGGCAACGGCCGCTACGCGACCCAGCTCGTCAGCAGCCCGGGCAAGACCAACGGGCTCTACTGGCCGTCGTCTTCGGCCGAGAACGACAGTCCGCTCGGTCCCGATGCACTGGCAATGGGCCCGGACGCCCCGCCGAACGAGGCGTTCTATGGCTACCGGTACCGCATCATCGCCGCGCCGAAGGGCAGCAACGCCCAATACGCAATCGTCGCCTGGCCGGCCCGCTATGGCGACAGCGGCGTCAACACCTTCATCCTCGACAGTGAGCGCCACTTTTATGAGCGCGACCTGGGCGCCTCCACAGCCAGCCGGGCGGCCGCATTACGCACATTTTCGCCGGAGGGATGGACAAAGGTGGCAGAGCAGTAGATTCACTATCCCGCTGTATCGTTGTTCGAACAGGCGCCTTCATGGCGCCTTTTTCTTTCTTTTTCGCTAAAGCGCCATAGCTTTTCTCCCGCGCCTCATGGTGGGCGGCCGCCCCCGAGGCAAGGAGAAAACTGTTTCGAAATCTCATGTTGTGCTTTGCAGACAATAGCCCTAATCCAGCATGCCGACTATGGTATGCTGCGTCGCACAATAGCGGAGGGGGCCCGTTCCTAGATGAGCAGGAGTCTTCATATGGCCAAAAGCCTGTCGACGGACTGGGAGACGCAACTGCGACAAATCGGTCGCACGCAATTCCGGACCGCAAAGCAAATCCGAACATGGCTGGGGCGCCTCGACTTGGCGTCTCCAGCAACCCGCCGCCGCACGCCGGCCCCGGGTGACACCGCGCCGGGCGACCTGCCCGGCACGTGGCAGTCCTTGAAGCTCGGCCTCGCCCCATTGCCGGGCGAACTGGTGCCGCAGCTCTCGTACCGTCTCTATATTCCATCCGGCGCCAAGGGCGCGCTGCCCGTGGTGATGATGCTGCACGGCTGCCAGCAGACCCCGGAAGATCTCGCAGCCGGCACGCGCATGAACGCGCTGGCCGAGCGCGAGGGCTTTATCGTCGCCTATCCGCAGCAGCCGCTGCGGCGCTCGGTGCAGCGGTGCTGGCAGTGGTTCGACCTCGCCGCCGGCGAAGGCGGGCGCGAGGCGCAGGCCGTGGCGATGCTGATCGACGAACTGGCGAGCCGCCCTGACGTGCGCGCGGACCAGATCTATCTGGCGGGACTTTCCGCCGGCGCGGCGATGGCCGCGGTGGTGGCGCTGCGCTATCCGAGCAAAGTGGCGGCCGTGGGGCTGCACTCGGGCGTGGTGATCGGCGCCGCCGATACGCCCCGGGCCGGGCTCCGGGCGATGCAGCATGGCTCCGCGGCCGAGCCGGCCTGGCTGCTCGACGCCGCCGGTGCGGTGCCGGGCGGTCCGGTGATGCCGGCCATCGTCCTGCACGGGCTGGCCGACGAAGCGGTGCATCCGGTCAATGGCCGCCTGTTGGCGCGCCAGTTCCTGGCCTACAACCGTCTCGACGACCGCCTTGGCGCCACGCCGGCCAACGACGCGCCGCAGGTACCGGATGGCGACTTCCGCGATGCGCGCTTCGGCCGCTGGAACCGCGATCTCGTGCGCCTTGTGGAAGTGGCCGGCCTGGGTCACGCCTGGAGCGGCGGCGACGGCAAGGTGCGCTATCACAGCGATACGGGCCCTGACGCCAGCAAGCTGATGTGGCAGTTCTTCCGCGATCACCGGCGCAGCGGGGCATAAAAAAACGGGGAAGGCTGTTGGCCTTCCCCGTTTTTCTTTGCGGCGGCTATCGGCGGCTATCGGGACGTCAGTGCGAACGCTTCCGCACGAACAGCGCCGTCACCACGCCAATCACGCATACCGCCACCACGTAGTGCGCCGGCGCCAGCGGATCGCTCTTGAGCATCAGCGTCACCACCACCGGCGTCAGGCCGCCGAAGATGGCATAGGCCACGTTATACGAGAAGGACAGGCCCGAGAACCGCACCTGCGGCGGGAAGGCATGTACCAGCACGTACGGCACGGCGCCGATCGAGCCAACGAAGAAGCCGGCTACCGCGTACAGCGGAATCAGCAGGTCCGGGCGTGCGCCAATTGTCGTATAGAGCACATAGGCGCTGATGGCGAGCAGCGTGCCGCCCACCGACAGCGTCAGCCGGGCGCCGAAACGGTCGGCCAGCAGGCCAGCCACGATGCAGCCGACCGACAGGCAGAGCGTGGCGATGCTGGTGGCCAGCTGCGCGGTGCGGCCGTCGAAGTGATACGACTTTTGCAGGAAGCCCTGCGTCATCAGGATCACCACGACGATGCCGGCGGAGAGCATCCACGTGAGCAGCATCGACACGACCACCGCGCCGCGATGGTCGCGCACCACGGACTTCAGCGGCATTTCGGCGGCGAGCGCCTTGCGCTGCTGGAGCTCGGCGAACACGGGCGTCTCATGCAGCCAGCGGCGCAGGTACATCGAGCCGATGCCGAACACGCCGCCCAGCAGGAACGGCAGGCGCCAGCCGTAGTCATGCAGCTCGGCCGGCGTGAACACGGTGTTCATGCCGGTGGCCACGAGCGAGCCGAGCAGGATGCCGGCGGTCAGGCCCGCCGTCAGCGTGCCGCAGGCGTAGCCGATGCGGCGCGGCGGCACGTGCTCCGAGACGAAGACCCAGGCGCCTGGCACCTCGCCGCCGACGGCCGCGCCCTGCAGGATCCGCAGGATCAGCAGCGCGATCGGCGCCAGCAGGCCAATCGCCGCATAGGTGGGCAGCAGGCCCATCAGCATCGTCGGCACGGACATCAGCAGGATGGACAGCGTGAACATCTTCTTGCGGCCGAGCAGGTCGCCGAAGTGCGCCATGATGATCCCGCCCAGCGGGCGTGCCAGGTAACCGGCGGCGAAAATACCGTAGGTCTGGAGCTGGCGCAGCCAGTCCGGCACGGATGGCGGGAAGAACAGCTCGCCAATTACGGTGGCGAAGAAGACGAAAATAATGAAGTCGTAGAACTCGAGCGCGCCACCCAGGGCGGCGAGGGCAAGCGTCTTGTAATCCTGTCCGGTCAGCGGGCGGGCGGCTTTGCCGTCCTGCGCCCCCAGTGCCCCGACAGTACTGCTGGTGGTAGGCATGAAATGACTCGCATGGTGAATTCACATGCGAAGCGCGCAACACGGATGACGTGGAGGGGACGGCCGAACGGATGACAGCGCGGAATGGACAGCCTGTGGCCGGCGGGTAGGCCGGCGGGGGCGCCACGGGACGCTTCGCAAAGGCGTAAAGATACCAGAACGACCCACCCGCCATTTGATTTTGGCGCGGCCGGATTCAAAATCGCCCGTCGGCCTGCCATAATCCGTCACAATAATGCCAAAAGAAGTGAAATCCGGGATACAAAGCGCCATCGGCGAACCATAAAAAAAGCCGACGACATTGGCGTGTGGGGTCAAATCTTCTGGGGTGACATGGCTTTCAAGGATTCCATCCAGGCCGCCACCGGGGCGGCCATGGCGACGCCCCGCAGGCGGGTGGCGTTGCGCGTGGCGGGCGGTGCGGTAGCCGCGCTGGCGATTTTCGGACTCGCCGGCTACTTTGGCGGACCGCCGCTGATCAAATATCTGGTCGAGAAGAACGCGACCGAGGCGCTGGGCCGCAAGGTCACGCTCGGCGCGGCACACGTGCGGCCGTTCGAGCTGGCCGCGACGCTGAACGACCTGACCATTTTCGAGCCTGACGGCAAGACGCCGATGGTGACGCTGGGGCAGATCGAGGCCAATACCTCGGCGGCCTCGGTGTGGCACCTCGCGCCGGTGGTGGATTTCCTCCATATCGACAGGCTGGCCGTCCGTGTGACGCGTAACGCACAGGGGCGCATGAATTTCGCCGATGTGCAGGAGCGCTTTGCCGCCCAGCCGCCCAAGCCGGCTGACAGCAAGCCGGCGCGTTTCTCCGTCAGCAATATCGCGGTGTCCAACTCCAGCTTCGTCTACGAGGACAAGGTGCTTGATACGGTGCAGCGCGTGGAAAACTTCACGCTGACGCTGCCCTTCCTCTCGAACCTGCCGCACGACGCCACGATCAACACGCGGCCGACGCTGTTTGCGAAGATCAATGGCACGCCGCTGGCGCTGGCTGGCACCACGCAGCCGTTTGCCGACACGCGCGAGACCAATCTCAACGTCAACCTGGATGGCCTGGAGGTGGCGCGCTACATGGCGTTCGCGCCGCGCCTGAAAGATGCCGAGGTCAAGGGCGGGCTGGTCGATACGCGCCTGAATATCGGGTTCCGGCAGGACAAGGACAAGCAGGACCTGTTCGTCACCGGCACGGTGACCCTGCGCGATGCCGATGTGCGCACGCACGTGGGCGCAGAACTGCTCAAGGCCGGCAAGCTGACCGTGGACGTGGGCCGGCTCGAGCCGCTCGCACACAAGGCGCAGATTCGCAGCATCGAGCTGGAGGGTCTGGGTTTGCAGGCCGCCCGGCGCGCCGACGGCACGCTGAACCTCGCCACGGCCTTTCTGCCGGAAGCCGCGAAAGCACCGGCACCGGCGCCGGCGCCTGCCGCCGCCCCGGCTGCGCCCGCCGCCTCCGCCTCCGCCTCCGCCCCGGCCGCTGCCGGCGTGCAGGCGCCGCCGAAGGCCGACGAGGTGCCGTGGTCCTATGCCGTGGAGCGCGTGGCGCTCAAGAATGCGCGAATTGGCTTTGTCGATGAACTCGCCCCATCCGGCCCCGGCAAGCTCGATCTCGGCCCGGTCAGCGTGGACGTGGCCGGGCTGGCCAGCACCGGCGACAAGCCGGCGAAGCTCGACGCCACGGTGACCATCGCCGACGGCCAGACGCTCCGGCACACCGGGGAGCTGGCGCTGACCCAGGGCACGCTGGCCGGCACGCTCGAATCCACGGGGCTGCGGCCGCAGGGCTTCGCCGCCTGGTGGCCGCGCGAACTGCGCAGTCAGTTTGGCGACACCGGCATCAATGCCGAACTCCACTACAAGATGGCGTGGTCCCAGCCGGTGTTCCAGTTCACGCTGGAGAAATCCCGGCTGGAACTGTCGCCGGTCTACGTGGCCACGCGCGAGCCGATCGTCCTGCCGGCCACCCCGGCTGCAGCCGAACGCCCGGCCAATGTCGAACGGCAAGCGGCACGGCAAGCCGCACGCGCCGAATCGGCTGCCCGGGGCAACAACGCGGGCAATGGCAGGGGCCGCGGTCTGCGCGTCACGCGCCGCGCCGCCGATCTGGAGGGCGACAAGCTGCCGCTGGTCAGGGCCGACAAGCTTGTGCTCGAGGACATCAACCTCGACCTGGCGCGGCAGAACTTCGAGGCCGGACAGGTCTCGCTCGTGAAGCCGCAGATCGCCGCCACGCGCGATTATCACGGCGAACTGCTGGAAATGGCCCGCATCTGGGCGGTGGAGTCCGCCGAACGGAAGGCGGCGCCGGCCAAGGCCGCCCCGGCTGCGGCCACCGCCAGCGCCCCGAATGGCCGCAACGGCACCGCCGCTCCGCCGGGCTGGAAAGTCCGGCTGGGCAAGGTGTCGGTCGAAGGGGGCGCCGCGCGGCTGGCGGACTATGCGCCGGCCGAGGCGAATCGCGGCCGGCCGGTCATCCATCAGTTCCGCAATATCGGCCTGACCACGGGCACCGTGACGTGGCCGCTCGCGGCCGGCGCGATGCCGATGAAGCTGTACGCGGAGAGTGGCCGCAAGGGCGTGATGAGCCTGGACGGCGATGTCACGCCGACGCTGCCGGCCGCGCAATTGCAGGTGGACCTGCGCGACATCGACATGACGTCGCTCCAGCCGTACATGGCGGACCGCTTCAACGCGGCGCTGCGCAGCGGCCTGCTGTCTGTGAAGGGCAAGCTCGGTGTGGTGGCGCCAACCGGCAAGCCGATTGCGGCGCGCTTCAACGGCAACGTGCTGGCTGGCAACGTCCGCACGGTGGACCGCATCAGTGGCGAGGACTTCCTGCGCTGGCGCGCGCTGGCCGTGACCGGCGTCGACTTCAACATGGACGAGGCCAAGGGGCCGCTGCAGCTGGGTATCAACAGCGTGTCGCTGTCTGACTTCTATGCGCGCGTGATCCTGAATGCCAATGGCCGCCTCAACCTGCAGGACGTGATGGCGGGCGGCGCGGAGAAGGGCGAGGCGGCGCCTTCCACTAGCCTGACGCAGGCCAATCCTGCCTCGGCACCCGCTGCCTCCGCGCCGGCAGCCCCGCCCCCGCAGGCCAAGGCACCGGCCGCGGCGCCGGCACCCGCTGGCCCGCGTCCGCAGATCCGGCTCGGCGGCGTGGCGATCCAGAAGGGCAACATCAATTTCTCGGACTTCTTCGTCAAGCCGAACTATTCGGCGAACCTGACCGACATGAAGGGCTCGGTGTCGAAGGTGTCGTCGGCGGACCCGACGCCAGCAGATCTCGTGCTCGACGGGCGGCTCGACGACGACGCGCCGGTCAGCATCAGCGGCAAGATCAATCCGCTCGGCGAGCAGCTGTATCTCGACATCGCCGCGAAGGCGGCCGGCGTGGAGCTGACGCGCCTGACCCCCTACGCGGCCAAGTACGCCGGCTACCCGATCACCAAGGGCAAGCTCACGGTGGACGTGGGGTACAAGATCGAGAATGGCAAGCTCGACGCCCGCAACCACCTCTACCTGGATCAGCTGACCTTCGGCGAGCGCGTAGACAGCCCGGACGCGGTGAAGCTGCCGGTGCTGCTGGCCGTGTCGCTGCTGAAGGACCGCAACGGGGTGATCGACGTGAACCTGCCGGTGTCGGGGTCGCTGTCCGACCCCGAGTTCAGCATCGGGGGCGTGATCGTGCGTGTGATCGTCAACCTGCTGACCAAAGCCATCACATCCCCGTTTTCGCTGATTGCCTCGGCGTTTGGCGGCAGTGGCGAGGAACTGGGCTATATCGAGTTCGCGCCGGGTTCCTCCGCGCTGACCGACGCCGCGCGCGACAAGATCACTACGGTGGGCAAGGCACTCAACGACCGGCCTTCGTTGCGTCTGGAGATCAGCGGGCGGATCGATCCGGCGACCGATGCCGATGGCGCCCGCCGCGTCTGGCTGGACCAGCGCGTGGCAGAAGCCAAGCAGCGCGAGCTGCGCCGCAGCGCACAAGCGGGCGCGCAGGCGGAGGAGGGCGAGGGCGGCGAGCAGGGCGCGCGGGTGACGGTGTCGCCGCAGGAGTATCCGAAGTACCTGGAAGCCGTGTACAAGCGCGAGTCGTTCAGGAAGCCCACCAACTTCATCGGCCTGAACAAGTCGTTGTCTACCCAGGAGATGGAAAAGCTGCTGCTGGAACACGCCCCGGTGACCGATACCGAGTTGCGGGCGCTGGCTGACCAGCGTGCGCTGGCCGTCAAGCAGGCGCTGGAACGCGATGGCAAGGTGCCAGACGCGAAACTATTCCTGACCGCGCCGAAGCTGACGGCTGAAGGGATCAAGGACAAAGGCGGACCGAACCGGGTCGATTTCTCGATTCGACAATGATGGGGATGGCCGGGCGCGGGGGCCAGGCATCGGCCCCCGTCATCCGTGGTGGCGCGGTGGCTGGCGGCAAATGCCCATGCGGCGCCTGCGCTCGCGCGCGCAGCGGTTGTAGCGCATCCGGTACGGATGGCTGCAGCGCCAGATCGCGCTCGCGACAGTCACGACGAGCAGCGCCGCCATCAGGGCGGCGAGCAGGGTGAGTGACATCGCGCCTCTCCTTCTCTCTCACAGAGGCGCTTCGCTGCGGGTCTTGCCTAGATCAGCAGCGGCAGCGCCTCCAGGACCAGCACGCCCAACAAGACGCCGATGATTGCGCCGGCGCAACGGCAGCTGATGCGTAGCGCCTTGGCGGCCACCGGAATCGCGCCCATCGCCAGTAGCCCGACGAGCGCCATGGGGATCAAAAATACAAGATCGTGCGCCTGTAGGTGGATCATGGCGGTCTCCTGTCTTGCTTCTTTGTGTTTCCAGTATAGGCCCTGTGTGGCGAATACAAGGCCGCCGGACTCAGGGTTCTCCCGCAGCGTTTGAAACGTGCGTGCAGCGCACGCAACGCCCCAGGTATCTCTCACGAGACATGGCGGGCGCGACGGTACGCGAGTCGGGGCGCGGGGCCGCCACGTGCGGGCGCGTGTCCTATGCTGGACTCAGCGCACACCACGGCGCCGCCGGGTGCTGCGCGTTGAATCGGAATCAATGTTCGACGTAGGAGGACGCCATGGAACTTCACATGCAATCGCACCATTACGTGCGCCGCTTGCCAGACTGGACAGCGGCCGCCGTATCGGGACTCGCAGCCGGCGCGCTGCTGATCGTGCTCGAGATGTTCTGGTCGACGATGGTATCGGGGGTCCATCCATGGGGCACCACGCGCATGATCGCCGCCATCGTAATGGGCCAGGACGTGTTGCAGACCTCGCTGTTCAGCGTGGGAACCGTGGCCGTGGCCGTCATCATCCATTTCGTGCTGGGCGCGATACTTGGCATGGTGCTCTGTGCGCTCATCGCGCCGTTCCAGCTCGATTCGAGCGTGGGCATGTCGATGCTGACCGGCGCCGTGTTCGGGCTGGTGGTCTACCTGTTCAACTTCTATGTCATGACGCGGGCATTTCCGTGGTTCGTGGACGCGCGCGGCTGGCACACGCTGATCGGGCACCTGGTGTTCGGCATGGCCATCGCGCTCTGCTACTGGAAGCTGGAGAGCCGCGACGTATCGCACTAGAGCCCTGGCGAGTTTGTGCATCGCCGCACGACGGCGCGGCGATGTCGCCTTGCAGTGACCTGAGACCATGCACTAGTCTTATTCCACCTGCGTGACCTGCGCATCCCTCGCGGTACTGCCTCCGCGTGGAGGAGGGTGGATATGGCGATAGCCATCGCACTCGTCGTCATCGTCGTCGCTTCGGTGCTCTTTCATTTCGTGAGCCCGTGGTGGGCGACGCCGCTCGCGTCCAACTGGAAACAGATGGACGATACGTTGACCATTACGCTGGTCATCACGGGCTTCTTCTTCATCGTCATCAACCTGTTCGTCGGCTACATCGTGTGGCGCTACCGCCATCGCGCGGGGCATCGCGCCGCCTATCAGCCGGAGAATCGCAAGCTCGAGCTATGGCTGATCGGTCTCACCGCCATCGGCATCATCGCGATGCTGGCGCCGGGGCTGATCGTTTACGCCGACTACGTGCGGCCGCCGCGCGATGCGATGGTGGTGGAGGTAGTGGGCCAGCAGTGGCAATGGGCGTTTCGCTTTCCGGGCAAGAGCGGGCAGCTCGGTACATCCGATGCGCGCTTCGTCACGGCGTCCAACCCGCTCGGGATCAATCCCGATGATCCGCGCGGGCAGGACAACATCGTCGTGGTGGGGCCCGAAGTGCATCTGCCGCTGAACCGGCCGGTGAAGGTGCTGCTGCGCTCGAAAGACGTGCTGCACGACTTCTACGTACCGCCGATCCGCGCGCGCATGAACATGGTGCCGGGCATGGTCACCTCGTTCTGGTTCACGCCCACACAGGCCGGCAAGTTCGACATCCTCTGCGCGCAGCTGTGTGGCGTGGGGCACTACAACATGCGCGGCCACATGGTTGTGGAGGATCAGGCTTCGTTCGACGCATGGCTCGCCAAGCAGCAGACCTTCGCGATGACGATGGCCAAGAGCGCGCCGCCGATGGCTGCGGCACCGGGTACGGCGGCAACGCCCACGCCCGAGACCACAGTGGCTTCCGGCACCGACCTCGTCGAACAGGGCCGCGCGCTGGCGCAGAGCAAGGGTTGCGTGGCGTGCCATAGCGTGGACGGCAAGCCCGGCGTGGGGCCGACCTGGAAGGGGCTGTACGGCAGCACGCAGACGTTTGCCGATGGCAGCAGCGCGCAGGTGGACGATGCGTTCGTAAAGACCGAGATCGTCGATCCGCACGCGCGGCTGGTCAAGGGCTTCGGGCCGCTGATGCCGCCATTGCCGGTCTCCGACGCGGAAGTCACCGCGCTGACCGCCTATATCCGTTCGCTCGGCAGCGGCGCGGCCGCCACGCCGCAGGCGGGCAAGTAACGCAGTAACGCGCGGGAGGAGGATGAGATGGCTTACGCCGATGATGCCCACCACGGCCCGCAGAGCTTCGGGGCGCGCTACATCTGGAGCCAGGACCACAAGGTGATCGCGGTGCAGTACACCATCGTCGCGATCATCGTAGGGCTGGTCGGCGTTGCGCTCTCCAACCTCATGCGGATGCAGCTGGGCTTCCCGGGCAAGTTCGATTTCATCGACGCCAATCGCTATTACCAGTTTGTCACCATGCACGGCATGATCATGGTGATCTACCTCCTGACGGCGCTGTTCCTGGGCGGTTTTGGCAACTATCTGATCCCGTTGATGGTGGGCGCACGTGACATGGTGTTCCCGTTCCTCAACATGCTTAGCTTCTGGGTCTATTTCCTGTCGGTGATCGTACTGCTGGCGAGCTTCTTCGTGCCTGGGGGGCCAACGGGCGCAGGTTGGACGCTCTACCCGCCGCAGGCGATCCTGCCCGGCACACCTGGCTATGACTGGGGCGTCATCCTGATGCTGGTGTCGCTGCTGATCTTTATCGTGGCCGCCACGATGGGCGGCCTGAACTACGTGACCACCGTGCTCCAGGCGCGCACCGAGGGCATGACGCTGCTGCGCATGCCGCTGGCCGTGTGGGGCATCTTCATGGCGACCATCCTCGCGCTGCTGGCGTTTCCGGCGCTGTTCGTCTCGGGCGTGATGATGCTGCTCGACAAGACGCTGCACACGAGTTTCTTCATGCCGGCGATGGTGTCGATGGGCCAGCAGCTCGACTACAAGGGCGGCAGCCCGTTGCTGTTCCAGCACCTGTTCTGGTTCTTCGGGCATCCGGAGGTCTATATCGTGGCGCTGCCTGCGTTCGGCATCGTCTCGGACCTTGTCAGCGTGCATTCCCGCAAGAGCATCTTCGGCTATCGCACGATGGTGTGGGCCATCCTCGCCATCGGGCTGCTTTCCGTGGTGGTGTGGGCGCATCATATGTTCGTCAGTGGCATGAACCCGTACTTCGGCTTCTTCTTCGCCACGACCACGCTGATCATCGCGGTGCCTACGGCCATCAAGGTCTACAACTGGGTCATCACGCTGTGGCGTGGCGATATCCATTTCTCAGTGCCGATGCTGTTCGCGATTGCCTTTATCAGCACCTTCGTGATTGGCGGGCTGACCGGCCTGTTCCTCGGCAATGTCAGCGTGGACATTCCGCTCTCCAACACCTATTTCGTGGTGGCGCATTTCCACATGGTGATGGGCGTGTCGCCGATCCTGGTGGTGTTTGGTGGCCTGTACCACTGGTATCCCAAGGTGACCGGGCGCATGCTCAACGACACGCTGGGGCATATCCACTTCTGGGTCACCTTCATCGGCACCTACGCCATCTTCTTCCCGATGCACTACCTCGGTGTGCTGGGCATGCCGCGCCGCTACTACGCGTTCGACAACTACAGCTTCATTCCCGAGTCGGCGCACGTGATGAACATGTATATCTCGATCGCCGCGTTCGTGGTGGCCTTCGCACAGCTGCTGTTCGTCTTCAACCTCGCATGGAGCGTGCGGCACGGACGGCCCGCCGGCCCGAATCCATGGCGCGCGGCGTCGCTGGAATGGCAGACGCCCGATACGCCGCCCGTGCATGGCAACTGGGGGCCGCACCAGCCGGTGGTCTATCGCTGGGCTTACGCGTACAGCGTGCCTGGCGCGCCGGAGGACTTCATTGCCCAGAATGCGCCGCCGGAAGCCGGTGGGCATGAACCGGAGCCGTACGAAAGCAAGGGGGCCGTCGCATGAACGCCGAATCGATCGCCACGCCATCGCCGTCAGGCGTGTTCCGGGTCTCGCGCGAGGGGCCGAACAGCGGCCCCGGCGGGGGCGGCGCCATGCACGACCGCGAGGTGCGCGCGCCCGGCAGCATTGGCCTGTGGGCGTTTATTGGCGTTGTCACGTCGCTGTTCTCGCTGTTTCTTGTCGCCTTTGCAATGCGGATGGACAGCCCGGACTGGCATCGGGTGGCGCTGCCCTGGCAGGTGTGGCTGTCTACGGGACTGCTGGCTGCGGCCAGCGTGGCGATGCAGCTTTCCACGCGCGCCGCGCGGGCGGGGCATATGGAGCACGCACGCACGGCATTGCGCCTGGGCGGTCTTGGCGCTGCGGCCTTCGTGGTGTCGCAACTCTGGGCCTGGCAGGCGCTGTACGCGCTGCATGTGGTGCCGGCCAACAATCCCGCCGGTAGCTTCTTCTACCTGCTCACGGCCATGCATGGCCTGCACGTGGTGGGCGGTCTGGTCGCATTCGCCTATGTGGCGATGGATCGCGGCAGCGGCACGCGCACGGTGACACGTATCGGCCTGTGCACCCGGTACTGGCACTTCCTGCTGGCGCTGTGGCTCGTGCTGCTGGGTGCGCTGGGCTGGCTGACGCCCGAGATCGTCCGCTACATCTGCGGCACCGCCTAGCAGAGAGGGGGAATACCAATGACCTCGCCAGTTTCGTCGCCCACATCGCCGACGTCACCCACGCCGCCGGCGCACGGCATGGCAGACCATTTGCCGTCCGGCGTAAAGGGCCTGCTCGCAGACTGGTCGTCGGACCAGATGGCCTTCAAGGTGTCGTGGGGCAAGGCCATGATGTGGATCTTCCTGCTGTCCGACACGTTCATATTCAGTTGCTTCCTGACCGGCTACATGACGGTGCGGATGTCGACGACGGTGCCGTGGCCCAATCCGAGCGAGGTGTTCGCGCTGGAGATCGCCGGCCGGCAGGTGCCGCTGATCCTGATCGCCATCATGACGTTCGTGCTGATCACGAGTAGCGGCACCATGGCGATGGCCGTCAACTTCGCCTACCGGCGCCAGCGCCGCGAATGCGCGATGCTGATGCTGGCCACGGCGGTCCTCGGGGCATCGTTCGTCGGCATGCAGGCGTTCGAATGGTCGAAGCTGATCCACGAAGGCGTGCGGCCGTGGGGCAACCCGATGGGCGCGGCGCAGTTCGGATCGACGTTCTTCATGATTACCGGCTTCCACGGCTTTCACGTGTCGTGTGGTGTGATCTACCTGCTCGTCATCGCCAACAAGGTGCGGCAGGGGCACTACGACGTGACGGGCAACTACCAGCCCGTGGAGATCGCCGGGCTGTACTGGCACTTCGTGGACCTGGTCTGGGTCTTTATCTTCGCGCTGTTCTATCTCTGGTGAGGCTGGCCATGGCATCGACTCCCACCGCTCCCGATCTGGCCACCGAACCGTCGTCGCATGGCGGACAGGCCCACCCGATCGGCCTGTACCTGAAGGTCTGGATCCTGCTGTTCATCCTGTCCACGATGTCGTACATGGTGGACTACTTCCACGTGCAGGGCTTCCTGCGCTGGGCCCTGATTCTGATCTTCATGGCGTTGAAAGCCGGATTGATCATCGCCGTGTTCATGCACATGGCGTGGGAGCGCATGGCCCTGATCTGCGCCATCCTGCTGCCGCCGCTGTGCCTGCTGGTGCTGGTATGGCTGATGGCGGAAGAGGCGGACTACACGTTCCTGACGCGGGGGGTGTTTTTCAAGTAGCGATGGGCGTGTTGGCGCCATAACTTAACTGAGCGTGGTTGAAAAGCTCTCGCGTCAGGCAGATTTCGGAAAACTGCGATTGCAGTGTGCCGCTCGCCGCTTCTAGTATGCCGACTCCTATCGGCTTACTGCTTGGCGGCTCATGCTCATCAGTCCTCCGTTTCTCCCTAGCCCCATCGGCGCAAGCCAGACTGACGCATCGGCGGATGTCATGGCTCTGGCGGATAAGGGCGAACAGCGTAATCTCATTTACCCAATCAGCGGAGACCGGCGCTGGCACGGCGGTTGCCACATCGCGTCCGGAAGCCTGAACGAGGCTGTTCGCGCGATTGCCGATGGCGAAGTGGTGGCCTATCGCGTTTGCCAGCACCTGGACGGACCCGACGGGGCAGTCAAAGACAGCGATATTGGATTCGTGCTCTTACGGCACGAGACGGAAACCGGTGAAAACCGCAGGTTGCGGTTCTATTCACTCTACATGCACTTGCGCCATTTGGGCGGCTACGGCGGCAATTGCAACCCGAAGGACTTGCCGGAGTGGCTACGCATGCCGACCGGCGTAGCGTCCGGCGAGGGCAAGAAGGTCTGCCGCAAAGATATTCTGGGCTGGATAGGTCAGTGCAACGGAGACAAGTACCTGCACTTCGAGATATTCATGGCCCGGGCAGATTTCGAGGCGTACTTCAATGAGACTCAGCTGGGGCGGGCCACTCCTTCGACCCCTGCCTCGACGGATTATTGGGGTGATAGCTATTACGTCATTCCGGCTGGGCTGCCAATCCTGGCACAGCCACCCGGCACGAGTAAAGACAAACTGAATGGCGTTGAATTTCCGCCCCTGCAGGGTATCGCAGCGACGGATCGGAAGCTCTATATCGAGGTGAAATTCCGGGGTGGGCAGAGACTGACGCGTGTATGGCGCGATGACGCAGAGGGGCAGCGCACGCTGCTGACAGCGCAGCCGATTCTCGAGAAAGACTACGAGTACGACATGTACGCACGTGCTTGTGCCCTTTACCCGGCCTGCCCCAGCGACGGCTACGAGCTTTTGCGCTTCGGCCGCATTCTTAGCCGGCCTGAAACGTTGGCGGCCGGAAATCGGGTGACATGGTTCCGCGTGGCGTTCGATTCGGACAAGCAAGGGTACGTCGATATTCACAACGCGGGCATCCAGAAACTATCCGACGCGGACTTCCCTAGTTTCATGGGCTGGGAAAAGGTGAGCGAAGGCACGGGGCCCTTCGCGCAGGACGGATTGTGCGATATCGATTTGCTCAAGGATCTGCTGAAGGACAAGAATCCCGGCCATAACCCGTATGCCGGAAGCTCCGCGACCAAGACATTGCGCTACTACGTGCAAATGGGGGAGGGCGTCAGGGAAAAGCTGCGAGGGCTGGTGTGCGAGATGCCGTCGGAGTGGGATCGGTCGAACAATGAGGTGCGATACCGGAAGCTGAAGGAGCCCGGAGAGTTCTACGGAGGCGACCCGGCGGGCTATGACCGGTTCATGGCGTTCCTCGGCAAGGTTCAGTTCTGGGACAAGACCGGGCTGCCGCCCACCACCACGGAGAAGCTGTGGTTCTTCCATCCGCTGGCATTTATTCGGCATTTCAGGAAATGCCTCTGGATATCGCCGAAGGAACTCAGCCGGATTTATCCGGACAGCCTATATAACCACAAAGAAACTCCAGATCCAGAGAAAACGCGCGCCAAATACGGTGCGGCACTCAATCAGGTGATGCGGAAGTACTTGATTCGTACTCCAACGCGCGCTGTTCATTTTATGGCACAAGGCGGGATCGAATCGAATTTTTTGGCGCGCATGATGGAGGCATCCTCTAAGTATTTTACTGCAAGCCTTCAATCCGAGGCCAACGGCTATTATAATAATGCTGATGATACATACTTCGAGTATCTTGACAAACGATTGGGGAACGTCGAAAGCGATGATGGGAGAAAGTATCGCGGACGGGGCTATAAGCAGCTCACGGGAAGGGAGAATTACTCAAAATACTGGGTGTACCGAGGCTGGCTAGGATCGACATCATTCGATTCGTATTGGTGGGCGGTAAAGAAGAGGTGCCCACCAATTATCGATAATCCTCAGCAGATCAGTAACAATGCCTATGATTGCATTGATGCTGGCGGGTGGTATTGGACGGCCGGTGCAGCTTCGAATCGATATTTATCAATCAATTCCACAGTGGAAGAAGGGAGCATCTCGGATAGCGCAGTCTTCAAGGTTTCGCGTGCGATTAACGGATTGAATAGGCAAGGCGAACCGAACGGCCTGCGCGAGCGGATCATGCAAACTCGCCGAATTGCCGTTTTGTTGATGGATTGATATGAGGACCTCCCTAGTGGTCGTTGCCATCGCCGCTATTTTGTTGTTTTCGTTCGGTGGCGTCAGCGCAAACGAGACTGTGGTTAGCCTGCCGGGAAAGACTATAGTTAAAATCCCCGGCTACTCCCAGATTTTCACCCGCGCTGATGAGGCAATTTGCGTTGTAATACCTGCCGGATCGGTGGAGGTCACAGCCTGCTTCCTTGAGAGCGCGTTGGATGCTGTGGCTGAATCCAATGGATTCCTCAGATATGGTGACCTGCCGAAAGAAAGCAAGGCGCAGTTGGACGCGCTTCCAGACGATCGAATGGTCTTCGTCGAAGGTGGCTTCGGATGGGCCTATGCCACAGACCCAGTAACTTTGGGGAGCTTCGATGTCCATGAGGCCACGTCGGTCCTGTGTGAGGAGTTCAAAAACAGTGTGCGCCATCCTGCCGTTTGCTATTTCGCTGCGGCAGCTTCTATTTCAACCCCAACGCGACTATCAGTATTTATTTCTGCGGAACTAGAGCGCCCACCCGGTCGCAGTGGTGTGCAGGAGCAACGCACGGAGGAAAAAATTGGGAGAATTCACCAGATTATAGAATCCATAGAGATGATCCCCGGCTCGGGAAGTGGCAAACTCACGCTCCCTTCTAGCGAACGCCCGCTTCATATCGAGGTTGCGGATTTCAATTTCGATGGGCATGAAGATTTTGCGGTCTGGCATCTGGACGACGGCATGGGAGTACACAAGATCTATAGGATCTTTCTGTACACGCCAGGCCAGAAGACCTTCGAAGAGGCGCTGTCCCGCTGTGGAGATACTTTTATCAACGTTCGGAGGGATCTGAGGCGCCGCCGGTTACTTAGCACCCACTGGAGCGACAATACGCCGATGTCTTGTGTGACTCGCCTGCCGAAGACGCCAGGCGGACATGCGCAGAAATAGCGATGGCCAGACATCGCAGCATGGAACTGTGCGAGTCTGGCCCCGAGGCGCCTTAAACCTGCGTAATAAACTTCGTCACCAGATACCCGTCGAATGTCTCCATCCCGCCTTCGCTGCCGATGCCGGAGTCCTTGATGCCGCCGAACGGCGTTTCGGACAGGGCCATGCCGAAGTGGTTGATGTTGACCATGCCGGCTTCCAGGCCGTTGGAGACCAGGTGGGCCGTCTTCAGCGAGTTGGTGAACACGTACGAGGCCAGGCCGAAGGGCAGGCTGTTGGCGCGGCGCAGGGCTTCCTCGGCATCCTTGAAGCGCGTGACCGGCGCTACCGGGCCGAACGGCTCGTCCACCATCAGCTTGGCGTCGTCAGGCAGGTCCGTCACCACGGTCGGGGCGAAGAAGAAGCCCTTGTCGCCGATGCGTGCGCCGCCCGCCACGATCTTGCCGCCGCGGTGGTTGGCATCGTCAAGGAACTGCTCCATCGATGCGATACGTCGCTCGTGCGCGAGCGGGCCCATCTGCGTGCCGTCGTCAAGGCCGTTGCCGACCTTGATCGAACCGATCACCTCGGTGAAGCGCGCCAGGAACTTGTCGTAAGCCTTTTCCTGGACGTAGAAGCGCGTCGGGGAGACGCACACCTGGCCGGCGTTGCGCAGCTTGAAGCGCGCCAGCATTTCGGCGGCCGGCTCGATGTCGGCATCGTCGAAGACCAGCACCGGGGAATGACCGCCCAGCTCCATCGTCACGCGCTTCATGTGCGCGCCGGCCAGCGCAGCCAGTTGCTTGCCCACCGGCACGGAACCCGTGAACGAGATCTTGCGCACGATCGGGGATTCGATCAGGTAGGTCGATACTTCGCTCGGCACGCCCCAGACGATGTTCAGCACGCCCGGGGGCAGGCCGGCGTCATGGAACAGGCGCGCCAGGGCCACCACGGCGCTCGGCGAATCCTCCGGGCCCTTCAGGATCAGCGTGCAACCGGCGCCCAGCGCCGCGACGATCTTGCGGATTGCCTGGTTGAACGGGAAATTCCACGGCGTGAAGGCGGCGCAGACGCCAATCGGCTCGCGCACGACGATCTGGCGCACGGCCGGGTTGCGCGGGGGAATCACGCGGCCGTAGATGCGGCGCGCTTCCTCGGCGTGCCATTCGGCGTGCTCGGCGCAGATCATCACTTCGCCCACGGCCTCGGCCAGCGGCTTGCCCTGGTCCAGCGTGATGTCGCGGCCGATCTCCTTGGCGCGCGTGCGCGTCAGTTCCGCTACGCGGCGCAGGATGGCGGAGCGCTCCAGCGGCGAGGTTTTTTTCCACGTCTCGAAAGCGCGTTGCGCCGCGGCCAGCGCGCGATCGAGGTCGGCGCGGGAGGCGTGGGGCAGCTTGCCGAGGACTTCCTGGGTCGCCGGGTTGATGACATCCTGTTCGCGCCGGTCGCCTCCCTTGATGAATTCCCCATCGATATAGAGGGCGAGATCCTGGTACATGCGTGTCTCCTGAGTCGGTCGGGTCGAGAAACCGCAAGCTTAACGCGTCGGGCCGGAACGCGCACGGGGTAGTGATGGCCGATAATCGGCCACTTGCCCCGGGGGGATTCACGCTAGACTGGCGGACCCGATATGCCGTACATCGTCCCGCACGCCCGCCATGAAGCCAGACGCCAGACTGACCACGGGCCCGATCGGCCGCACGCTGTTGCTGTTCTCGCTGCCGGTATTGGGCAGCAACATCCTTCAGTCGTTGAACGCGTCGATCAACTCGGTCTGGGTGGGCCGCTACCTGGGCGAGGCCGCGCTCACGGCCACGTCCAACGCCAATATCATCCTGTTCTTCCTGCTTGGCGTAGTGTTTGGCATCAGCATGGCCAACACCATCATGATTGGCCAGGCCGTGGGCGCGGGGAACATCCAGGAAGCCCGCCGCGTGGTGGGCACCGGCACCACGTTCTTCGTGGGCCTGTCGATCCTCGCGGCGGTGCTCGGCTTCGTCTTCACGCCGCACATCCTCGCGGCCATGCATACGCCCGACGACGCCGCGCCACTGGCGGTGATCTACCTGCGCATCATTTTCGTGGCGCTGCCGTTCATGTACTTCTACAACTTCGTGATGATGACGTTGCGCGGCGCGGGTGATTCGCGCACGCCGTTCTATTTCATGCTGTTGTCGGTGGTGCTCGATGTGGTGCTGAACCCGGTGCTGATCTTTGGCGTCGGGCCGTTGCCGGCGCTCGGCATCGCCGGTTCCGCGCTGGCCACGCTGATCGCCCAGCTGGTAAGCCTTGTGGCGATGATTGTGGTGCTGTACCGGCGACGCCATTTCCTGCTGCTGCACAGGGAGCAACTGGCGCTGCTGTGGCCCGATCCGGCCATTCTCCGCGCGCTGGTGGCAAAGGGCCTGCCGATGGGCCTGCAGATGGTGGTGATCTCGTCGTCCGCGATTGTCATGATGTCGCTGGTCAATACCTACGGCTCGCAGACCACGGCAGCCTACGGCGTGGCCTCGCAGCTATGGACGTACGTGCAGATGCCGGCCCTGGCCGTTGGCGCCAGCGTGTCGTCGATGGTTGCGCAGAATGTGGGCGCTGGCCTGTGGCCTCGCGTCGCCCGCGTCACGCGAATGGGCCTGCTGTTCAACGTGGTGATGACCGGGGCACTGGTGGCGCTGATCTACCTGTTCAACCGGCATTCGCTCGGCATTTTCCTTGGCGATGACAGCACGGCGATTGGCATCGCCCAGCATATCAACCGCGTGGTGCTGTGGTCGTTCATCCTGTTCGGCTTCACGATTGTCGTGTTTGGCACGGTGCGCGCCACCGGTGCGGTCATGGCGCCGCTCGTCATCCTGTTCGTGTCGATGTGGGGGATCCGGCTGCCGTTCGCATGGCTGATGGAGCCACATATCGGCGCTGAGTCGATCTGGTGGAGCTTCCCGGTTGGCTCGATCGTGTCCGTGGCGCTGGCCTTTGCCTACTACCGTTTTGGCAACTGGAAGCGCAGCCACATCCTGCCTGTCGAGCCTCATGCGGAGGCTGTCGGCCTGGCGCCCGATACCAGCATGGGCACGCCCTGCGAGGACGCCGATGCCGAGGCGGCCCCTGCCCGGTGATCGGATGACAGGCGGATGTGCTTTCACATGAGAGACATTTAAGTCACCGCGCGCGCCGCGGTGCAGCAATGTAAGGCGTTCGAAAGCCAAGCATCGCCCAAGCACCAAGACGCCGCTTCATGCGGCGTTTTTTCTTTCATTCGCCTTTCGTCTCGCCTTTCAATTGACTTTCATGGGCCGCGATTCGCTTCGGTGAAGTAAATCACAACATGATGCATTGACACTGGCCCACTCCTGGTGCGGGAATCAGGAATTACCCTGAAGCCAGACAAATGAAAGGCGCCTGAAAGATCGCGTCTCTACTGTTCGCTCCGTCGCATCGGATGCTTGCCTGCCATGCATCCGCAGTGCGGGCGCCAGAGCCGGCGTGCCGCGCGGTACCGATTTTCACCACTTTGAGGAGATTCATTTTGCGCATACGCAGCCAAAAGGACTTTGCCTCCGGCCTGATGTTTGTCCTGGTCGGCCTGGGCTTTTCCTTCGTCGCGCGCGGCTATTCCATGGGAACGGCGGCGAAGATGGGGCCAGGATATTTTCCGTTCCTGCTCGGACTCGTGCTCGCCCTGCTGGGCGCGGTCGTGACGCTGAGTTCGCTCTCGACGAAGGGCGAAGAAGACCAGCTCGCGCGTTGGGACCTCAAGACACTGTTGTGGATTCTCGGCTCCGTGGTGCTGTTCGGCCTGTTGCTCAAGCCGCTCGGTATGGTGTTGTCGGTCTTCGTGCTGGTGCTGGTCTCGTCGATGGCGAGCCATGAGTTCAGCTGGAAGGGCGCACTCCTGAACGGCGTGGTGCTCGTGCTGATCAGCCTGGGCGCGTTCGTGTACGGCATCAACCTGCAGATGCCGGTGTGGCCTGCCTTCATTACCGGCTAAGGAGCCCGTCCAAATGGAATTGTTCGATCACCTTGCCCTGGGCTTCTCCACGGCATTGTCCCTGCAGAACCTCGCGTACGCCTTCCTTGGCTGCGTGCTGGGGACGCTGATTGGCGTGCTGCCCGGCCTCGGCCCCCTCGCCACCATCGCCATGCTGCTGCCGGTCACGTACACGCTGCCCCCGGTAGCTGCACTGATCATGCTGGCTGGTATCTACTACGGCGCCCAGTACGGCGGCTCCACCACCGCAATTCTGGTGAACCTGCCCGGTGAGTCGTCGTCGGTGGTGACCACCATCGATGGCTACCAGATGGCGCGACGTGGCCGTGCCGGCGTGGCGCTGGCCACTGCGGGTCTCGGTTCGTTCTTCGCCGGCTGCGTGGCCACGCTGATCCTGGCCGCCTTCGCAACGCCGCTGTCGGAACTGGCGTTCAAGTTCGGCCCCGCCGAGTACTTCTCGCTGATGGTGCTGGGCCTGATCGGTGCCGTGGTGCTGGCTTCGGGCTCGCTGCCGAAGGCGGTGTCGATGATCGTGCTGGGTCTGCTGCTGGGCCTGATCGGTACCGACGTGAACTCGGGCGCGGCGCGCTTCTCGTTCGACGTGCCTGAGCTGACCGACGGTATCGACTTCGTCGCGCTGGCCATGGGTATGTTCGGCTTCGCGGAAATCATCGCGAACCTGGAGCAGAAGGAAGCCCGGGAGACGTTCACGAACAAGGTGACCAACCTGTTCCCGACCAAGGAAGACTTCCGGCGCATGATTCCGGCGGTGCTGCGTGGCACGGCCCTGGGTTCGGCGCTGGGCATCCTGCCGGGCGGCGGTGCGGCACTGGCTTCGTTCGCGGCCTACTCGCTCGAGAAGAAGACCTCCAAGTACGCGCATGAATTCGGCAAGGGCGCTATCGAAGGCGTGGCAGGTCCGGAATCGGCCAACAACGCCGCGGCACAGACCTCCTTCATCCCGCTGCTGACGCTGGGCATTCCGCCCAACGCCGTGATGGCGCTGATGGTGGGCGCAATGACCATCCACAACATCCAGCCCGGCCCGCAGGTGATGACCAGCAACCCGGCGCTGTTCTGGGGCCTGATCGCCTCGATGTGGATCGGCAACCTGATGCTGATCATCCTGAACCTGCCGATGATCGGCATCTGGGTGAAGCTGCTGACCGTGCCGTATCGCTTCCTGTACCCCGCGATTCTCGTGTTCTGCGGCATTGGCGTGTACTCGGTCAACAACCAGACGTTCGATGTGTTCATGGCTGCCGGCTTCGGCGTGATCGGCTACCTGTTCCTGAAGCTCAAGTGCGAACCCGCACCGCTGCTGCTCGGCTTCGTGCTCGGACCGATGATGGAAGAGAACTTCCGCCGCTCGCTGCTGCTGTCGCGTGGTGACTTCACCGTGTTCGTGACGCGCCCGCTGTCGATGGGCCTGCTGATTGCCGCTGCCGCACTGGTGGCCGTGGTGGCACTGCCGTCGATCAAGGCCAAGCGCGAGGAAGCGTTCCAGGAGGAATAGCGCTCCGTGGCGCGCTCCTGAGTAACACCGGCTTTTGCCGGGCACACAACGCAAGCTTTCGGGGTGCCTCGCGCACCCCGTTTTTTTAAGGACTTTCCAAAGCGACTGCGCCCATGATCACGCCTTCGCTCGACCGGGTCGTTTCCCGGCTCTATATCCTCAAGCTCGTTCAGGCCAGCCCGTCCACCGTCTTCAGTCTGATGGAGCGGCTGCGCGAGCGCGGCATCGACAAGAACATCCGCGCCCTGCGGCCCATTCTGCGCAGCCTGATGATCGCCCGCTCGATCACGGCGGAGCTGGTGGAAGGTAATGGTCGCGTCTATACCATCACCGACAGCGGGCGCGCCGAGCTGGACGCCTACCTGTCGCACCTCGACGTACTCAAGTCAGACCTGCCCGGCGCCGGCAACCACGCGCAAAAGAAAGACGCCGCCTGAAGCGGCGGCGTCCTGGCCCGAGGAGAGGGCTCTTGGAATCGTGCCATGCGGCGAGGCTTACGGCTGGGTGACCAGCTCCTGCGCCGTGGTATTGCTCGTGCTGCTCTGTGCCACCAGGACCTTGATCTTGTTCGGCACCACCGCGCCAAAGCCGTCGGCCGGGATCGTGGTGATGAGCCAGTCGTCGTTCTTGTTCACGGTCAGCGCGCCCGAATCGAAGATCACGGTCTTGGTACCAGCCGCGGTCACGCGCAGGCGATAGGTGCCGCCATCCACATAGATCGAATCCTGACCCGAGGCCGGCACCGCATTCTTGTAGCTGATGGCGGCAATCGTCGGGTTCACGGCCGCGATGTCCTGTGCGGGCGTGGTCAGGTACATGTCCACATTTTGCGCATTGATCGAGGCGTTCAGGCCACGAATCCGTGCAGAGGTGTCCAGCAGGCCCTTGCCGTACGGGTCGTCGATCTGCACCACGTCGGCCGACGCGGTACCCGGCAGCGCCACCACGGTGTACTTGTGGCCCGTGTGCGCCGAAACGGTGGTCGAGCCGATCTGCGTGGACGTGCCGGCCAGGTTGAACGCGAACAGGTTGTTGCCTTCACTGACGTTGAAGTAGCCGGAGACCGTCTTGTACGGGATGTTGGTCAGCGAGGTCAGCGCGCCGTTCTGCAGCACGTCGACATTGGGGCCGGCCGTCACGGCGTGGATGACACGCACCGAGGGCTTGCTCAGGCCCACGCGGTCGTCGATGCCGTCATCGCCGCCACCGCAGGCTGCCAGGACTGCCGTGGTCGCGAGCGCCAGGCCCAGAATGATGTTCCGCTTGAGTTCCATGGTTATTCACCTCTTTTACGTTGGGATCATTGGGGCGCGCGGGACGCACACGACCTCACACCGACCCATTGCGCCGGTGCTGTCTCGAGTGGCGATGGTGGCGTGCCGCGCGGGCAATCGTTGCTAGTTGCTGCGGGCTGCCGTGCGTGAATGCGCTTGCCTGATGCAACGATAGGCATGCGGGAGGGTGTGAGACAGCCGGGCACCTCCGATATCAATGTCGGAGAATTCCCACAGTTCGGTTACAAAGCTGATACAAGTACAGGTTGTGCCGCGTGCATCGGGCGAGCGGAATGCTGCGCAGCCCCGAGGCGCGAAGCATGGTCCGACGGGGTGAGGTACTTCTTACACGGCGCCGGGCGTTGCCGGCCGTTGAAGCGAGAGGGGCGGCGCGCGGCGCGGTGCCGCGCGCGGGAAAAACTTACACCATCACGACCTGATTGCGGCCATTGCGCTTGGCCTGATACAGGCCGGTATCCGCTGCCTGCACAAGACGGCTGGCATCGCCACTCTCATCGGGCACGATCACGGCGCCGCCGATGCTGATGGTCACCATGCCGCTGGTTGGCGACCCACTGTGCGGAATCTGCAGCGACTCGATTGCGCGCCGCACCTTCTCGGCGAGCAGCCTTGCGCCGCCCGCCGACGTGGCTGGCAGGATCATCGAGAACTCCTCGCCTCCGAAACGCGCGGGCAGGTCAGCCGGCCGCGCGCAGTTGTCGCGAATCACGCCCGCCACGCGGCGCAGCACCTCGTCGCCAGCTACGTGGCCGTAGGTGTCGTTGTAGGCCTTGAAGGCATCCACGTCGATCATCAGCAGTGCCAACTGCGTCTGCTCGCGCTGCGCGCGCCGCCACTCGGCGCTCAGGTATTCATCGAAATAGCGGCGGTTCGAGAGCCCGGTGAGGCCGTCGGAGTTGGTCAGCCGCTGCAGTTCCAGGTTGGTTTCGAGTAACTGTTGCTGGCTCTGCCGGAGTGCCCGATACGCTTCGTCGCGCTGCAGCAGGTTCAGGTAGGAGCGTGAGTGATAGCGGATGCGCGCCACGAGCTCGATGGTGTCCGGCAGCTTCACGAGATAGTCGTTGGCGCCCGCCGCGAACGCGGCGCTCTTCATCGTGGCTTCTTCCTTGGTGGAGAGCACGATGATGGGGATGTCGCGCGTGCCGGGGTTCTCCCGATAGCGCCGTACGAGCGTCAGGCCGTCGGTGCCCGGCATTACGAGGTCCTGCAGGATGACGGTCGGTTGCGTGCGCTCCGCCACGGCCACGGCATCGTCGGGCTGCGCGCAGTAGTGGAAGTCGATGTCCGGCTCGCCGGCCAGTGCGCGGCGTACCGCTTCGCCGATGATGGCCTGGTCGTCAACCAGCAGCACCATCGCCATGTACTCGCTGTTGTTGGCGCCTTTCGCGCTATGGGCCGCCGCATCGGCCGGAGGGTTAGGTCTTGGCATTTTCATGCATCCTGTGCTTTGTTCTTGTTCTGGTGGTTTGCCTGGATCCGTCTGGATATCGATGGAGGTCAGCGCGCCGGACCTGCGCAGCGCCCGCCGCCGCACGCCTTGACCAGCCGCGCGGCAATCCGGGGCAGCGGCAGGATCTCGACGGCGGCGTCCAGCGCGGCAGCCGCCTTGGGCATGCCGTACACCGCACTGGTGGCCTGGTCCTGTGCGATGGTCAGGTAGCCACGGTCGCGCATCGCCTTGAGGCCGCGGGCACCGTCGCGGCCCATGCCGGTGAGCAGCACGCCGACCGCCTCGCCGCGCCAGTGCTCCACCACCGATTCAAAGAACACGTCGATGGAAGGCCGGTACAGGTAGTCGCCCGGCTCCGGGGTGTAGGCCATCCGCGCGGCATGCACCAGCCGCAGGTGGTCGTTCGTGCCCGCCAGCACGACGGTGCCGATCTGCGGCGTCTCGCCGGCGCGTGCGATGCTCACCGGCAGCGCGCACTGGGCGTTGAGCCAGTCGGCCATGCCGGGCGCGAACGCTTCGTCCACATGCTGCACGGCCACGACCGCCGCGCCGAAGTCGGCCGGCAGCGCGCCCAGCAGCGTGGCCAGTGCAGCCGGCCCGCCTGCCGAGGCACCGATCGCCACGAGGCGCGGCGCGGCCGGCGCAGGCGTGGCCGCGGTCAGGGAGTTCGATGTGGTCGCTCGGCCGTTCAGCAGCCGGGCGATGTTGCGGATCTTGCGCAGCAGCGGTCCTGCTGCGAGTTGCGTATCCGCCTCGGCCAGTGTGGGCGTGTCCACCGCATCGACCGCCCCGTGACCCATCGCAGCGAACACCTGGTCCGCGTTGCGCCCGAGATCCATCGTCACCACGACGATCGCACAGGGCGTGGCGGCCATGATGCGCCGTGTGGCTTCCACGCCGTCCATGACCGGCATCAGCAAATCCATCAGGATGAGATCTGGCGTTTGCGTGGCGGCCATGCGTATGGCCTGCTCGCCATCGCCAGCCACCCAGATGATTTCGTGCGTGGCATCGAGCGCGATGGCGCGCCGCAGCGCCGCCACGGCCAGCGGAGAATCATTGACGATACCGATCTTCATGCGCGTGCCTCGCCGATGAGATCCAGCACGGCGTCCAGCAACGCCGTGTCATGGAAACTGCCCTTGGCCAGATAATAGTCCGCGCCGGCCTGCAACCCGCGTTCGCGGTCCTGCTCGCGGTCCTTGTACGACACGATCATCACCGGCAGCTGCCGCAGGCGCGGCTCCTCCCGAATACGGCTGACCAGTTCGATGCCGTCCATGCGCGGCATGTCCACGTCCGTGATGACGAGATCGAAGGGTTCGGCGCGCAGGACGTTCCAGCCATCCATGCCGTCCACGGCCACCGCCACATCGTAGCCGCGCCCGGCCAGCAGCTTGCGCTCCAGCTCGCGCACGGTCAGGGAATCGTCGACCACGAGTACCCGCTTGCGGCGGACGTCGGCGGCACCGGCGCCAGCCTGGCGCACGCGCTCGATCCGGCCATCGGACACCAGCTTCTCGACCGAGCGCAGCATATCCTCGACATCGAAGATCAGGACGGGCGTGCCGTCGTCGGTCAGGCTGCCCGCCGCGATGTCCTTGATCTTGCCCAGCGCCTGCGCCAGCGGCTGCACCACCAGCATGCGTTCGCCCAACAGGCGGTCCACCGCAATGCCGTAGACACGATCCTGCTCGCCGATGATGACTATGGGCACGGCGTCGGCGTCCTGCGTGGCCGTCTCGGGCCGCTGCAGCAGCTGCGCCGCACTGACGAGGCCGACGGGCCGGCCGTCATGGCGGAAGTGCTGGTGCTGCTCCACCTGCTCGATCTCGTCCCGGCGCACCGCCACCGCGCGCAGGACGTGCCCGAGCGGGAAGGCATAGGCTTCACCGGCTACTTCCACCAGCAGCGTGCGCACGACGGACAGCGTGAGCGGCAGTTCGAGATGGAAGTGGAGCCCGCTGCCGGGCTGCTGGGAGAGCCGCAGGCTGCCGCGCACGGCGCGCACCATGTCCTGCACGGCGTCCAGCCCGACGCCGCGTCCCGAGACATGGGAAACCGTCTCGCGCAGGCTGAAGCCGGGCAGCAGCAGGAATTCGAGCAGCTCGGTCTCGGACATCCGCGCCGCGGTCTCGGGCTGGGCCAGGCTGCGGCGCACGATGGCATCGCGCAGCGCGTGGAAATCCACGCCGGCACCATCGTCGAAGATCTCGATGACAAGACGCCCCGCGTTATGGCGCGCATGCAGCGAGACGCGCCCTTCCTCCGGCTTGCCGGCGGCGCGGCGCACCTCGGGCGGCTCGATGCCATGATCCACCGCGTTGCGCAGCAGGTGGGCCAGCGGGGCGTCGAGCTGTTCGAGGATGTCGCGGTCCACCTGGGTCTGCTCGCCCGCCAGCGTCAGGTGCACCGGCTTGCCGAGCGCGCGGCCGAGGTCGCGCACCATGCGCGAATAGCCCATGATGCCGTCCGAGAGCGGGCGCATGCGGCAGGACAGCGCGGTGTCGTAAAGCTGGCGCGACAGCCGGCTCGCACGGTGATCGTACTGGTCGATTTCCTCCACGCGCTGCGAAAGCTGGCCATGGCTGTCCTCAAGCAACTGGCGCGCTTCGGCCAGCGCCGCCCGCAGCCGTGGCACGGTACCGTCGGCACTGGCCAGCAGGGCCTGGATGCCGTCCAGCGCCTGGAGCGCGCGCATCTGCTGGCGCCGCGCCTGTTGCATGGCGCCGCCGAACGGGCGCAGCCAGTGCGTCTCCACCATCGCTTCGCCGGCCATGGCCAGCAGCCGGTCCAGCCGGTCGGCGTTGACGCGCAGCATGCGCTCCTGCGTGTCGCCGGCGACCTGTATGGCCTGAGCGGAAGGAGGGGCTTCGGCGACAGGCGTCTCGGGCGTTGCTGTGGATACCGCCGGCATCCGCGCGGGCGGCGGCACCGGGTCCGTGCCGTCGAGCAGCGCGTTGAGGCGCGCGACACAGGCGTCGATCTCCGCCAGTCCTTCCCGCTCGGGCCAGTCGAGCGCGCCGCCGGGGGGATGGCCGATCCGTTGCAGCAGGTCGGTGCCCTGCAGCAGGGCGTCGATATGGGACGGCGTCAGCAGCAGGCCGCCGCGCTGCGCGGCAACGAGGCAGTCTTCCATCACGTGCGCCACGCGCACGCCGCCATCCAGCCCGACAATGCGCGCCGCGCCCTTGAGCGAATGGGCGGCGCGCATGCACGATTCCAGGTGCGCGGCCGCAGCGGGCTCGCGCTCGAGCGCGAGCAGGCCGGCGTTCAGGATTTCCGCCTGCGCGTCCGCCTCGAGCGCGAACAGTTCGAGCATCGAGGCATCGCGGAGCTGTTCGGGATTCATGACAGGCTCCGTGACAGGGCCTGCCGCAGCAGGTCGGCGTCGAGCAGGCCGACTGTGTGGCCCTCATGCTCGAACAATGCCCGCGTGTAGTGCGCGGAGGCGCGCGCCAGCGTGGCCGGCAGCGGCAGCAGTGCGGTGTGAGGCACGTGCTGCACGCCCGCCACCTCGGCCACGGGCAGCGCAATGGCGTTGCGCCCCTGGCCCAGCATCAGGAATCGTCCCGTGCGGCTGGTATCGGTCGCCGTGCCGCCGAACAGCAGCGCCAGCGACACGCAGGTCAGCAGCGCCCCGCGCACTGAGGCCACCCCGACCAGCGCCGCGTGACGGCGGTGCGGCAGCGAGTGGATTGGCGCCGGCGCGGTGACTTCGCCAAGCACGGCGGTCGGCAGTGCGAGCCATTCGTCGCCCACGCGGAAGACCACGCACGACTGGCCCGCCGCGCGATCGACGTGGGAGGCGCCCCCGGCAGGTTGATCCAGCGTGGCGGCATCCACGAGATCGTCGACGGCCAGCGCGTCGAGCAGGGCCGTGGCGGCCTGCGCGTAGGTCGGGCAGTTGCGGCAGTGGACGTGCGTCGCCAGCAGCGGACAGGAAGCGTCGCCGGACACGCCGATGCGTCGCCAGCAATCGTCGATGGCAGCAAGGTTCGGCAGCGGGGTCGCGGAGGTTTCAACCATGGCTCATGCGGGCGTGACGTTGGGCGCGCTCGCGCAGGCGCGCGGCGCCGCCGGCATCGCCCTCGCTGTCGAGCAGGGCGGCAAGGTGGTAGAGCGCTTCCTCGTGGCCGGGTTCGAGGTACACCGCCTTGCGGTAGGCGGCATGGGCATCGGCCACGTGGCCGGCGGCGTCGTGCAGCACGCCAAGCAGGCAGTAGGCGTTGGCGGATGGGCCGCGCTGCGCCAGGAATTGCTCGCACGCGACGGTGGCGCCGGCCAGGTCGCCACGGTCGGCAAGCGCGGAAATCGCGGTGAGCGCATCGCTGCCGGCTTGCGGCACGGGCGGGTTCACGCGCGTGGCGGCGGGCGGCGCGGCGCGCAATGCGGGGGCCGGCTGGGGCCGGCGCGCCGGCACAGTGGGGGAGACTGGCAGCGGCGCGCGGGGCAAGGCCGGCGCCAGGGACGCCGGCACTTCCCGTGCGGGCGGGCGCACCGGATGGGGATGGAATGCGAAGGCGAGCGGCACCCCGGCGCTGGCGAGCCCTTCACGCGTCAGCAGGCTGGCTTCGGCCGGGCCGACGAAGACCAGGCCGTCCGGGCGCGTCAGGCGTACCAGCGCCTGCGCCGCGCGGCGCTGCGTGTCCAGGTCGAAATAGATCAGCAGGTTGCGGCAGAACACCACGTGGTAGGGCGGCTCGGCAGCGAGCAGCGACGGATCGAGGAGGTTCCCCGGCAGCAGCCGGACCTGCGCGCGAACCTTGTCGGCAATCTGGTAGCCCGCCGCCACCGGCGTGAAATAGCGTTCACGGAAGTCCAGCGGCCGGCCCCGGAACGCATTGTTGCCATAGTGACCGGCGCGCGCCCGTTCCAGCGCCCTGGCGCTGACATCCACGGCATCCACGCGAAACCGCTCGGGCGGCACGCCGGCGTCCAGCAGCGCCATGACGATGGAGTACGGTTCCTCGCCGGTGGAGCAGGGTGCGCTCAGCACGCGCAGCATCGGCACACCGTCGCCAAAGCTGCGGTGGGCGGCAAAGCTCGCCATGGCCAGCAGCGCTTCACGATGACGGAAAAACCAGGTCTCCGGCACCACCACGGCTTCGATCAAAGCCTGCAACTCGTCCGGCACCGCGTGCAGCACGTTCCAGTAGTTGCCAAGGTCGGTGGCCCCCACGGCGATCTGGCGCTCCAGTACGGCACGCGCGATCGTGCCGGCGCCGATGGCGCCCGCATCGAGCCCGATGCGTTCCTTCAGCAACACTTCGATGGGCGTGAGCGGGTGCGGGGCGTCGGTCATGCCGGGGCCGGATCGGGAAACAGCAGGTCGTGCACGGCATCGGGCAGCAGCGCCCCCACGCGCACCCATTGCACGAGGCCGCGCGCGTCGTGCAGTACGGGGCCGAGATAGCGCACCGGGGCAGGGTCGATGCCGCCATCGACGAAGGCGGCGGCATCGGCGCGCAGGGTTTCCGTGGCGTATTCGAGCCGCAGGCCGAGCAGGCGGGCGGGCTGGTCGATGGCATGCCTGCCATGGGCGGTGCGGCGGTAGTGCACCAGCACGGTCCGCGTGCTCTTGCGCGCCACGGCGGGCGTGCCTGTGGCCAGCGCGGGGATGTCGATCACGGGTACCGGCTGCCCGTGCCGCACCATCAGCCCGCCAACCCATGCCGGCGCCCCCGGAATCTGCTTGAGCGTGGTCAGCGGCAGTACCTCGGCCACCTCGGCGGTATCGAGCGCGTAGTGGTCAGGACCGATGCGGAACAGCAGGAAGAGGGCCATGGTGGGACATGCGCGTCGCGAAAGCCCGCGCTCACACCTTGAAGCGCGAGACGCCGCTGCGCAGTTCGTTGGCCACGAGCGTCAGCTCGTCGATGGCCTGGCTCGACTGGCGCAGCGACTCCACGGTCTGCTGTGCGGCCTCGGACAGCTGCATCAGCGCCTGGTTGATCTGTTCGGCGCCGCCGGCCTGCGCCTGCATGCCCTCGTTCACCATCTGCACGCGCGGCGCCAGCGACTGCACCTGGCCGATGATCTGGGAGAGCTGGTCGCCCACCTGGGTGACCTCGGACATGCCGCGTCGCACTTCCTCCGAGAACTTGTCCATGCCCATCACGCCGGCGGAGACGGCCGACTGGATCTCGCGCACCATCTGCTCGATATCGTAGGTGGCAACGGCGGTCTGGTCCGCCAGACGCCGGATCTCGGTGGCCACCACGGAAAAGCCGCGCCCGTACTCGCCGGCCTTCTCGGCCTCGATGGCGGCGTTCAGGGACAGCAGGTTGGTCTGGTCCGCCACGCGGGCGATGGTGGTCACCACCTGGTTGATATTGCCGGCGCGCTCGTTAAGCGTGGCCAGCCGGGCGTTGACCGAGCCGGCGGCCTCCATCACATGGTGCATGGTCGCCTCCATGCGCGACAGCCCGACCTGCCCGGTGCCCGCCAGCCCGGCGGTCTGTTCGGCGGCGTGGGAGACTTCGCCCATCGTCCGCACGAGGTCGCGGGAGGTGGCCGAGATCTCGCGCGAGGTGGCGCCGATCTGGGTCGTGGTGGCGGCGGTCTCGGTGGCCGTGGCCTGCTGCTGGCGGGCGGTGGCGGCGATCTCGTTGACCGACGTGGTGACCTGGATGGCCGAGCGCTGCGCCTGGCCGACCAGCGTGGTCAGCTCGCCGGCCATCTGGTTGAAGCCTTCCTCGACGGCCAGGAATTCGTCGCGCCGCCCCAGCGCCATGCGCTGGCGCAGGTCGCCACCGCGCATGCCGGTCAGCAGCGAGACGATGCCGGCCATCGGCACGGTGATCGAACGCAGCAGCAGGTAGCCGCAGACCGCGGCCACGACCACCGCGAGCCCCAGCGCCACCTCGATACTTGTCTTGGCGCCTTCCACGGCGTCGGCAATGTCCTTGGCGGCGTCGCTGGCGATGGCGTTGTTGTCATCGACCAGTCCCTGCAGTGCCTTGCGACCGTCGAGCCAGACGTCGTGCGCCTGGCCGCGCAGCGCGGCTTCGGCGGTGGCGGTGTCCCGCCATTTGGTCGGATCGAGATACAACTGCGCCGATTGGTCATATCGGGCCTGAAGTTCCTTGAACGCCGTGAAACGGGCGCGATCGTCCGCGCGGACGATGGACGCTTCATACAACTGTTCCATGCGCTGGAAGCGCTGGGTGGCATCCTGGTGCTGGGCCAGCAGGCGGCCGCGCTGGCCGGCGTCCTCGGTGGTGACGATCTGCCAGGCCAGGACGTAGAACTCGCCCCAGATGCCACGCATGCCGGCGCTGTAGTTCAGGCCGGGCAGGGCATCGTTGCGCATGACATCGCTTTCATGCTCGATGGCGGACAGGCGGTTGTAGGCGACCACGCCCATCAGCGCCATGACAAGGAGAATGAGGCTGAAACTCGCCAGGATGCGCGAGCGTAGGGTCCAGTTGTTCACGGTCGGGTCCGCGTTGGTCTTCTTGAATTGGCCGCTGGCAGGTTTCACGGCGGGGCGCTATCGGCCGGAAGGCGGATGGCGCCCCGGGTGCGGCAGGCGTTTGCGGCGTAGGGTACTGTATGCGCCCGGCGCTGACAACGTCGGCCGGCGCCGGACGGCCGCCCGCCAGCCCGCGCCGTTGCGCGGTTGCGCCGCATTTCTGTACCGCTTGATTTTTCCATGGTTTTCGTCACACTTGCCAAATAGCTTGAGCGGGAACTATGTTCATCACAACTGATAGGGCAGGGATGGTGGCCAGGTCGGAGGTACAGGCGACTGGCGCCTTGCCGCCGGCGGATCTCGATCCGCTGACCGGCGTGGTCGCTCGCCAGGCATACTTGACGCGACTGGAGGCGCGCCTGCGCAGCGAGGCGCCGCCACGCTTTGCTTTGCTGCTGGTGGGTATCGACGACTTCCGCGCCTTCAACGACATGCACGGGCATGCCGAGGGCGATGCCATTCTCCAGGGCGTGGCCCGGCGGCTGGCCGACGCCTCCCCGCGCGACGCCATCATCGGGCGCGTGGGCAGCGACGAGTTCGGCGTGCTCCTGACATCCATCTCGGACCCGACGCTGGTGCGCCATGTGAGCGCCGCCATCCTGTCGATGCTGTCCGCCCCCTATGAAATGAACGGCCGCCGGCACCATGTGCTGGCCAGTATCGGCGCCTGCGTGATGCCGGCTGGGGGCGAGAATTCGTCCGATGTGCTGGCGGCGGCCAGCCTGGCGCTGGCCCGGGCCAAGCACGACGGCGGCCGGACCATCCGCTTCTTCAAGCCGCAGATGCGCACGGACGTGACCACGCGGCTCTCGCTGGTGCAGGCGCTGCGCGAGGCCTATGCCCAGCGCCAGTTCGAGTTGCTCTATCAACCTCAGGTGGACCTGCGCGATGGCCGCGTGGTGGGCGCCGAGGCGCTGATGCGCTGGCGCCATCCTACCCTGGGCCTGCTGACGCCAGCCGCCTTCATCGACGCCCTGGCGGCCAGCAGCGTGGCCGGGGACGTGGGCATGTGGCTGCTGCATACGGCCTGCGCCCAGGCGCGGGCGTGGTCGCTGACCTTCGCCGAGCCGCCGCGCGTGGCCATCAACCTGTTCGCCGCCCAGCTGTCGGAAAGCCGGTTGCTGACCGAGGTGCGCCATGTGCTGCGCGCGCTGGAGCTGCCGGCGAAGCTGCTGGAGATCGAAATCACCGAGACCATCGCCCTGCAGCAGGGCGACGACGTCTCCGACCAGCTCCAGGCCCTGCGGCGCGACGGCGTGACGCTGACCTGCGACGATTTCGGCACCGGCTACGCCTCCCTGAGCTTCCTCAAGACGTTTCCCGTGGACCGGCTCAAGATCGACCAGTCCTTTATCCGCAATGTCACCCAGGACGACGTGGACGCCGCCATCGTCCGCTCGGTCATCAATGTGGGCGAAAGCCTGCGCATTGGCGTGGTGGCGGAGGGGGTGGAGACCGCCGAGCAGCGCGACTTCCTCCTCGCCAACCGCTGCATCGAGGCGCAGGGGTATTTCTATGGCCGCCCGATGCCGCCTGACCGGCTGACCGACTTCCTGCGCAGCCAGCCGCGCTGACCGCCGATGCTGCATTGCAGCAAATCGGTTGCGCTATCCGGCGCCCTGTCAGCATCTGCAAGACTTGTTTCCGCGCATATCCGCCCGACCCCCGGACGGCGCCAGGGAAATATGTGCTTACAAAGTCAGGTCCGCAAGTCGCGTTCCATGCCGTTATCCGATATACGGTGACAGTACGGCGACGCCCCCCAAGCGCGGTGGGCGTCCGGAACAGAGATGACTCGCACGATGCAATACTTTGATCGCCCGGTTTCGGCTTCGGTTTCTGCATGGCCGCGCCGGCTGGCGCCGCTTGCCGGGATTGGCCTGGCCGCCGCGCTGGTGGCATATGGCTTGATGGCGCAGGCCCAGGATTACGCGCCGCCCGGCTACGCGCAGGGCGCCGCCGACGGCTCCGTCCTCGGCAACCCCGACGCGCTGGCGCCGAACGGGCAATATGCCGATCCGTCTTCCCGCATCGCCACCCTGACCGACGCGGCCGGTGGCATCAGCTTCGCACCGGCCGGCTCGGACGAGTGGGCGGCCATCGGCTTGAACCGGCCGGTGACCACCGGCGACCGGCTCTGGGTCGATCCGGGCGGACGGGCCGAAGTCCATGCCGGCACCACCACGGTGCGGCTGGGCGGCGCCACGGCCGCCAGCATCCTCAACCTCGACGACGACACCACGCAGGTCAAGCTCACCCAGGGCTCGCTGCAATTGCGCGTGCGCGCCTTGCCGCAGGGCCAGCAGGTGGAAGTCGATACGCCCAACCTCGCTTTCGTGCCCAATGAACCGGGCGATTATCGGATCGACGTCTCGCCCGATGGCAACACCACACTGGTCAGCATGCGCCACGGCAGCGCGGTCCTATATGGGGATACGCGTTCGATCGAGCTGTCGCGCGGCCAGCGCATGCGCTTTGCCGGCACCGACCTTGCCGATGCCGGCGCGGGCGCGTACCCGCCGCCCGACGGCTTCGACCAATGGACCGCCGCACGCGATGCCCGCGAGGACCAGTCCGTCTCCGCGCGTTACGTGCCGCGCGAGATGACCGGCTACGCCGCACTGGACGACTATGGCGACTGGCAGCAGGATGCCGGCTACGGCGCGGTGTGGTTCCCGCGCGCAGTGCCGTCCGGCTGGGCGCCGTACAGCACCGGGCACTGGGCCTGGGTGGCGCCGTGGGGCTGGACCTGGATCGATGACGCGCCGTGGGGCTTCGCCCCGTCGCACTATGGCCGTTGGGCCCATTTCGGCAACCGCTGGGGCTGGGTACCCGGCCCGGTCAGCGTGCGCCCGTGCTATGCGCCGGCCGTGGTCGGCTTTATTGGCGGCAGCGCGGCCACCATCCGCATTGGCGGCGGCCCCGGCGTTGCCTGGTACCCGCTCGGGCCGCGCGACGTCTACCGCCCAGGCTATCGAGCCAGCCAGAACTATGTTTCGCGAATCAACTACGCCCCGATCCACCACTATGGGCGGGGTGGCGACGGCCGCGACCGCGACCGGGAACGCTGGATCAATCGCAACGTGCCGGGCGCCATCACGGGCATGCCGTCGCGCAATTTCGTTGAAGGACGGCCCGTGCCGCGTGGGTCCCACCAGGATGCATGGCGGACCCTGCCGGTGGGCGAGGGCCGGGGCGCCCCGCCGATGGCACCGGTCAAGCGTAGTTATATAGGCGAGGCGCCGACGCGTGCGCTGCCGCCGATGGCGCGGCAGGGTTTCGAGCGGCAGGCCATCGCCACGCATCTGCCGGGTCGGCCGGCGTTTGACGACCGGCGCCCGGGGCGTCCGCCGTCGCCACAGGCGGGGCAGGCGGGGCAGGGCGACCGGGGTGGTCAGGGTCGGCCTGACGTGCGCCTGACCGAGGCCGCGCTGGCTGCCCGCCACCGTGGCGGCGATCCGAGCCGTGACGGCGCGCCGCGCGGCTTCGTGAACCCGGTGCAGGGGGGCGCCCAGCGTCCAGACGACAATCCGCGCGATAACGGCAGGAACTGGACTACCCGTCCGGACCAGATGCGCGGCGTGCCGCCCGAGGCGCAACGCCAGCAGCAGGCCGTGCAGCGCCAGCAGTTCGAGCAACAGCGGCAGTTGAACGAGCAGCAGCGGCAATCGGCCGATTTCCAGCAGCGTCAGCAGCAGGCGCTCCAGAACCAGCGGCAGGAGCAGCAGCGGCAGTTGCAGGAGCAGCAGCGCCAGGGCCAGGATCTTCAGCGGCGCCAGCAGTATGACCAGCAACGCATGGCGCAGGAGCAGCAGCGCCAGCTTCAGGACCAGCAGCGCGAGGCGAACCAGCGCCGCCAGTTCGACCAGCAGCGGGCGCAGCAGGAGCAGCAGCGCCAGCAGCAGGACCAGCAGCGCGAGGCGATGCAGCGCCACCAGTTCGACCAGCAACGGGCGCAGCAGGAGCAACAGCGCCAGCAGCAGGAGCAGCAGCGGCAGCAGCGGCAGCAGTTCGAGCAGCAGCGGGCGCAGCAGGAGCAGCAACGCCAGCAGATGGAACACCAGCGGGCCGCGCAGGAGCAACAGCGCCAGCAGATGGAGCACCAGCGCCAGGCCGCGCAACAGCAGCGGCAGGCGCAGGAGCAGCAGCGCGCCATGCAGGACCAGCAACGCCAGCAGATGGAGCAGCAGCGTCAGGCCCAGCAGCAGCGGCAGGCCCAGGAGCAGCAGCAACGGGCGCAGCAGCAACAGCAACAGCAGCAGGAACGGCAGCGGCAGTTCCAGCAGCAGCAACAGCAGCAACAGCAGCGCGGCCAGAATGAGCCGGGCGACCGGGGCGGCCACGGCAACCGCGGGGCGATGCAGGCGCGCAACGACGACCGACGCTGATCGACTGCGGCGCGCAGCAAAGACAAAGGGCGTCCGGAGCCACCGGACGCCCTTCGCTTTCTCTCCACATTTCACGCCGGCTGTGCCGCCGGCTGGTACCGCCGTGCTACCCCTTCTCCCTCCGTAGAAGCCTGTTGCTGCGCCGCCTGGCTTACTTCGCCAGTTCCGACAGCCGCACCGGTGCGATCTTGCCGTTCTGGACCCAGCCGACCACGGTGTCCGCCACCGAGCCGCCCTTGGCGTCGATGCCCTCCACCTCGTTCGGGTTCACGTCCTTCGGCAGGGCCTTGACGGCCTCCGGAATCTTGGCGCGGATGGCCGCCGAGTCGGTGGTGGTGCCGGCCAGCTTCATCGCATTGGCCAGCGCCCACGTCATCGTGTAGTTCAGGGACATCTCCGTGGTGGCATCGCGGCCGTCATGGAGCTTCTTGTACTTGGCGTTGTAGGCCTGCGCGGCCGGGCGGTTGTCGTTGACCAGCGGCATCACGCCGATCGAGCCTTCAAGCATGGCGAGCCCGTTGGTGACCTTGGCCATCTCGTCCATCTTGGCCTGGTCCATGACGATGAAACCGCCCTTGAAGCCCAGTTCGCGGGCCTGCTTGACCACCAGCGCGGTCGGCTCCGAGGGGCCGCCCACGAACATCACGTCCGGCTTCTCGGCGATGGCGCGCGACACGCCGGTGTAGAAATCGGTCGCCTTGGTGTACGACATCGGGTTGTTGCCCACGATCTTGCCGCCGGCGCCTTCCCAGGCCGGCACGAAGGCCTGCACCCACGCCTTGGCGTAATCATGGTCCGCCGGCACCAGCGCCACGTTCTTGCCGTAGCGCTTCATCTGCGCCTTGATGAACGGTTCGATATAGCCGGTGTAGGCCGGCGGGATGCGGATGGTCAGCTTGTTGCCGGCGTCGGTGATGCGCGGCACGCTCGAATAGGCCATGACCAGGAACTTCTCCTGCTCGTTGAAGGCCTGCAGCGCGAAGATGCCGCCCGAGTGCGGCACGAAGACGGCCGGGGTCTTGTGCTGCTGCACCAGGCGGCGGGCGTTGATGGCGGCCTCGGCCGGCGCGTACTTGTCGTCCAGCGCCACCACTTCCAGCTTGACCTTCTTGCCGTTGACGGCCAGGCCCTGCGCGTTGATCTCGTCCACGGCCATCTGGATGCCGGACAGCACGTTCTTGCCGTACAGCGCCGCACCGCCGGAGAGCGGGCCGGTGTAGCCGATCTTGACTACTTCCTGCGCGAGCGCGGGCGTGGCGGCGAAGAGCGCGGCCACGGCGCATGCGGCCAGCGGGAAGAAACGACCCATCGTCTTGTGCTGCATTGCTGTCTCCTTTTTGGATTTGGTACTGCGCTTGTCTGGTGTGGGGCGGACTATCCGCCGATATACGCCTTGCGAATGCCTTCGTCCTTGAGCAGCGACTCCCGATCGCCTTCCATCACGATCCGGCCGCTCTCGATCACGTACGCCCGGTGTGCGATGCCGAGGGCGGCGTAGGCGTTCTGCTCCGCCAGCAGCACCGTGGTGCCGGCGCGGTTGATGCGCTGGATCACCTCGAACATCTGCTTGACCACCAGCGGCGCCAGCCCCAGCGACGGCTCGTCCAGCAGCAGCGCGCGCGGGCGGCCCATCAGCGCGCGGCCCAGCGCCACCATCTGCTGCTGCCCGCCGGACAGCGAGCCGGCGGGGTCGTCCTTCTTCTGGCGCAGGATCGGGAACATCTCGAAGACTTCCTCCAGCGTCTCCCGGATGCCCGCGCTGTCGCGGCGGTGCACGTAGGCGCCCAGCGTCAGGTTCTTCTGCACGCTCATCGCCGGAAACAGCTTGCGGCCCTCGGGGCAGTGCACCAGCCCGGCCTGCACGATCTGCGATGGTTTCATGCCGGCCAGCTCGCGGCCATCGAAACGCATGCAGCCGCCGCTGGTGCGATGGATGCCGCTCATCGCCAGGAAGATCGAGCTCTTGCCTGCCCCGTTGGCGCCGAGCAGCACCACCAGTTCGCCGGCCTTGGCGTGCAGCGAGACGTTGTCCAGCGCACGGAAGCTGCCGTAGGACAGCGAAACGCGTTCAAGCTGCAACATGGTCGGCTCCCAGATAGGCTTCGATGACGCGCGGGTCCTGCTGGACCTGCGCCGGCGTGCCTTCGGCAATCTTCTCGCCGTAGTTGAGCACCATGATCTTGTCGGCCAGCCGCATGATCATGTCCATCTTGTGTTCGATCAGGCAGACGGTCTTGCCATGCCGCACCATCTTGCGGATCAGTTCGGCCAGCCCCACCGTTTCCTCGGGGTTCACGCCGCCGGCGGGTTCGTCGAGCAGCAGCAGTTCGGGGTCCGTGGCCAGCGCCAGCGCGAAGGCCACGCGCTTGCGGGCCTCCTGGGTGATGTCTGCCGCCACCTCATGGGCCAGATGGGTCAGGCCGACGAAGTCGAGCGCTGCCTCGGCCTTCTCGCGGCACAGCCGTTCTTCCTCGCGCAGGCGCCGGGAGTTGAACAGCACATCGGCCAGCCCCGACGACGTGCGCAGCCGGTGGCCGACGATCAGGTTGTCGAGCACCGTCGCGCGGTCGAACAGGGCCGTGGCCTGGAAGGTGCGCGCCACCCCGAGCCGGGCGATCTGGTCCGCGCGCAGGCCGGCCACGTCCTGCCCCTTGAACAGGATCTGGCCGGAACTCGGCGCGTGCGTGCCGGCGATCAGGTTGAAGAAGGTGGTCTTGCCGGCGCCATTGGGGCCGATGATCGCGTTGATGTGGCCGGCCTCGAACGACACGGAGACGTCATGCACCGCGGTCAGCCCGCCGAATTTCTTGGTGAGGTTGCGGATCTCAAGCATTTTCGGCTCCGGGGCGGGTGGTCGGGACGGGCGGCTGCACGTTGCCGGGGCGCGTGGCGGCGTGCTGGCCACGGCGTGCGGCGGCGGCGCGGCGGGCCTGCTTCTTCAGGTAGGAGCCGACGATGCCATCCGGGAAGAAGATGATCAGCAGGATCAGCACCGGGCCGAACACGAGCATCCGGTAGTCCTGCAGGAACTGCAGCGTCTGGGTAACCCAGGGCACCAGCACTGCCCCGAGCAGCGGCCCGAGCAGCGTGCCCGTGCCGCCCACCAGCATCGCCATGACCATATCGAAGGTGACGTCGGTACGGGCGATGTCCGGGCCCAGGAAGCGCACCTGCCCCGCGTAGAGCGCCCCGGCGAAGCCGGCATAACCCACCGACAGCACGAACGACAGCACCTTGGTACGCATCAGGTTGATGCCCAGCGCTTCGGCCAGCGCATCGCTGTTGCGCACCGCCAGGAAGCTGCGGCCCAGCAGCGAGCTGACGATCCGATGCATGATGAACATGCCGATCACCAGGAAGGTCAGCACGAGGTAGTACTGTGCCGGCACGCTGTCGAAGGTGATCGGGCCGATGGCCGCCGGCACCGGAATGCCGATCAGGCCGACCGTGCCGTGGGTGAGGCCTTCCCACTTCTCGATCAGCAGGTAGATGATGTAGCCCACGCACATCGTGAAGATCGAGAAGTAATGGCCCTTGAGCCGCAGCGACACCACGCCCACCACGTAGCCAAACGCCATGCAGACCACGCCGGAGAGCGCGAAGGCGAGCCAGAACGGCAACTGGTGATCCACGGTCAGGATGCCCACCGTGTAGGCGCCAATCGCCATGAAACCGCCGTGCGCCAGGTTGAGCTGGCCGGTATAGCCGGTCAGCAGGTTCAGGCCGAGCGTGGCGATGGCGTAGATGAACGCCAGCGTCATCACGGTCAGGAAATAGCTGTTGGGCACGACCAGCGGAAACGCGATGGCGGCCGCCAGCAACAGGGCCCAGCCGGTCTTTCCTTGCATTGCTTTCATGGGTCGCTCCTTATGCGGAATCAGGCCGCCTTGGCCGCGAACAGGCCCTGTGGCCGGATGGACAGGATGATCACCAGCAGCAGGAACGCGATGATGTCCTTGTAGTCGGTGGAGATATAGAAGCCGCCGAAGCTCTCGGCCATGCCGATGATCAGGCCGCCGACGATCGCGCCCGGGATGCTGCCCATGCCGCCGAGGATGATGATTACGAACGCCTTGGTGATGACCAGGTTGCCCATGCTCGGGTAGACGAGGTTGATCGGCGCGTACAGCGTGGCGGCGATGGCTGCGAGTGCGCCCGAGATGGCGAAGACCAGCAGCGTCACGCGCGTGGCGTCGATGCCGACCAGCGCGGCACCCTCGCGGTTCTGGGCCATCGCCATGATCGTGGAGCCCGTGATCGTGCGCGTCAGGAACAGGTGCAGCAGCACCATCAGGCCGAACGCGGCGACGATGATCAGCAGGCGCTGCATCGGCGCCGTGAGGCCGAGGAACTCCACCATCTGGCCGTACGGCGTGGGCATGCGGTGGAAGTCCGCGCCCCACAGCGCCTGTGCGCCGGCTTCCAGGAACAGCAGGATACCGATGGCGGCAATCATGTCGTGGATCTCGGGCGCGTTGCGCAGGGGATGAAACACCAGGCGGTCTGCCAGCATCGACAGCACGGCCACCACGGCCGCGGCGGCCAGCATTGCCAGCCAGTAGTTCAGGCCCAGCGTGGTCATGGCGTAGTACGACACATAGGCGCCGGCCATGTACAGCGCGCCGTGCGCGAAGTTGGGCACGTGCAGGATGCCGTAGACCAGCGTCAGCCCCAGCGCCACCAGGCTGTATACGCCGCCCAGCGTCAGGCCATTGAGAAACTGTTGGAAAAACAATGCCACGGGATTACCTCGTACGGTTCGCGAAACAAGGTGCGCGCCGGCACGGGGCCGGGGCGCGTGGAGGCGCGTTGCCGTTGGGGCGGCAGCGCGGGCCGGATCAGCGTCAAGTCAGCTGGACCGGCGCGGATTCCGGCGGATCAGCGTTGTGGCGGGGTGGCCGTCAAGTTGGCGGGCAAGCGCGGCCAGCTCGGCGCTGGTGCCGCGTGTCGGTTGTCTTGCATGAGTTGTCTCCTTGCGTTGCCGCGCCGGGTGGCGCGCCACTCTCCTGGAACCCGGCAGAGCCGAGGGTCCGGTGACGCCGTGTCCTTGCCGTGAATCCTGTTTCCCGCACCGGGGCGGTGGAGGCGGATCGCGTTCTAGCACGGTCGTTCGTTTTCAGCGAATTTGCATGGCGATTCGGCCAGCGTCAAGCAATCGGACGATGCATTCCGCTGTGCGAAATACGCATCCCGCGCCAGTGCTCGGAGTCTTGGTGTTATCCCTGATTTTTTGGGGCTGCCGGGTGAGTGGAGTGCACTGGCATGGGCATCCGGATTGATGCCTGGCGGGAAACACTGTGCGCGCGGAGTCGGTCTGGCGTGGCGGGGGCGCCGCACCTACCATGGCTTCAGGCATCGACACAGGAGAAAAGTCATGACCCAACGTACGAACTACTTCCAGCAATCCCCCGAGCTGACCAAGAAGCTCATCGAGTTCGGGGCCCTGTTCCAGAAGACCACGATCGAGACGCCCATCCAGGAGCTCGTCGAGATTCGCGCATCGCAGCTCAATGGCTGCGCGTTCTGTGTCGACATGCACATCAAGATGGCGAAGATCCACGGCGAACGGGAACTGCGCCTGCACCACGTGGCGATCTGGCGCGAATCGACGCTCTTCTCGCCGCGCGAACGCGCCGCGCTGGCCTGGACGGAAGCGCTGACCCACCTTCCCGCAGGTGGCGTGCCCGACGACATCTACGAGCGCGTGCGCACCCAGTACAGCGAAAAGGAATTGTCGGACCTGACCTTCCTGGTGGGGGCCATCAATGCCTGGAACCGCCTGAACGTGGCGTTCCAGATGGTGCCCGGTTCATCGGACAAGGCGTTCGGACTCGATAAAGCCAACCTGGAGTGATGCCATGAAGACAGTCGTATCCCTTGCGGCAACCCTGATGCTGTCGTGCCTGATGGTGGCCGGACCGGCAGCCGCCGCGCCCGAGGCGAGCGTCAAGCAGCTGATGACAAAGCCGTTGCCCGAATATCCGGGCAAGGAAGGCGAGATGATCGTCGTGGACTATCCGCCGGGCGCCGTGGATCCCGTGCATCGCCATGATGCGCACGCCTTCGTCTACGTGCTCGAGGGCAGCATCATCATGGGCCTCAAGGGCGGCAAAGAGGTCACGCTCAAGGCGGGTGAAACCTTCTACGAAGGCCCCAACGATATTCACACGGTCGGGCGCAATGCCAGCACTACCCAGCCTGCGAAGTTCGTGGTGTTCCTGATCAAGAGCAAGGGCGCGCCGATTCTGACGCCGGTGAAGTAGCCGGACAGAGGCCGCCGCGCGTCCCCACCAACGTCATCTGACTGGGCAACCTTTGCCTGCCCCGGACCGACCCCCTAGGGGGTCGCGCGTTTGGGGCGGGTGTCGTGCACTGTGGAGGGCGGCGGGTACACATCGTCGCTGGCGGCGATGGGCTCGCGCGGGGGCGGGGGCGTGGACGAGGTATCCCGGGGCGGTGTATCGCAACCGGCCAGGCCAAGCAGGGTAATGAGGAGGCATCCGGCCAACGCGCTGCCCAGGGCGTTGCCAGGACGGGGATCTCGGTGGTAGGCCATGAATGGTCCCGGTGAATGTGCTGTCTTCCAGCATAGACCACCGATGCCGCCTGCGGATGACTTGTCAATGCGAACCGATTCAGCCCGTTCCGGGCTGACATGCCGGTTCAGCGCGCCTTGGCCCAGCGATCGAACACGGCACAGGCGAGCAACAGGGCGCTGGTGACAAAGAACACCGCACGCATGCCCAGATGCACGCTGATCTGCGCGCCGATCAACGGCCCGATCACCTGCCCGGAAAACTGCGCGGATTGCAGGTAGCCGAGCATCTTGCCGGACTGGTGCTCCTTGACGGCCTGGCGCACAAGCTTGCCGATGGCGGGAAGCAGCCCGGCGAGCGCCATCCCCATCACGCCACGCAGCGCGGCCAGCGTCCACCAGTTGGTCACGAACGCCTGCGGAATCAGGACAAGGGCGGTGGCCACGAGGCAACCGATAATGACATTCCAGGCGCCGATGCGGTCGGCCAGCGCACCCAGCCGCGAGGCGGTCAGCACGCTGCCAAACGCCGAACAGGCCATGACGATGCCGGCCACCGTGGCCAATCGGTCGTGCGGTACATCGAGTTGCCGGATATAGACGGTGATGATCGGCTCGATCGACATATTGGCCAGCAGCACCATGGCAGCCGTCACCAGCAGGGCCGGCAGCGCGAAGCGATGCGCGCTGCGGGCGGCGCCGTCGGCGGGCACGGGTTGGCCGGCGGACTTGGGCGGACGGGTGAAATCCTCGCGCACGCCAAAGATCGTCAGCAACGCCGCCACGCCGATCATGGCACCGCCGGCGAAGAATGTGCCGCGAATCCCGATCAGGTTCGGCAGCAGGCCTCCGATGAGCGGGCCGATCAGATTGCCCGTTAGCGCCCCGGTGGAAAGCACGCCGAGTGCCCATCCCGCCCGCTCGGGCGGGGCCTGCGTACCGATCATCACGGTGGCCGCCGACGCATAGCCGCCGATCAGACCCGCGGCGAAACGCAGCGCAACGAGTTCATAGACGTTGTGGGCCAGCCCGATCATCGACATCACGATGGCCATGCCAACCGCCGCACGTACCAGCATCGGCTTGCGTCCGAAGCGGTCGGCCAGCTTGCCCCACAAGGGGGCGGTCACGGCGGTGGCGAAGAACGTGATGCCGAACGCCACGCCAGACCACTGCACCACCTTGTCCTGCGACGTCACGCCGAGTTGCTCCACGTACAACGGCAGGAACGGCAGCAGCATGCTCAGGCTGACCAGCGTGGTGAAAGACCCGAAGACGGCAACCGCGAGATTCCGTTGCCAGTACGGGGCATTGCGGTCGACGTAGCTGTCAGCGGCGTGCCGGATTGCGGGAGCGGGGAGGGAGGGGGCGGATTCATTCATGGCTGTGACCGTCTACGACCGTTTACGACCTTTTAGGGGAGCACGGCCCAATCTAGCTGCCCGGCGCCGAGGAAAGAAGGCACATCACGCATCAACAGTTTTGCGCGTAGGTAAAGAATCCCGCGCTCACGCCCCAGGCGATGTCCGGATATCGAACACCACTTGCGTAGCGCCCGTTGGATTGGCCGCTGCGTCGCGCATAATGAGCCGCCGACTTTGGCGGCAAATCAAAGAAACAGAATTGGAGACAGCAATTGAGTATCAAGACACGCGCCACGCGCGCCGCCCGCATGGCGGCCATCCTCATTGCGGGACTGGCCATCGGCCAGGGGGCGAGCGCAGCAGAATGGCCGACCAAGCCGATCAAGGTCATTGTTCCCTATACGCCGGGCGGGTCGACGGACACCGTCTCTCGCGTAGTGTTCGAGAAGGTCTCGCAAAGCCTTGGCCAGCCCATCATCATCGAGAACAAGCCGGGCGCCAACAGCACGCTCGGCGTGGGCGTTGCGGCGCGCTCCGCGCCTGACGGCTATACCTTCGTGTCCGTGCTGGCCGCCTACAGCGCCAACATGTCGCTCTACTCGAAGCTGAGCTACAAGCCATCGGATCTGGTGCCGGTGGCCCAGATGGCGGAACTGCCGCTGTTCCTGTTTGCCAGCAAGCGGCTGCCGGTGAAGAACGTCGGCGAACTCGTTGCCTATGGGCGCAAGAATCCGGACGCGCTGACCTTCGGCTCGAGCGGCGTTGGCAGCTCGGCGCACCTGACCGGCGAGCGTCTGGCGATGGAGTCGAAGCTCAAGATGACGCACGTTCCGTACAACGGCAGCGCGCCGATCCTGCCGGCGCTGGTGTCCGGCGAGGTGTCCATCGCGTTCGATCCGCTGCTGGTGCCCATGCCGCACGTGAAGTCCGGAAAGATCAATGTGCTGGCTGTGGCCTCGGCCAAGCGCTGGCCCGGCGAGCCGCAGATCCCGACCATGGAGGAGTCCGGCTTCCCCGGGTTTGTCATGAGTTCGTGGACCGGCCTGCTGGCGCCGGCCGGTACGCCGCAGCCGGTGGTGGATCGCATGGCGAAGGCCATCGCCGCCGCCACTACCAGCCCGGAAGTGTCGAAGAAGCTCACCGAACTCGGTTTTGTGCCGGTCAGCGATACGCCGGAGGCGTTTCGCAAGCTGATCGAGCGTGACACGGTGCGGTATGCCGAAATCGTCAAGGCGGGGAAGATCTCGCTGGACTGAGCGGCGTCGCTTTTGTGCACATAGCGGGCAATTGCGCATACGCGGGCGGGCGCGGTAGTAGAATCGCGCCATCCCCACTCAGCGCGCTCGCAGTGTTCCATGTCCGATGAAAAGAAGAGCTTGTCCGAGACCATCCGTACGGCGATCGAGCAAGACATTCTGAGCGGGAAGTTGCCCAGCGGCACGCAGCTGGAGGAACAGCAGTTGCTCGCGCGCTTCAAGGTGTCGCGCACTCCGGTGCGCGAGGCGCTGATCCAGCTGGAATCCGCCGGGCTGGTCGATCTGGTGCCACGCCAGGGCGCCATCGTCGCGTCGATCACGCTGCGCGAATACGTGGCGATGAGCGAGATCCTGGTGCAGCTGGAGTCGCTGGCCGCGCGGCTGGCGGCGCGCCGCATTTCGGCGCCGCAGCGCAAGGCGATCCAGACGGCACTGGAGGCGTGCCGGGCGGCGGCCGAGAAGGCCGATGGCGTGGCGTACCGCAAGGCCAACGACGCCTTCCATCACGTGATCTACGAAGCCAGCTGCAACGACATCCTGTCGCGCCAGATCCTCACCATGCGGGCACGGATGCGCGGCATGCGCGATCTGCGCTTCGAAAAGCCCGCGCGCATTCGTGCATCACTGGCGGAGCACGAGGAGGTGCTGGAAGCGATCCTGCGCGGCAGCGAGGACGCCGCCGCCGCGGCCATGGTGCGCCATATCGCCACGGGCGGCGATGTCTATGCGGACATGATCGCCTCGATGCCCGGCGATGGCGCCGCGCGGGGGCGGGGGCGGCGCTGATCGGCGCCCCCGCGCCGCATCGCCAGATCTTCATCAATCGAGCTTCACGCCGGCCTGCACGATACGTTCCAACGCATTGCGCCCATCGGCCGAGGCCCACGCGCCGAACTCCGCCGGCGATTCCGATAGCGACACTTCGCTGCCATTGGCGGCCAGCTTGGCGCGGATCTGCGGGTCGGCCATGACCTTGCGCGTGGCCGCGAAGATCTTGTCCCGAATCTCCGGGGGCAGGCCTGCCGGACCATAAAGGCCAAACCAGAACGTGAAGTTGAATCCGGGGAGCCCCGTTTCGGCCAGCGACGGCAGGCCGGGCGCCACGTCGGACGGCTTCGGCGTGGTCACGCCGATCATCTTCACCACACCTTGCGTGCCCATCGGCAAGACCGAGGCAGCCGTGCCGAATGACATTTGCACTTCGCCGGCTGCCACGGCCTGCAAGGCCGGCGCGCCGCCCTTGTAGGGCACATGGGTCATGCGCACGCCGGTAGCCTTCTCGAACTGCAGCCCCGCCACGTGCGGCGAACCGCCAATGCCGGACGACGAGTAGTTGAACCCGCCCGCATCGGCCTTCGCCTTGGCCACGAGCGCCTTGACGTCCGCCACACCCAGGTTCCTGTTCACGGCCAGGATCAACGGCGAGACGGTCAGGCGCGTGATGGGGGTGAAATCCTCCCCCTTGTAGCGCGCCTTGTAGAGCCGCTGGTCGATGCCATACAGCGTGGCCGTGGCGAGCGCCAGGGTATAGCCGTCCGGCGGGGCGCCGGCCAATGCGGTGGAAGCCAGCGTACTGCCCGCGCCGGGCTTGTTATCGACCACGATGGTCTGGCCGAGCTGTTTGGACAAGGCTTCGCCGAAGATGCGTGCCACGTAGTCGGCCGCGCCGGCCGGTGTGTAGCCCACCAGCACGCGAATGGGGCGATTCGGGTAGTCGTCGGCCGCGAGCGCGGGTGGCACGAACGATACCGCCAGGGCCGCCATCGTGAGTGCGCGCGCGAGTACGCGCCTGGCGCGCAGGCATCGAGGGATCATCATTTGTCTCCGTCTTTGTTTTGGCTTGTCTGGTGCGGCCCGTCACGCCGCGATATTGGCATCGCGAAATTGGGCGATGCGGGCATCGTCGTAGCCCAGGTCGCGCAGGATGGCGTCGGTATGGGCACCGGGATCTGGCGCCGCGCTGAAGAACCGCTCGGGGTGCGGCGCGGCGGACAGGTTGATCGGAGAGCGCAGCAATGCCAGCGGACCCAGTTCGGGATGGTCGGCGGGACGGGTCATGCGCAGATGCTGGACCTGCGGGTCTTCGAACGCCTGACCGATATCGAAGACCGGCCCGCACGGCACGCCGACCGCGTTGAGCCGTTCCGTCAGTTCCGCTGCGGTGAACGCCGCCGTGCACGCGTTGATCGCGGCGTCGAGGCGCTCGCGTTGCGCATTCCGCCCGGCCGCACTGTGCAGCGAGGTATCGGCCAGCAGCGCATCCGCACCGAGTGCGTGGCAGAAGTGGCTCCACATGCGATCCGTGCTGGCAGCGATATTGACGACGCCGTCCCGGCATTGATACGTGCCCATTGGGGCGAGCGTGGGGTGCGCGTTGCCTTGCTGCGTGGGCACCACGCCTTCCACCGTGTAGCGCGCGCCCTGGAAATCGAGCTTGTTCAGCATCGCCTCGATCAGCGACGTGTGGACCCATTGGCCGCGTCCCGTCCGCTCGCGTTGCAGCAGCGCCAGCAGGATGCCTTGCCCCAGGAACATGCCGGCTGTGGTGTCCGAGATCGCGATGCCCACGCGGAGCGGGCCGTGGCCGGGCATGCCGGTCACGGAACTCAGTCCACACATGCCCTGCACGATCTGGTCGAGTCCCGGGCGCTCGCAGTACGGGCCGTCCTGCCCGAACCCGGAGATGCTGGCAAGGATCACGCGTGGGTTCAGGCCGCTCAGGCGTTCATACGTGAGCCCCAGCCGCTCCTTCACCACGGAACGGAAGTTCTCCACCACCACGTCCGCGCGGCGCACCAGCGTGGCCAGGATTTCGGCGCCTTCGGGCGTCTTCAGGTCCAGGCAGAGGCTGCGCTTGTTGCGATGCAGGTTCTGTTCATCCGAGCCCCGGCGCCGCCCGGTGACCGATCCGCGGTCACGCGGTGGCGGCGGTTCGATGCGGATGACATCGGCCCCCCAGTCCGCCAGCAGCCGGACGGCAACCGGGCCAGCGCGGGCAATGGAAAGATCCAGGACGGTGTAGCCGGACAGCGGTGCGTCGTGAGTCATCGGTCCTCTTCGTGCATTCGTGGGTGCCGGTAAAGTATACGAATATGCATCATAAATATACGTATACGGATTTACCATGATGCGGCGCGTCCGCGCATGCGCTACGCTTCCCCCGGCCCGCTACCACCTGAAAGCGCAGGTTCCGGCGGTACGGCAAGGGGTCATCGCGCCGGCTTGGAGACAACAGACCGTATGCATACGAACGTAGTCCGTATAAGAAAGCATGGCGACGCCGCCGTGCTCGAACTCGATGAAGTGCAGGTTGCGGCCCCTGATGCCACCGAAGTCCAGATCCGGCAATCGGCCATCGGCCTGAACTTCGCCGACATCTACCAGCGCAATGGTGCGCATGGCCCCCACACGCCGACGCCGTTCCCTATCACGCTGGGATCGGTCGGCGCAGGCATCGTCACGGCGGTCGGGCAGGAGGTGTCGGGCATTGCCGTCGGACAGCGCGTGGCCGCCATGTATCCGGGCGCGTATCAGGTCACGCGCAACGTGCCGGCTGATCGCGTCGTGCCGCTGCCGGAGACGATTTCCGAGGAGGTGGCCGGGGCCACCCTGTTGCGAGGACTGACGGCCGAGTATTTGTTGCGGCGGCTATATGTGGTGCAGCCCGGCGATTGGGTGCTGGTGCATGCGGCGGCTGGCGGGATGGGCGTGCTGCTGTCGCAATGGGCGCGCTCGCTTGGCGCAACGGTGATTGGCACGGTGGGCAGCGAAGCCAAGCGCCGCGTAGCGCTGGATCATGGCTGCCACCATGCGATCTGCTATCGCGAGGCGGACTTTGTCGCGGAAGTCATGGCGCTGACGCAAGGCAGGGGCGTTTCGGTGGTCTACGATGCGGTCGGCAAGGACGTCTTCGTGCCGTCGCTGCAATGCCTGAAGCCTTGCGGGATGGCCATCAACTATGGCACCGCGTCTGGCGACGTGGAGGCGTTCGACCTGCAACTGCTGCATGCGAAGTCCCTGATCGTTTCGCGGCCGACGCTGCGCACGTTCATCGCCGATGCGGCGTCATTGCGTCGAGCGGCGCAGGCGCTGTTCTCGGCGGTAGAGGCGGGGCACCTGCGCCTGGAGGTGGGGCAGCGCTTCGCCTTGTCCGACGTCCGGGCGGCTCATCGCAGCCTCGAAGGCCGTGCCACGACGGGCGCCACCGTCCTGATTCCCTGACAGGAGATCGCCCTATGAGACTGTTCCATGGCTGGTTGTCCAGCGCGTCGCGCCGTGTGCGGCTGTGTCTGGCGGAGAAGGGCATCGACTACGACAGCGTGCCTGTCGACCTTGCTGCGCAGGAGCACCACTCGCCAGCATTCCTGGCGATGAATCCGAACGGCGTGGTGCCGGCGCTGGTGCTGGACGATGGCCGCTTTCTCTATGAAAGCGCCACGATCTGCGAGTACATCGACGACGTCCTGCCGAATCCCCCGCTGCGCCCCGCCGATCCGTATGCGCGGGCCACGATGCGCAACTTCGTCCGCTGGACCGACGACACGCTGCTGCCGAACCTGCTGATCCTGAACTGGAGCATCGCGTTGCAGCCTGTGGCGTCGCAATGGAGCGACACAGACCTGGCCGGGAAGCTTGCACGGATCCCGACACCGGAGCGGCGTGAAGCCTGGCTTCGTATCGCCCGCAAGCCGTACTCGGACGACGAAAAGCGCGCGGCGCTGGACACCTTGCTGGCATTGATACCGAAGATGGCATCGATGCTCGGCAGCGGGCCGTGGCTGATGGGCGCGCACTATTCTCTGGCCGATATCGCCGCGATGCCATTTGTCGCGCGGATTGCGGAACTCGCGCCCGAGGCCATGGCGGAAGATCGCATGCCGGCGGTGGCCGATTGGTGGCAGCGCGTGCAGCAGCGTCCGGCCTTCGCGCAGGCGCGCATCGAACGATTCGACGTCGCGTTGCGGCAGCGACAGGCAACTCGCGAGGCGACGGAAGCACCCGCCGCCTGACTTCCCTTTGTTGATCCGGAGATTTGACGCATGGCTTCCGAAGGTTCGCTTCCCACGCTCGACATTGCCGCCCACGTGGCCACGCTGACACTTCAGCGCCCCGATGTGGCCAACCGGCTTGGTCCGGACGACCTGCAGGCGTTGCTGCAGCACATCGAAACCGTGAATGGCAGCGATGTGCGCGTGCTGGTCCTGCGCAGCACGGGCAAGTACTTCTGCAGCGGGTTCGATATCGGCAAGCTCGCCGCCGGCCAGCGTGGCGCGGGCTTCGAGCCGCTGGTCAATGCGATGGAGGATTGTCGCGCAGTGACCATCGCCGAAATTCAGGGTGGCGTCTACGGCGGCGGCACGGACCTGTCGTTGGCGTGCGACTTCCGGCTCGGCACCGACGCCGTGGAGATGTTCATGCCGGCCGCGCGCCTGGGCCTGCATTTCTATGAGCGCGGCATGCGCCGCTACGTGACGAGGCTGGGCCTGAACGCGGCCAAGCGCCTGTTCCTGACCGCCGAACGGATCCAGGCGCCCGAGATGCTGGCGTGCGGATTCCTGACCGAACTGCTGCCCGCCGACCACCTGCGCGAGCGCACGGCGCAACTGGCCGAGAGCATCGCCGGGCTGGCGCCGATTGCGGTGCAGGGCATGAAGCGGCATCTGAATGCGATCGCGCGTGGAGACCTGGACACGGCGGCGCTTGCTGCGGACATCCGGCGCGCGACGCAATCGGAGGACATCCGCGAAGGCGCGCTGGCGTGGAAAGAGAAGCGCAAGCCCGCCTTTACGGGCAAGTAACGTCGCCTCACCAGGCAGACAATCACTAGAACGAAGAAAAGGGAGGGGCGATGGAGCACAAGGGAGTATCGCGTCGACAGTGGCTGAAGTCTGCCGCTGCCCTGACGGCGGGCAGCGCGGTCACGGGAGGCGTACGCGCGATGACGGAGGATCCGGTGTTTTCGGTGGTCGAGACCACCGATGGCAAGGTGCGGGGCCTGCGCTCAGGTGGCGTGCATGTGTTCAAGGGCTTGCGCTACGGCGCCGACACAGGCGGCGCCAACCGCTTCATGCCGCCGCAGCCCGTGGCGAAATGGAGCGGCGTGCGCGATGCCACCGCCTACGGTAACTACGCGCCGCAGATGCCGGCGGACCGTCGCCGTGCCTATGCGGACCTGATCGCCTATGACCTGCAACCCGGCGGCATGGGCGAAGACTGCCTGGTGCTGAACCTGTGGACGCCCTCGCCTGCGAAGGCCGCGAAGCGCCCGGTGCTCGTGCATCTGCATGGGGGCGGCTTCTATGCGGGCTCGGGCAATTCGCCGCAGTTCGACGGCGAGATGATGGCGCGCTTTGGCGACGTGGTGTTTATCACCATCAATCACAGGCTCGGTTCCTTTGGCTATCTGAACCTGGCTGAGGTGGGCGGCGAGCGCTATGCGCAATCGGGCGCGGTGGGCATGCTCGATATCGTTGCGGCGCTGCGCTGGGTGCGCGAGAACGTGGAGTCGTTCGGGGGTGATCCGTCGCGCGTACTGGTGTTTGGCCAGTCGGGCGGCGGCCTGAAGACCAGCACGCTGATGGCCATGCCGTCGGCGCAGGGCCTGTTCCGTCGCGCCGGGGTCATGAGCGGTTCGGGCATCCGGGTCATGACGGCGGCGCAGTCCACGGAGATTGCGGCCAAGTACCTGACGGCGCTGCAAATCGGCAAGGGCTCGCTGGACCGGCTGCATACACTGCCGTTCGAGCAACTGCTGGCGGCGCAATTGCGGTTCGAGGCCGCAGATCGCTTGAAGGGCGAGGCACCGCGCGCATTCTCGCCGGCGATAGACGGCGTGGCGATTCCGCGCCATCCGTTCGATCCGGACGCGCCGCCGATCTCGGCACAGGTGCCGATGATCATCAGCACAACGCTGGACGAGCGCGCCTACCGTCAGATCAATTTCGACCTTGACGATGCGGGCTTGCTCCGTTTCGCGCAGACCCGCGTGGGTGACGATGCGGCGCGTCTTGTGACGATGTATCGGGATGAGGATCCGCGTGCCACGCCGTTCGTGCTGCAGGCGCGGATCGATACGGACATGACCTTCCGTCGTATCGCGCAGCTGCAGGCGGACCGCAAGGCCGCTGCGCACGCCAGCGGCAACGGTGCGCCGGTATGGACCTATTTGTGGAAGACGCCCAGCCCGGCCTATGGCGGCCGCTACGGCGCGCCGCATGGCGTGGATATCGGGCCGAGTCTGCACGACATTCGCATGGGGCTGAACGGCCCGAGCGAGGCCAATCTGCGTCTGGCCGACCAGCTCGCCAGTGCATGGGTCAGCTTCGCCGCGACTGGCGATCCCGCCAACGCACGGACTCCGCAATGGCCGGCGTATTCGGCTACGCGGCGCACCACGCTGGTGTTCGATGGCGAGGCCGCCGGCACGCGCGCGCAGGATGACCCGCGGCGGGCGTTCCGGGAGTACTGGGCCGGGCGGCTATAGGGTATAGGGCATACGCGATAGGCCGCCCGTGCCGACTACGGCGTGAAGAACGAGACTTGCGTCATCAGCCGGTTCTCCTGGCTGATCAGGTAGGCAGCTTCGGCGCTCATCTTCAGGTACTCGCCCCAGGCCGGATCCTTCTGCAGCGCCTGGCGCTTGGCCTCGCGGTCGGCTGCGCTCTCGTAGACCCAGATGTGCATGTAGCTGTTCACATTGCCGGTCTCGGTGTGCATGTAGGCCAGCGGCTTGCCCAGATGGCGGCTCTGGGTCTCGTAGCCATGCTCGGCATACAACGCCAGGTGTTTCTTGATCGTGCCGGGGCGGCAGGTGTAGGTGCGCACGTCGTACAGCATGGGTTTCCTCGATTCGTAGCGGATGATTGGCGTCAATCGACGGTGGCGCCGGACTGCTTGACAAGCACGGCCCAGCGCGCCACCTCCTGATTCACGTATTTCTGAAATGCGGGCTGGTCGTCGCCAACCGGATCGGCGCCGAGCCCTTTGAGTCGATCCTTGACGGCGGGGTCGGCCACGCTCTGGACGATGGACTGCGAGAGCTTGTCGACGGCGGCCTTCGGCGTGCCGGCCGGTGCGAACAGGCCGAACCACGAGCGCGCGGTCATGCCCGGGAACGGCGTTTCGGAGAAGGCCGGCACATCGGGCAGGGCGGCGTGGCGCTTGCTGCCCGTGACCGCCAGCGCCTTGAGCTTCCCACTCTGCACCTGCGCGAGGACTTCGGGCAGGTTGGCGAACATGACCTGCACCTGGCCGCCCATCACGTCATTAAGCGCCTGCGACCCACCCTTGTAGGCCACGTGTGTCATCCTGGTACCGGCCAGCGTGCTGAACTGCTCGCCGGCCAGATGGGAAGCGGTGCCGGTACCGCCCGACGCGTAATTGACGCGGCCGGCGTTGGCCTTGGCGTACGCGGCGAGCTCCGTGGCCGAATTGACCGGCACGGACGGATTCACCACCAGCAGCAGGGGGACGGACGCGAGGTTCGACAGCCCCACGAAATCACGCGTGAGACTGTAGTTGAGCTTCTGGTAGAGCGACGCATTGATGGCATGGCTCGACGTGGCCATCAGCAGCGTGTAGCCGTCGGCGTCCGCCCGCGCGGCCGAGACGGCACCGATGTTGCCGTTGGCGCCGGCCTTGTTCTCCACCACGACCGACTGGCCGAGGCGGGCCGACATGGCTTGCGCCACGGTGCGCGCGATCACGTCAGTGGCGCCGCCGGCCGCGAACGGCACGATGATGCGCAGGGGATGATCGGGGTATTCCGCCATCGCGCTGAAGGGGGTAACGGCCAATACGGCGGCCAGGGCAAGGCCCCGCAGCGGGGCGATGGCTTTGTACATGTCTGTCTCCTGTGCTTCTGGTGTCTTCTGGATGTCTTATGGATGCACCATGAGGAACACTCTACGCAGGCGCGTGCCGGCGGCGTTAGGACGGATCAGACGTTGTGTTGGACTTTTTCGCGCGTCAGTCCAGCGGACGGCAATGCTTCCGGCGGAAGTCGCCCGGCGTGAGGCCGGTCTGCTTCTTGAAAAAGCGCGCGAAGTAGGCCGGATCCTCGATATTGAGCCGGAACGCGATCTCGGCGATGCCGGTTTCGGTGTTGCTGAGCCAGCGCTTGGCTTCCAGCAGCACGCGCTCCTGTACCACCTGGCTGGCCGTGCGCGCCAGGGTCCGCTTGACCGCGTCGTTGAGCTGGCGCTCGCTCACGCAGAGCGCCTCGGCGTACTGGCCGATCGTGCCGAAGCGCAGGTAGTGAGTCTCCACCAGCATCGTGAACCGGCGCGTGAGGGCCTGGTGCGGGCCGACGCCACCGGCGGGCTCGGTCTCGGGGCACAGACGGCGCAGACGCGTGAGCAGGATCAGCAGGCAGGCCCGCACCACGTCCGGGAAGCCGGGTTGGCGATCCCGCGCCTCGCGCTCCATCTCGTCGAGCAGCGGCAGCAGGCCGTCATGCTGGTCCGGCGTGAGATAGAGCGCGCTGTGGGCGCCCGTGGGGTGGTAGAACGGGAATTTCGCCGCATCGTCGGCGCGCGGAAACATCCGTGCGAAGAAATCGGTGCTGAAGTTCAGCACGTAGCCGTGCGGCTTGACGGATGACGTCCAGGCATGCACCTGCCCGGGCGAGAGGAAGAACACCGAGTGGTCGCGCACGTCGAAATGCGCGAAGTCGAGCATGTGCGTGCCGCTCGCCCGGGTCATCCAGAGCAGGTGGTAGTAGTTGTGCCGGTGCAGGAAGCCGCGCGGGATGTCGTCGCGGTCCTGCAGCCGCACGAGGTCGAAGTAGAACGACCCGTCACCCGCGAAATCCGATGTCTCGAAGGTGGGAAACTCGCCGGCGCGGCTGGCGGGGAGGGCTTCGGGCAAGCGCAGGTCTCCTTGTGTTTCTTATGCTGGTTACCGGCGCCATCCTATCGCAAAACCGCGCTCACCATCCCCCAAAACGCGGCCAATGCGCTTCCACCGCCGTGCTGCCCGCAACGACCGTGTACGCGCCGTGCTGCGCCGCCGTGGCGCACGCGTGATTGGGCAGCACGCGTAGCAGCGTGCCGACCGGGAGCATCGGCGTGGCGGACGGGTCCGTGCGGTGACTGACGATGCCGTGCTCCTGGTTGGCGTCGACCATGACCAGCTCCGGTAGCGGCTTGCCGTCGATATCGCACACCAGTCCGTAGCCCTGGTCGACGGGCTGCCTGGCGGTGCCACGGTCGCGCGACATCGCCATCCACCCGGCGTCCGTGATCAGCCAGCCTTTCTCGCGCTGATGCCCGATCACCGTGCACAGCACCGACAGCGCGATGTCATCCGTGCTGCAGACCCCGATGCCGTGCATCACCAGGTCGAAGAACACGAACACGCCGGCCCGGACCTCCGTCACGCCTTCGAGCGAGCGGGCGAAATGCGCGGTGGGCGTGCTGCCGACGCTCACCACCGGCGCGCGATAACCGGCGGCGCGCAGGCGTTCCGCCGCCTGTACCGCGCCGGCGCGCTCCTGCTCGGCCACGGCTTCGATGGCCTCGGCCGAACGGCAATTGTAGGAATCGCCCGCATGGGTGAGCACGCCCGCGAGCCAGGCGCCGGTGCCCTCGTCCTTTCCCCCCTCACCCAGTGCGGCGGCGATGTCGAGCAGCGCCGGGTCTGCCGGCTTGACGCCCGAACGGTGGCCGTCGGTATCGATCTCGATCAGCACCGGCACGTTGAGCGCGCGCTCGCGACACCAGTCGGCGAGCGCGTGGGCGGCCTCGACGTTGTCCAGCAGCAGGGTCAGTGCCGCGCCGCGCCGCACGAGGTCTTCGACATGGGGCAGCTTGGACGGCACGATGCCCACCGCGTACAGGATGTTGCGCCAGCCGTGGTCGAGGAAGTAGCCGGCTTCCTTCAAGGTGGATACGGTGATGGGCGTACCCGGTGCGCCGATGCGCGAGGCGACGTCGGCGGACTTGTTGGTCTTGGCGTGCGGCCGCAGCGTGACGCCGGAAGGCGCAAGGCGGTCGCGCAGCCGCGCGATATTGCGCTCCATCTTGAGGCGGTCCAGGACAAGGACCGGCGTTTCGAGTGCTTGCAAGTTCATGGGAATCCGTTATGCGAGTGCCAGCACGGGCTGGAGGTTCAGGCCCTGCTGCAAGGGTGCGGGAGCGCCTTCGGGCAAGGCCAGCCCGACGCGATTGTGCCAGTAGGTGTCGAGGCCTGTCGCCGAGGTGCCGAACAGGTCGAAACCTGAGCCGGCGACGAACAGCGTATTGCCGGGCTCCGCACCGAGTTCCTGCAGCGCTTGTCGATAGGGGCGCGGATCGGGCTTGTAGAAGCCGGCGCGTTCGGACGTCACCACGACGTCCATCGGCACGTTCAGGCGCTCGACCGCCAGCCGCCCGAGCCGCTCCGAGCAGTTGGTCACAACGCCGAGACCGTGCGATGCGCGCAGGGTGCTCAGGACCGCGGCGGCGCCGTCCCACAGGGTGAGTTCCGTCCAGCGCGCCTCAAGCGCGTCCGCCATGGACGCGGGCAGGCCGGTTTCGATCGCGGCCTCCCGCACCAGCGTCTCGTACGGGCGATACGCGCCGCACGCGTAGGTGCGCTTCAGGTAGGCGGCACGCCAGGCCCGGCCTGACGCCTCGCCGCCCGCCACGCTGTTCCATAGGGACCAGGAGTCGAGCAGGGCGGTGAGCAGATCGAACAGGACGAATTGGTATTGGCGGGGCGGGTGGGAGGGCTGTGTCATGGCGGAGGCCTTCGCTTTTCGAGTCGCCAGTGTAGGGAAGCCAGGCCCTCAGGTGGTTAATGCCATAGAATTTCTTAATTCACCTAAAGGTTAAGAATGAAGCTGGACATCGAGGATCTGCGGTTCATCCTGGCGCTGGACCGCCTGGGTAGCCTGGCCGCCTTGGCCCGGGAAGAGAACGTCACGCCGCCGGCCGTGACCAAGCGGCTGGGGCAGCTGGAGGCCCGCCTCGGCATCCGGCTGGCCCAACGCACCACCCGCCGTCTGCAACTCACGCACGAAGGCCATCTTCTGGCGCAGCACGCCACCGGGGTCCTGGAGCAGATGCAGGTGATCGAGGAGGCGCTTCAGCAGCGTAGTCAGGTGGTGGCGGGCAAGCTGAAAGTCCATGGGCCGTTTGGCTTTGGGCGCCGCTACCTCGGTCCGCTGCTGGCGCAGTTCCACAGCACCCATCCCAATCTCGAGGTGCAGCTGTACCTGTCGGACAACCTGATGCTGCCGCGCCAGCCCGTGCACGGGCGGGACGCGTTTGACGTGCTGGTCAGCATCGGCACGATCCCGGATTCGCGCTGGATTGCGCATCGCATCGCGCCGAACCGCCGCATCCTGTGCGCGGCGCCCGAATATCTCGCCAAGGCGCCCCCGCTGGAGACGCCCGCAGACCTCGAACGGCACGCTTGCCTGGTGCTCCGGGAGAACGACGAGGATGTCACGCTGTGGCGCTTCGCCGAGGGCAGTCATGACAGCGCAGACCGGAACCCCCGCCCGGCCCGATCACGGGAGCTGACCGTGCGGGTGCGGCCGACGATGGAGAGCAATGATGGCGCTGTGGTCCATCACTGGTGCCTGACCGGCAAGGGCATCATGGCGCGGTCGGAATGGGATGTGGCCGATGAACTGGCCACCGGGCGGCTGGTGGCGCTGCTGCCGGCGTACCGGCTGCCTGATGCGGACGTGATGGCGCTGGTGCCCCAGTCGCGCCAGTCGTCCATGCGCACGCAACGGTTCGTTGAGATGCTGCGCAACGCCCTGGGGCCCAGGCCGCCGTGGCGCCCGACCCGCCAGCCGTAGTCGGCGGACGGGTCAGGCCAAGGCAGATTACGACAGCTGACCCATCGCCGGATCGCTCACCGTATCCTTGCCGGTCTCGATACGGCCCGCGATGCGGCGGCGCAGCGACGGTGCCAGATCGCAGCTGATCTCGAAGTCGTACCAGTTGCCGCTGTCACCCAGCGTCCAGCTCAGCTCGCCCACCTTGCCGGCTTCCACCTTCTGGCCCCACGGGCCGTCCGTGCGATAGGCCCTGGCGGTTGCGCTGAACGTGCAGGCCTTGTCGCTGCGGTTGTACAGCTTGACCTGCAGCACCGGCGGATCGCACGGTTCGTAGCAGACCTGGATTTCCGTGCCGCCGCCAGCCGACTGCTCGTTCACGTCGCCCACGTACTCGCGGTGATAGCCGTTCGGGCCCAGCACCCACAGATCGTATTTACCGTTGTCGGCCGCCACGTTCCACAGGCCGTCCAGGCTCTTGCCCGCCTCCACCACGTAGCGGCGCGGAATGGCGTCGAGGTGCAGCTTGTCGTAGACGTGGAAGACCGCGCCCGCCGTGCCGGTGTTCGAGAACATCAGCGTCACGGTCTTGGCGCCTGCATCGGTGCGGGACGTGGTGTGCAGCTCGTACGGCAGCGCACGCGACGGGCGCGTGCCGGTCACCTGTGCCGGCAAGGCAGGCGTGGCCGGCACGGGAATCGCGGCCGACGCCTTCTGCGTCAGTGCCAGGTTGTCGACCGTGACCTTGGTGCTGCGGCCCGCCAGCGTCGGCAGGGCATCCTGGTTCGGGCTGACGAAGTTGAAGGCCGAGGTCAGGTCACCGCACACGGCGCGGCGATAGGCACCGATCTGCGGCTCCTTCACGCCGAAGCGCTTTTCCAGGAAGAGCAGCGTCGAGGTGTGGTCGAAGACCTGCGAATTGACAAAGCCGCCGCGGCTCCACGGCGAGACGATACACATCGGCACGCGCGGGCCCGGGCCGTACGGCTTGCCGTCGATGGCCGACTGATTCGCCGTGGCAGGCGTGTAGTTGTGATACTCGAAGGCCATGTCGGCATCGCTGAGCGTGCTGCCGCCGGCGAGCGTGGCATCGGCATTGCGCGACGGGGCCGACGGCGGCGGCAGGTGGTCGAAGAAGCCGTCATTCTCGTCGTAGTTGATCAGCAGCACGGTCTTGCTGAAGACCTCGGGGTTGGCCGTCAGCGCGTCCAGCACCTGCTGCACATACCAGCCGCCCTGCGCCGGGCTCGACGGGCCCGGGTGCTCGCTGTAGAGCGACGGCGGGATGATCCACGAGATTTCCGGCAGCGTGCCGTTCTGCACATCGTCACGGAAGGATTGCAGCAGGCCGTCAGGCATGGTGTTGCCAAAGCCCTTGGCGAGCGGGCTCAGCGCGTCGTCGATCGATGGATCGTAGGCGGGCGAGGTGCCGGGCAGCGCCACCGGGCGCCGTGCCACGGGCATCGATTCCATCGCCGTGCGCCAGTGCTGGAAGCTCATCATCTCGTTGCAGCCGTAGTTGTCGGCCAGGCTCTGATACACCTTCCAGCTCACCCCGGCATCGACCAGGCGGTCGGCGTAGGTCTTCCACGTCCAGCCCTGGGTGGACGGCCCCACGTCATTGCCGCCGTTGAATTCGTTGACCATGGCCGCCACGTTGGCGCCGCTCGGGCCATTCGTGCCGGTCCAGTAGAACAGGCGGTTCGGGATGGTGCCGGTGTGCATCGAGCAGTGATAGGCGTCGCACAGCGTGAAGGCATCGGCCAGCGCGCGCTGGAACGGTACCTCGGCGGTGTCGTAGTACGACATCGACAGCCGGTTCTTGGCCACGGGCCAGCGATTCATGCGCCCGTGGTCCCACGCGGCCTGGCCATCGGGCCAGGTATGCGGGGTGCTGCCCGCGCGCTGCGCGTTGCCCAGCGTGGCGTCCAGGCGATACGGCGTGATCGTGTTGTTCGTGGCGTCGGTCTGGAAGAACGCGTTCTTGCCGTTCGCCAAGGGGATCGCGAAGCGGTCGCCATAGCCGCGCACGCCCTTGAACGTGCCGAAATAGCTGTCGAAGGAGCGGTTCTCGAGCATCAGCAGCACCACGTGCTTGACGTCCTGGATCGTGCCAGTGGCGTTGTTCGCCTCAATGGCCAGGGCGCGGCGGATGCTGGGCGGGAACGATGCGAGCGTGGCAGCCGCTGCCGCGGTGCCGAGCGTGTTGCGCAGGAACTTGCGCTTGGACGGGTTGAATGTCATGCCGGATTGGTGTCGGTTGGATGGGGGGGCGCGGGCGGCGCGGTGTCAGCGGTGTCAGCGGTCAGCCGGTCAGCCGGTCAGGGAGCCGGCGCGCAGTGCGCCGTGGTGCAGGCGGCGGGCGTGGTGCCGGGTCCGCCGTTGCCACCGTCGCCGCCACCTGTGGCGGGCGGCGGGGCATTGTTGTCGTCGCCGCCGCAGGCGCTCAACAGCAGCGCCAGGCACAGTGCGCCGGCACCGAGCACCGGCCTGTACATGCGCGAATGAACAGGTTTTGTGGTTGTCATGGTTCTAGGTCAGAGAAGTTCAGGTCACGGACCGGGCCGAAATCGCCAGAATTCCGTACGGATTCCCCGCCGCCTTTGTCTGCCAATGTCTTGATGGACAAGGATCACCCTACTCAGGTGGGGTGCCGGTGGGCGAGACGTGGAGTCTGTCTGCTTGATATGTCAATGATGTGACCAATGCCACACGAATCGCGCGTTTGAAAGTAATAAAATTTCAAGTGAATGTCACTTTTCTGGACGCCAGGCCGACTGCGGGGCGGGCATTTCCCCGACACTCGCCAAGAATTTCCACCCCAACGGTGCTACCGTGGGGCGAGGGCCGTAGACAAGGAGACAGACGATGCGTGTCATGGTGTTAGTGAAAGCCACCGAAGACAGCGAAACGGGCATGCTGCCCACGACCGAACTGTTCGAGGCGATGCACAAGTTCAACGAGGCGTTGGCGAAGGCCGGCATCCTGCGCGCCGCGGACGGCCTCAAGCCCTCGTCGGCGGGCAAGCGCGTGGCGTTCGACGGTGCTGGCCGTACGGTCATCGACGGGCCGTTCGCTCAGACCCGTGAGCTGGTGGCTGGCTTCTGGCTTTGGGAAGTCAAGGACATGGACGAAGCAGTCGCCTGGGTGAAGCGCTGCCCGAATCCCATGCCGGGGCCCAGCGAGATCGAAATCCGTCCGCTGTACGAGATGTCGGATTTCGAATGAGAGGCTGAGGAGAGGTTGAAGAGAGATTGAGGGCGCCTTTGACACCACAGGCGTGGGCCATGAGCGCCGTTTGTGGGATACATGTTTTCGCTACATAGCGGGCATGCCGCCGGGCGGAAGCTGTTATGAATCTGCCATGAAGCGCACCACCTCGATTCCGCAACCTGCCGATGCCGGACTCCTGTCCGGCGGCGCGGCCCATCCTGCTGACGGCGAGGACCGCAATTTCGTGACGGCGCTGGCGCGCGGGCTGGAACTGCTGCGCGCGTTCGGTCCGCACGATGATTTTCTCGGCAATGCGGAGCTGTCGCGCCGTACCGGTATTCCGCGTCCCACGGTGTCGCGGCTGACCTACACGCTGGCGAGTCTCGGCTATCTGGTCTATGTAGCGGGGCAGGAGAAGTACCGCATCGGGCAGGGGGCCATGTTGCCTGGGCAGCGCTACCTGTCTGGTGCCGGCATCCGTGACATTGCCCAGCCGCTGATGCAGTCGCTGGCCTTCGCGACCGACTGCACCGTGGCGCTGGCGGCCCCAGACCGCCACGACATGCTGTACCTGGAGGTCTGCCAGCCGCGCGGCGCGCTGGTCATGCGCCTGACGCCGGGATCGCGGCTGCCCATGGTCACGTCCGCCATCGGGCGTGCGTGGCTGGCCGGGCTGGCCCCGGCACGCCGCACGGCGGTGCTGGCGGAACTGGAGCGGCACCATGGCCCGCGCTGGCCGGGCCTGCGCGCCAAGCTGGACCGCGCCTTGCGCGACCACGCGCGGCGCGGCTTCTGCCTGGCGCATGCGGAGTGGGACCGCACGGTCAGCGGCGTGGCGGCGCCGGTGCGCCTGCAGGATGGTGCGGAGGTGCTGTCGATCAATATCGGTGGGGCGTCCACGCGCCTCTCGCCGGAAATTCTTGAGACCAATCTCGGCCCACGCATCCGCGAACTGGCCGATACGCTGGCCGCACGGCTCTGGCAGTCGGCCTGACGACCGAACACGGGAACACGCGAACACCGGAATACCAAGAGGAGACAAGCATGGAGATTCGTAACAAGACCGTCATCGTGACCGGCGGCGGCACGGGCATCGGCCGGGCGCTGGTGCTGGCATTCGCACAGGGCGGGGCGCGCGGTGTGGCCGTGGCAGACATCGACCAGGCCGGCGCCGCCCAGGTGGCCGCAGAGGCCGCGGCGGTGGCGCCCGACTGCCAGATCTTCGCCCAGCGCGTGGACGTGGCCGATGCGGCGGCCGTGCAGGGGCTCGTCGATACCGCCACGGAGCGCTTTGGCCAGGTCGACATCTTCTGCTCGAACGCCGGCATCATCCTGCGCAAGGGGCTGGGCGCCAGTGCCGCCGAATGGCAGCGCATCTGGGAGATCAACGTCATGGCCCATATCCACGCGGCCAAGGCGGTGCTGCCGCAGATGCTCGAGCGCGGCGAGGGCTACTTCATCAACACGGTGTCGGCGGCGGGTTTGCTGTCGCAGATCGGCTCGGCGCCGTACGCGGTGACCAAGCACGCGGCCATCGGGTTCGCGGAATGGCTGTCGATCACCTATGGCGACCGGGGCATCCGCGTCAGCTGCATCTGCCCGCAGGGCGTGCAGACCAAAATGCTGTTTGGCGAGAGCGGCGAGCGCAAGGGCTTCCTGCAGGCCGGGTCGGTCACGCCGGAGCACGTTGCCGAGAAGACGCTCGAAGGCGTTGTGAATGAGAGTTTCCTGATTCTGCCCCACCCGGAGGTGCTCGAGTACTACCGTCGCAAGGGCCAGGATTACGACCGGTGGCTGCGCGGCATGCGCCGCCTGCACGATCAGGTGACTAAGGAATTCGGCAATATCGCCGTATAAGATGACAGGCGGCGGAAGATCGCCGCCCATCGCAAAAAAAGACAAGACAATCAGGAGACAAATTCATGCGAGTACGTGTATACCCGCGCCGCCGCTTCATGGCCGCGATGGCGACGATGGCGGGCGTGGCAGTGACGGCGGCACTTTCCGCGGTGCCGGGGGCGGCCCAGGCCCAGGCCCAGAACTATCCGAACAAGCCGATCCGCATGGTGGTGGGCTTCCCGAGTGGCGGCGCGCCGGACATCCTCGCGCGGATCTTCTCCGAGAAGATCTCCCCGTCGTGGGGCCAGCCCGTGGTGGTGGACAACAAGCCCGGCGCGGGCGGCAATATCGGCGGCGAGGCCGTGGCCCATGCGGCGCCGGACGGCTACACGCTGGCGCTCGGCACCGTGGGCACGCACTCGATCAACGGCGCGCTGTACAGCAAGATGCCGTACGACATGGTCAAGGACTTCACGCCGGTGATCCTGCTGGCGTCCACGCCGAACGTGCTGGTGGTCAATCCGTCGGTGCCGGCCAAGAACGTGCAGGAACTGATTGCGCTGGCCAAGTCCAAGCCCGGCGCGCTGCAGTTCGGCACGCCCGGTGTCGGCACGTCGCTGCACGTGGCCGGGGAGCTGTTCAACACCATGGCGCAGGTCAAGATCACCCACGTGCCGTACAAGGGCCGCGCGATGGCCATCCCGGACCTGCTGGGCGGACACATTCCCATGATGTTTGACAACTTGCCCTCGGCGCTGCCGGTGGTGAAGGAGGGCAAGCTGCGCGCGCTCGGCGTGACCAGCGCCAAGCGCTCGCCGTCCGCGCCGGACATCCCCACCATTGCCGAGCAGGGCCTGCCCGGCTACGAGGCCGAGTCGTGGTTCGCCGTCTTCGCGCCGGCCAACACGCCCAAGGACGTGGTGGCCAAGCTCAACACCGAGCTGAACCGCATCTTCAAGCTGCCCGACGTGCAGGCCAAGCTGAAGACGCTGGGGCTCGACCCCGTGCTCGGCACGCCCGAGGCGCTGGCCACGTACCAGCGTAGCGAAATCACCAAATGGGCCAAGGTGGTGAAGGACTCGGGCGCCAAGGCCGAGTAAGCCCCGGCGCTACATGGCGGGCGGGCGCGCCCCGGCGTAGCCCTGCTGGCGGAAGCGGTAGCCCACCTTGGGCACCGCTGCCACACAGTTGTCCAGGCCGAGCGGATGCAATGCCCGCCGCAACCGCGAGACCAGTTGCGTGAGGCAGTTCTCATCGACCATCGCGTCGGCGCCCCACACCGCCTCGATAATCTGCTGCCGCGACATCACGGTGTCGCGGTGCTCGATCAGCGCGGCCAGCAGCCGCAACTCAAAGCGGGTGACCTTGGCGACCACCCCGCCGTAGGAAATGACGCCCTGTGTCTCATCGACATGGAGGTCGTCCTCGGTGGCCGGCAAGGGCTGGGTGGCGGGCGGCATGCCCAGCCGGGCCAGCACATGCGCCAGGCCGCGCGCATGCTCGAGTTCCGTACGGGCCTGGCCGGCGGTATCGGGCGCCAGCACGGTATTCGGCACCGGGATGAAACGGTAGCCCTCGCGCGGCACGGTGACGATGTGCCCGTCCAGGCCGACGGCGCTCAGTGCCTTGCGCAGCCGGTAGACCAGTTGCACGAGATAAAGCTCGTCCACCAGTTCGGCACGCTTGCCCCAGACGCCATTCAGTAAATAATCCTTCGGCTTAACCGCTGGTTTTTCCTCTACCAATAACCGCAGCAATCGCTTTTGCTGGCCCGTTATCGTTGTCTCCACGCCGCCGCGAATCACGCGGTCATTGTCCCAGTCAAAAAATACCGAATCGCCATTCCGGATCATTTCGCAACCCTCATGTCGTCTGCGATGGACGACAAGCGTACGGGCGCGATTCGCCGGCTCCCATGGAAGATATTTTTGTGTTGATGTGCCCCGAGCGGGTGACGCCGTCGCACGTGGCACGCGCAATATCACACGGGGTTGAAACAATGCGGCAGGGTGCGCAACGGTTGTCGCCATTCTCTTCAGGAATTCACGCTGTCCGCGCGGCGTAACCCAGCGCCGCGCGCGAACTATCTAACATCGTGCTATCCCGCTTGTGGCGGCGATCATAACCCATTCGGGTCCGGTTTCCTTGCGCGTCCGCGTACCCAAAAGCACGATCGCATAACAGGGTGGATTCACGAAAATCCACGTCATCCATTTTTCGCCGCGCAGAAAGACGATTTTTCGGATCGATTTTCCGGAACCTGCGATTAATCCTGACACAGCATATTCCATCTCCATTCCATGTCATTAAGTCCGACCCGGGAGAAAGATGGCATGGCCGCCCGGCGATGATTTTGTCAAGGTCGATGGGAGCCGGGCGGCATTCATCCAATTCTGCAAGGACAGATAGTCATGGCAAAAGTATCGGACAACAGCACCCCGGGCCAGCAAGGGCGGACCGGATTCGCATCCACGGGATATCGGAACGGCGATCCCGACGAGCAGGCCGCGCCGAAAACGCCGAAGTCGCGCTTCAAGGGCCGCCGGCAGGCGCTCAAGGGCGGTCGTCCCGGCAGTGCGCTGGTGCACAACGGCGACCCCGGCGATCCCGCCAAGCCGCAGTCAGTGGGTGCCACGGAGCGCACTTACCAGCAGAACAAGTTCGATCCCGCCACGGAGACCGAGGACTATTCGTACACGGCGACGCGCGTGGTCAAGCGCGTGTACAACACCTATGGGGCGGTGCCGCAAGGCCGGAAGGTGTTTGGGTATTTCACTGACTGGTCGCAGTACGACGGCCGCCTCGAAGGCAATTTCAGCAATGCCCTGACCGGGCGCGGCCTGGACATGATGCTGGTGAACGCCGCCGCCTATGACAAGATCATCATCGGCTTTGCCGGTATCGTCGGCGACAAGGGCGAAAAGCAGTACGTCATCGACAACGCCGCGGTCGACTTCGGCAAGAAGCTGCACGAAGCTACCTTCGTCGACCCCTGGGGCGATGTGGCCTCGTTCCTGAACGTGGGGTTCACCAGCTGGGTCAGCAACGACTACCAGGATCTCTTCATCCAGAGCAAGGCCCAGGGCGTGCTCGGCGGCCTGAGAAAGCTGAAGGACAAGAATCCCAACCTGAAGCTGTCGCTCAGCCTGGGCGGCTGGACGATGAGCGAGGCATTCCACGCGGTGGCGGCGAATGCGAGCCAGCGCAAGACGCTGATCGACAGCCTTGCGTTCATCGTCCAGCGCTTTCCGATGTTCACCGAGATCGACCTGGACTGGGAGTATCCGGGCAACGCCGGCGCCGGCAACCCGCACGGCCCCGAGGACGCCGGCAACTTCCAGACGCTGGTGCGTGAACTCAAGCAGCGCCTGCCCAGCATCCGGGTCAGCATTGCCGCGGGGGCGTCCATGGCGACGTTGCTGACGTCCGATATCAAGGGGATGATCGCGTCGGGCGTGGAAGGCATCAACCTGATGACCTACGACTACTTCGGCACGCCGTGGGCGCCCAAGCTCGCGCATCATTCGAACTTGTTCGATACCGATCCGTCGGACCCGGAAGGCCACAGCATCGACCGCGCCGTGAAGTATCTGCTTGGGCAGGGCGTACCCTCGACCAACATCAACATCGGCTTTGCCGCCTACAGCCGCAGCGGGCGCAACGCCGTGATCGACAGTTGGTCGCCGCTCCAGGGCACCTACGACCCGGGCTCCGGCACCACCACCGGCACGTTCGAGTCGGGCACCACGGAATTCTTCGACCTGCTGTACAACTACCTTGACCTGGAGCACCAGACCGGCATCAACGGCTTCAACGTCTATACCGACGAGGTTGCCGATGCGGACTATCTCTACAACCCGGAAAGCGGCCTGTTCATGTCGATCGACACGCCGCGCTCGGTGTACGCCAAAGGCGAGTATGTGCGCAAGCACAACCTGGGCGGCCTGTTCACGTGGACCATCGACATGGACAGCGGCGTGCTGGTCAATGCCGCGCGCGAGGGGCTGGGTGCGCCCGTGCAGACGAGCGTCGTCAACATGGAGCCGTTCTATTTCCCCGGTATCAACGTGCAGGACGGCGGCAGGGCGCCGGTAGCGGTGATCGATGGCCCCACGGAGGCGTTCGAGGGGGATAGCGTGGAATTCACGGCGCTGCGCTCGGTGGGCACTGACCTGACGTACAGCTGGAGCGCGCCGGGCCTGAGCTTCATCGACGACAAGACCACGTCGACGGTGGGCGGCCTGCTGCCCAGCGTGGCACGTTCGTACACGATCACGCTGACCGTGCGCGACGGGAGCAACCGCACCAGCACGGCGACGCAGACGCTGAAGGTCAAGGCGCGCACCGCGGCGCCGCCCACTTCGCGTATTTCGGTGGTGATCGAGGCCGGTACGCCCTTCGCCCTCACCGGGGAAGCGTCGTTCGATCCCGACAACGACCCGCTGACCTACCTCTGGGACGCGCCGGGCCTGCCATTCTCCGGCAGTACCGAGGAGCTGGTCGAAGGCACGGCGCCGTCGGTGGATGAGCAGACCGACTACTGGATCAAGCTGACCGTGAGCGATGGCACGCAGACGGACCAGAGCGCGATCTTCCTCTCCGTGGTGCCTGGCGAGACGCCGTCCGGCGGGGTGGTGGCCCAGATCACCGGTCGGCTGCAGGTGGAGGCTGGGGCGCCGATTTCACTGTCGGCCGTCGGGTCGACCGGGCCTGCGCCGCTGCTGTATGCCTGGGACGCGCCCGGCCTGTCGTTCGATGGCGCCGACACGATCTCCGTGACCGCGAACGCACCGATTGTCGACCGGGATACCACCATGCAAGTGACGGTGACCGTGACCGGCGCGGGCGGTACTGGCGACCGGGACTCGGATACCGTGGAACTCCTGGTGCTGGGCGGCGGCAGCAGCGGCGACGAGGGCACGTGGCGGCCTGAGGGCTATCCGGGCGACGCCATCGTGACCAACAACTACCAGGGCCAGGGGCTGCATCAGTACAAGGCCAAATGGTGGGCGGGCGCCGATCAGGAGCCGGGCGATCCTGACGTGACGTCAACCAATGCGGAGGGCGACGCCAAGGTCTGGTACGACATGGGACCGGTCTGACAAACCGGGAAGACGGCCGGGTGAAGACCCGGTAGCGGTTCCGGGTGGCGGGTCATCGGCAGGATGACGCCCACCCGGTTTTTTGTTTCGGGCTACCCGATGTGGGGCGAGGCGCGATGGCCAGACTACGGCGGCGGTGGTGGTGGTGGGTGGGGTGGCGGGGATGGAGCCGATGGGCGTGCGCGGCATGCCTCCTGGCGCTCTCCGGCTGCACGATGATCTGCATCCGTGGTGACCACAACCGCGTGCAGGACGCCGGTGGGCACGGCAAGATCATGCTGCCCGACCTTCGGCACGATGACAGCCAGACCCGCCATCAGCATGACGGTCGCGTCCGCCATCGCGAGGGCGGACGGGGGCCCTAGCCCGCGCCTACGCGTCCGGTTCCGGCGGTTCGGGCCGGGCCACCGCGGGCCGTGCGTCGTCCTGGCTGCGCAGGCGGCTCAGGCTGATGGCCGCGCCGATGGCGGCCACCGTCGCGGCCACGTACAGTGCGCCGCGCGCAGCGCCGGTCGGATCGAGGCCGAACAGCAGTGCCACCACGGCCGTACCGGTGGTCTGCCCCAGCAGGCGTGTCGTGGCCTGCGCCCCGCTGGCGCCGCCGCTGCGCTCGGGCGGCGTGGCGGTGATCATCGCGCGATTGTTCGGCGACTGGAAGAACCCGAAGCCGATGCCGCAGAGCGCCGTGCGCCAGGCGATGTCGAGGCTGGAGGCATCCTTGCCGAGCAGGGCCAGCCCGATCAGGCCGCCGGAGAGGCAGATCAGGCCCGCGCCGGCCAGGATGGAGGCCGGATACCGCTCGGAGAGGCGTCCCGATACCAGCGCCATCGCGGCCACCATCAGCGGCCAGGGCGTGATCAGCAGCCCGGTCTCCTGGAGGCTGCGTGCGAGCTGGTATTCCAGATAGAAAGGCAGCGACACGAACGCCAGCATCTGGGTCATGAACGAGCAGAACGACGTGCCCACTGCCAGCGTGAAGGCGCGGCTGGCAAACAGGTCCACCGGCACGAGCGGCGCGAGGCGCCCGCGCTGGCGCCGTACCAGCATCCAGCCGAGCCCGATCGCCGCCACCAGGCCCGCCGCGCCGGCCAGCCGCAGCGGGGCATGCCCGAGCGCGTCCACGCCCAGCACGAACAACCCGAACACGATGGCCGACAGCACGGCGCTGGGATAGTCGAACTCGCGCGGCTGGGCAGGCGTCTCCGGCAGGGCGGTGCGCGAGATGGCCAGCGCGGCGAGCGCCACGGGAATATTCACGGCGAACAGCCACGGCCAGCTGCCCACGGCGAGGATCAGCGCGCCAAGCGACGGGCCGACCGCAATCGTCACCCCCACGACCAGCGCGTTGAGGCCGATGCCGCGCCCGAGCTTGGTCGGCGGGTAGATGAAGCGCACCAGCGCGGTGTTCACGCTCATGATGCCGGCGCCGCCGATGCCCTGCAGCACCCGCGCCGCCACCAGCATCGGCAGGTTGGTGGCCAGCGCGCAGAGTATCGAGCCGACCAGGAAGGTGGCCAGCCCGACCCGGTACACGCGCTTGTAGCCGAGGATGTCGCCCAGCGACGACAGCGGCAGCAGGCAGACGGTGACCGTGAGTTGGTAGGCGTTGACGACCCAGATGGTCCGGGCGGGATCGGCGTCGAGTGCCCGCGAGATGGACGGCAGCGCGATATTGGCGATGGAGCCATCCAGCACGGCCATGATCAGGCCGCAGAAAACCGTGAGGATGGCCCAGGTGCGCTGGGGCTGGGGAAGACCTTGATGGGGCGGCATGGAAGGGGACGGCTTGGGGCGGCTGGGGGCAGCTGGCATATTCTTGCCGCACCCCGGCCCCGGTGGAGGCCGGACCGGCGCGGCCGCGCCATTATCGTCCGGTGCCGCCGTCCCCGCAAATCGCGCTTTTGTGGTAAGCGCAGGTGGCCTCAGGCGTGCGGCGCTGTGTCGCCCTCGGCATAGTGCTGCACCACCGCATGGAGCTGGTCGGCGAGGCCGGCCATCTCGGGCGTCCACGCGGCAGTGGCATCGCACAGGTGTTCGACACCCCGGCACAGGCTGACGATATCGTAGGCCTGGACGATCTGGAACGCGCCCGCCGACCGGTGCGCCCAGTGCCGCAAGGCGGCCGGGTCGTGCGCGGCGATGATCCGGGTGAGGTCGGGCAGATCGGTTTGCAGGTGTTCGCGCAGGAGCGACTGGTAGCGCGCGATGTCTGCGGCCAACAGCACGGGCGGTGCCGGGGGTTCTGCCGGTGCCGAGGGCGGCGGCGTCGCCACTGTCCGCAGCACCTGTTCCAGCTCCCGTAGCGAGGCGGGTTTGCCGATATGGCCGGCGAAGCCCAGCGTTTCCCAATCCACGGCCTGCGCGGTCTGGGTCACGGCGCTGAAGGCGAGCACGGGCAGCGCGGGCCGGGTACGCTGCAGGGCCTCGAGCAGCGCGTAGCCATCCATCACCGGCATGTGGATGTCGGTCAGGACGAGGTCGGGCGTGGCGGGCATCTGGTCCAGCATCGCCAGTGCCTGGCGCCCGTCGCCAACCACCACCGGATGCCAGCCCAGCGTCTGCAGTTGTTCGGCAACCAGCGTCTGGTTCAGCGCGTTGTCCTCTACGACCAGGATGGTGCGGCCCGGCGCGGTGTCGTCATCATCGGCGAGGGCTGCCGATGTTTCGTCTACCGGGCCCCCGGTTTCGCTTTCGCCTTCATCCTCCCCGGAATCGCCGAGCGCCGCCTCGACGGCCGCAAAGATCGCGCCGTGGCTGTAAACCATCCCCTCATGCACGCCCGGTGCGCGGCGCGCGGGACGATCGGGACCGTTCCGCGTGAGCCACGCCACGCCGGCGGGGCGGATCTCGCGCAGGGATGCCAGGTCCGGCAGACCGTAGTCGCCGGTCGCCACCAGCACATGGGGCCGATTGCCGCGCAGGTACGCCTGCGCGCCGCCCAGGCTGTGCACGACATGGGTTTGCCATCCTGCCGATTGCAGCCAGGCGTCGAGGGCCTCGCCGGACTCGGCTTCCTGGCACAGGATCATCGCGCGGCCGCCTGGCGCGGGCGGGGTCTGGGCGGACGAACCGGCCGCCCGTTCGAGCGGAATCGCCACTGTAAATGCCGTGCCAACGCCCTCCACGCTCGCCACGGTGATACGCCCGCCCATCAGTTCACAGAGCCGCGCGCAGATGGACAGCCCGAGGCCCGTCCCGCCATGCCGGCTGGTGGCCCCGGCGTCCCCTTGGACGAACGGCTGGAACACGCGCGCGACCAGTTCGGGCGGCATGCCGACGCCGGAATCCAGCACGCGGCACACCAGCGTTGTCTTGCCGCGCGGATCGGCGCTGACCTCGGCGGCCAGCGTGATCTTGCCGCAGGAGGTGAACTTGAACGCGTTGCTGAGCAGGTTGTTGACGATCTGCGCCAGCCGGGTCCGGTCGCCCACCAGCAGGGTATCGAGCGACGGCATCAGGTTGGCATGGAAGCGGATCGGCCGGTCCGCCGCCAGCGGCGCGAAGGCCAGTGCCACGCTTTCCAGTTCGTCGATGGGCCGGAACGGCGCCGCGGCCAGCGTCATCTCGCCGGCGTCGATCTTGGAAAAATCCAGGATGTCGTTGACGATGCGCCGCAAGCCCTCCGACGCCGCGTTCAGCGCGCGCAGGCGCGGCGCGTGGGCCTCCAGACCCTCGTCGCGCGCCAGCAGTTCCAGGTTGCCGAGCAGCGCATTCAGCGGCGTGCGGATTTCGTGACTCATCGACGCAAAGAAGTTAGAGCGGGCGCGCATCATCGCCTCGGAGGCCCGCTGCGCGGCGCGCAATTCGTGCTCGATCTGCTGCTGCGCCGTCACGTCCTGGATCGCGCAGAACAGCACGTCTTCCTCCTGATAGCGGGCGCGCGCATGCGTGATCTGGAGAAATTGCTGCGCTTCGTCGTGCGGCTGGGGGGCGTCGTCCGGCTCGCGCGCGGGCACGACCACCTGCGCGACCGACACGATATCGCCCGGCGTGTCATGGCGTGCGTCGTGCCGCAGCGCCTGCACGACGTGCGCGGGCAGCCTGCCGCGCTTGCCGAGGCTCAACAGGGAGTCGGCGACCTGGTTCGATGTCAGTACCACGTCGTCCTGAAGCCGGACGATGCACAGCCCGATCGGCGTGGCGCTGACCAGGATATGGTTGATCGTCTCGCTCTCGAGCGCGCGGGCGGCTTCCGCGTGGCTGCGGCGCAGCAGGTGGATATCCCAGTACCGCGCCGTCAGGACAATGGCGGCGATCAGCAGCGCCCCGATCAGGCCGATCAGCGCCAGCGCCTGGGCCACCGCGCTGAACAGGAGGCCGTATGAGAGCAGGTAGACCAGTGCGCCGAAGCCGTGACCCAGTGGCTGGACGAGCACCATGCCGGCACGTGTGAAGGCAAAGGCGTCGGGTGAGCGATGACGGGCGTCTGTTGCGATGCGCCGGACCAGCGCCGGCGGTGCAGGCTGGGATGGCGGCGACACATCGATCTGTGCCTGCGCCTGGTTCACCAGCATCACGGTGGCGGGATCGCTGGGCCGCTGCAACTGGGCAAGGAAGGCATCTACCTGGACACTCGCGGCAACGAAGGCAATGGGCCGCTCGCCGTCGTGGACGGACATGAGGGCAGTCATCGCCGGCAACTGCAGCATCGGATCCACGGCCGGGCCGGTCCAGCGGGGCTCTCCCCTTGTGCCCGGCGCCGTGCCGGCAGGCAGCGCCCGCAGCGCCTGGGCAAAGCTGTCGCGCAAGGTCATCACCAGCCCCGGTTGCAGCGCGAGAGTCGTGGCCGAGGTGCTGCCCGGCGACAGGACGATCGCGTAGGCCGCGTCGGCATCGACGATATAGGCCGGGTGATGAAGATCGAGCGCCTGCTGGGTGGTCAGGGCGGCATTGGCCACCTGCTGAAGCTGCCAGAGACGATCGGGCAGCGCCGCGCCCCAGGCGGCGCGGGTCTCGGGGGGGACCAGCAGGGTGTAGCGGCCATCGGGCGGCGAGGCAATCCCGCTGGCGTTGACCTGCTGGAGCAGCGTCCGGGGCAGGTCGGCATCGGCATGCCCGGGGTTGGGGGCCGGCCGGTAGCGCTGCACGTTCACCACGGTCAGGGCGGTCCGCCGCAGGAAGGTCGCCTCGCCCTGCAACTGCAGCGAAATCGCGCCCACATACTGGGCCACATGCCCGCGACGGTAGTCAATCTCCCGTGCCGCCGCCAGCACGGCAAGCAGCACCGCGGAGACGACGACAATGGCAATCAGCAGTCCGATGGTGGCGTAGTAAAGATGTTGCTGCCGTCGGGCATTGCGCGCGAGCGAGGCGAAGGCCTGGGCGAGGGATTCCTGCGTGCGGTCGAGAATCTGCTGCATGAAGGATCAGATCAACCCGTGCTCGTAGGCATACCGGATGAGGTCGGTGTTGGTCTGGATGCTGAGCTTGCGCATGGCCACGGTCTTCTGGCTCGAGACCGTGCTGACCGATCGGCCGAGCTTGCTGGCAATCTCGTTGAGTTGCAGCCCCTGCGCATAGAGCCGCACGATCTCGAGTTCGCGCACGGTCAGTTCGGTGGACGGCGCGGCGGTGCTCGCGGCCTCCAGCACGGCGCGGATGGAGGGGGAGAAGAACTCGCCGCTGGTGGACGTGACCTGGATGCACGCGCGGATCACCTCATGCGGATCGTCCTCCTTGCTCACGAAGGCGCGCGCGCCGAGCTTCATCGAGCGATGGATGACGCCGGTGTTGGTCTGGGCGCTGATCACCACGACCGGCGTCTTCGGGTGCAGGCGCACCAGCCGGCGCAGGAGGTTGAAGCCATCCAGCGAGCGGTCGCCATGGCCCATGCTGAAATCGGTCACGGCCACGTCCGCCGGGGTGTGGCTCAGGGCACTGGTCAACTCGCTGCCATTCGTGCATTCGCACGCGATGACAAAGCCAGGCGTGCGCTGGAAGCAGTCTCGCAGGGCTGCCACCACGAGTGGGTGATCATCGGCCAGTGCAACTCGAATGATTCTTCCGGACATGCCTCGATTTCCTCTCGCTGACTGGCAGCGCATTCGGTATAAAAACAGTGAAATGACAGCGCGTTGCGTGAAGTGTAGTGCTTTCGCAATGCTTAGGAAAATGCTTGATGGATAGCAATGATGTCTATTTTGAATTTCCGATGAATTAGGACAAGTCCGAGATCGATGACGTATCTGCCAAGTCCGTGACAACTGCAACAGTATTGTTGCAGTGGCCAGGCAAGGAACGCGAAGATCGCCGCGCTATAGTTCGTTGTCGCCGGCGATTTCAGATTCGGAAAGATAAGATATTTTCGCAATAAATTCGATACGATGAGAATCGTAATTTGGCGAAAAATTGATTGCCGTCGCCGTTTTTTCCTGGTGTCGTGCGCTGGGGGATGTGGCGCTGGACAGCGTCACCGGCAGGGACGTGCAAGGGAGGGAGAAGCGCCGGCTGAGGCCCGTCGGGCCCGTCGGGCCAGCCGGGCGTACGTCGGGAATACATCTACCGCCATTGGGGTCATTGGTCCGCCATCACGTGCTGGGCGGATTGGTGGCATGCTGTGGCGGCGCTCGCGCAATCCTGGCGCGACGCTTCTCCACGGTGAGGTGTGCCATGGCAAACCGCCCATTCTCCGAGTTTCCCGCCCATGAACGGCAAGACGTCGAGGCCGTGTTCCGGCAAGTCGGTCTTGCGTCACAAGAGTTCGAGATCTCAGACGTCAATGGCACGTCGGCCCGGCAGGTCACCGTGCGAAGGCAGCGCACCGGGGCCGAAAGCGTCTACGACGCCAGCCCCGGCAACGCATGGGTCGAGGAGTTCGAGAGCGATCTCGAATGCGGCCTGTTTGGCCAGGTCTCGGTCTGACGGCGCGAACTGTGCGTGATCAGGCACTCAGGGGTGCCGGAACGCCAGCGGCCTGACCGACGCTAGGGCGTGTGCCGCCCGCGTTCCGGCGCGCGGCCGACGATGGCTGCGCCCGCGATCAACTCCTTCAGCAGCGCCAGCGAGGACGCGCCGGGCATCCGGCAGGGGTCCAGTTCGCCTTTCGCCGAGTAGCGCAGCAGCGTGGCGGCGTTGATCTTGCTCGCGTTGACGCGGCCCATCGACCACCCCGCGAACGCCCGTTCGGCGATTTCCTCGTAGTGCAGCAGCACCACGTCGTGGTGGCGCTTGTCCCGGCCGATGCTGAGGTACAGGCGCGAGACGGCCTCGCGGTCGCCCTCGAGCGCCTGCAGGAACACCCCATTGCCGTGGCAGAGCACGCCGGTAATGCCGTGGGGCGGGTTCTGCGCGAGGCTGGTTTCGAGAATATCGTCCAGCATGGCCGGTTCCATCGGCGCGCTGGCGCGGCTGGCGTAGATCAGGCGGACTAGCATCGGCAAATCCTCAGCGGCGATTCAGGTTGAGCAGCGTCAGGAATTCACGGCGCAGCTTGTCGTCCTTGAGGAACGAGCCGCGCATGACGCTGTTGGTCATCTTGGCGTCGGTGTCGCGCACGCCGCGCCAGTGCATGCAGAAGTGCTCGGCCTCCATGACGATGGCCAGCCCGTCGGGGTTCATCTTCTCCTGGAGCAGATCGGCGATCTGGGCCACCGCTTCCTCCTGGATCTGCGGACGGCACATGATCCATTCGGCCATGCGCGCGTACTTGGACAGGCCGATCAGGTTGGAATGGCGGTTAGGCATCACGCCAACCCAGAGACTGCCGATGATCGGGCACAGGTGGTGCGAGCACGCGCTGCGCACGCGGATCGGGCCCACGATCATCAGTTCATTGAGCTGCTCGACGTTGGGGAACTCGGTGACCTCCGGCGCCTTGGCATAGCGGCCCGCGAAAATCTCCTTCAGGTACATCTTGGCCACGCGGCGCGCGGTTTCGCGCGTGTTGTGGTCCTGGTCCACGTCGATGACAAGCGTGCGCAGCACCTCTTCCATGCGCGCCTGGACTTCGGCCTGCAACGCGTCCAGCTCGCCGTGCTCGATGAAGCGGGCGATGTTGTCGTTGGCGTGGAACCGCTCGCCGGCGGCTTGCAGGCGGCCGCGGATGCGGTCCGAGACCGGGGTGGCGGCGGGAGCGGGGTGGGATTCCCCGGGATGATCCTTGTGTGGCATGAGTGGTGCTGGCAGTGGTGCGGGCAGTGGTGCACGGTGCCTCACTATATGGCAGATGGCAGGGCGCCACAACCGGCCCCGCCCGCGCCGGCAAACCGGCTAGCGCAGCACGGCCAGTGCCGGCAGCAGCGCCAGCGGCATGACCAGCGCGCCGGTCTTCAGGAACGTGCCGGCGCCCACGGCATGGCCCTCGCGCCGCAGTGCGGTCAGCCACAGTAGCGTGGCCAGCGAGCCGGTGACGGAGAGATTGGGGCCCAGGTCCACGCCGATCAGCACGGCGGCCGTCACGGTGTCCGAGGCGTGGCCGGCCGCCAGCGCCGAGGCCGACAGCAGCCCCGCCGGCAGGTTGTTCACGATATTGCTGACCACGCCCACCACCACCCCGGCCAGCCCGGCGCCGAGCAGGCCGGCCGGGCCGCCCTGCGCGGACATCGCGGAAAGATTGCGCACCCAGTGCGCCAGCGTATCGACCAGCCCGGTGCGTTCGAGGCCCGCCACCAGCACGAACAGCCCCGCCACCAGGGGCAGCACGCCCCAGGAGACTTCCTTCAGCGCCGGCGCCAGCAGGCGGGGCCGCGTGGCGCAGACGGCGGCCAGCGTGGCCAGCCCGCCGATGCAACTCGGCCAGCCCAGGTCCTGGCCGCGCAGCGAGGCCACCAGCAGCGCCACGCCAGTGCCGACGATGCCGAGCGTGGTCAGCCACGCCTGCGGCGTCAGCGGCGGCACGGGCACGTCCGGGTCGATGCGTTCGGCCAGCGCATGGCGCTGCGTCCAGTACAGGACCGCGAAGGTCATGACGATCGCGACCACGGATGGCAGCGTGAAGCGCGCCAGCCAGCCCGCCAGCGGCGGCATCCGTTCGCCGAACAGCACCAGATTGGCCGGATTCGAGATCGGCAGGACGAAGCTCGCCGCGTTGGCGATGAACGCGCAGGCGTAAAGGTGGGGCAGCGGATGCTTGACCCGCGCGGCGCGCGTGGCCGCCAGCACCGCCGGCGTCAGCACCACGGCGGTGGCGTCGTTGGACATGAAGACCGTGACAGCCGTGCCGAAACCGTAGACCAGCACGAACAGCCGGCGCGCCGAGCCCCGCGCACCCCGCACGGCCAGCGCGGCCACATGGTCGAACAGGCCGGTCTTGCGGGCCAGTTCCGAGATCAGCATCATCCCGGCCAGGAACAGGTAGACGTCATTGCCGCGCGCCACGGCGGCCAGCGCCTCGCGCCACGGCAGCAGGCCCGCCACGCAGAGCAGCAGCGCACCCGCCATGGCCCAGAACGCCTCGGGCAGGCGGAACGGGCGCAGCAGCACGCCGGCGGTGGCCGCCGCGGCCACCGTCCAGATCATCGAAGCATGTTCACCGGGCATGGGAGGGAAGGGGGCGGCGGGTCAGAGTGGAGCGGCCGGGCTGGCCGGGCCAGAGGGCGGCGCGTTGGTCGCGTTGGTCGCGTTGGCCGCGTGGGTCGCGGCGGGCGTGGGGCCGGCCGGCCCCGGACTAACGGGCACGCCGGCGTCGGCAGGCAGGTCCGCCACCGCCGGCGGGGGCGGGAAGCCCAGCGCCGCGATGCCGTGCGCACCGTCCGCATTCTCGGCATAGGCCCAGTCGCCGTTGAACTTGGCGAGGTCGGCTGGCGGCGGGAACGCGGCCTCGGGCACGCCGGCCAGCCGGCCTTCCATGTAGGCGGCCCAGATCGGCAGCGCCGTGGTGGCGCCGAATTCGTGCCGGCCCAGGCTGTGGTTGTCGTCGAAGCCCATCCACGTCACCGTGACCACGTCGGCCGCATAGCCGGCGAACCAGCCGTCCACGGCATCGTTGGTCGTGCCGGTCTTGCCGGCGATATCGCCGCGCCGCAGGTAGCGCCGCACGCCGTTGCCGGTGCCGGCATCCACCACGCTTTGCAGCAGGCTGTCCATCACGAAGGCGTTGCGCGCGGAAATCACCTGCGGCGGTTCCGTGCCGCCATCGCCCGTGCCCGCGGTGAACAGCACGTTGCCTTCGCCGTCGGTGATCCTGTCGATCAGATACGGCTCCACGCGGTGGCCATGATTGGCAAACACGCCATAGGCGGCGGCCAGCCGCAGCGGGGAGGTGCTGCCGGTACCCAGTGCCAGCGGCAGGTAGGGCGGCAGGCGCTTGGTGGCGAAGCCGAACTTGCCGGCATGCTCGATGGCGTACGGCACGCCCACAGCCTGCAAGGTGCGGATGGCCGGCAGGTTGCGCGACTCGGCCAGCGCCTGGCGCACCGTAATCGGCCCCACGAAGCGGTTGTCGTCGTTCGACGGCTGCCAGCGCGGGTTGTCCAGCGGCGCGTCGTTGATCAGCGTGCCCGGCGAGATGCCGCGCTCCAGCGCCGCGGAATAGATAAAGGGCTTGAACGTCGAGCCAGGTTGGCGCTGCGCCTGCGTGGCGTGGTTGAAGCGATTGGTGGCGAAGTCCGTGCCGCCGATCATGGCCTCGATGGCGCCGGTGCGGCTGTCCAGCGAGACCAGCGCGGCCTGGGGCAGGGCGGCGTTCGGGGCGTCGGCAGGCTTGGTGCCGTGGCGCTTGCCATAGCGTTCCAGGCCGGCCTGCACGGCGTCGTAGGCCAGCGTCTGGCGCATCGACGACACCGTGGTGTACACATTCAGCCCGCGCGTATAGGCGTCGTCGCCAAAGCGGTCGTGCGCCAGTTGCCGGGCGAGTTCGGCCACGTATTCGGCATGGCCCGCGAAGCGGCCATTGCCGTTGTTGCTGACCACCAGCCGGGCGCCCCGCGCCTCGCGGTACTCGTCCTGGCTGATCATGCCGAGCGCCAGCATGCGGCCCAGCACGTACTCCTGGCGCCGCTTGGCGCGCGGGAAGTTGACCACCGGATTCATCGTGGAGGGCGCCTTGGGCAGCCCGGCCAGCATCGCGGACTCCGCCAGGGACAGCGCCGCGAGCGGCTTGCCGAAGTAGGTCTGCGCCGCGCTGCCGAAGCCGTAGGCGTGCTCGCCCAGGTAGACCTGGTTCATGTACAGCTCGAGGATGCGCGCCTTGGGCAGCGTGCGGTCGATCTGCCACGCCAGCAGGATCTCGTACCACTTGCGGGAGAGCGTTTTCTCGCGCGAGAGGTAGAAATTGCGCGCCACCTGCATCGTGATGGTGGAGGCGCCCTGCGCGTAGCCTTCGCCCAGATTGGCCAGCGCGGCGCGGAACAGGCCCGGCACGTCCACGCCCACGTGGTGGAAGAACTGGTCGTCTTCCGCGGCCAGCAGCGCATTGGACATACGCTGCGGCATGCGCTCGATCGGGATGAACTCGCGGTGCTCGGTGCCGAACTCGCCAATCAGCACGTCGTCGCTGGTGTAGACGCGCAGCGGCACGTCGGGGCGATAGTCGCGCAGTGCATCGACATCGGGGAGCTGGCGCAGGCTGAGTACCGCGGCAAAACCGGCGAGCAACACGCCGCTCGCTGCCAGCGCCGCGGTGACGCCGGCAGCCTTGACTGCAAATCGTTTCATGGCGCGCATTCTACCGTGCCGCAGGTAGCGGCAACGCCACTCCGGTATCTGAATGATCGGTGGGGGGCGTCTTCTCCCCATGGACCGCGATGCGTTCGGGTGGATGATGCGGCACTTGTTGGGCGAATTCGCACAGGGCCTGCCAGGTCTCCGGCCGTTCGACGATGGTGAAGTGGTCCACGCCGGCAATGGTCTGCAGGGCAACCGGGCCCGGCCACGCCGCCATCAGCCGTTCCGAACACTCATGCGGCACCACATCGTCGGTTTCGGCCAGCAGCACCTTGGTGCTCTGCACGACCTTCTTGCAGTGGGAAATCGAGTCGAAATGGTGGCGCATCAGCTGGCGCAGCGGCACCAGCGGGAAGCGCTTGCGCACGATTTCCAGCAGCGAGTCGTAGGGGGTGATCAGCTGCAGGCTCTCGAAATCCTGGAGATCGGCCAGCTGGATGGCCACACCGGTACCCAGCGAGCGCCCCACCACGTGCACGCGCACGCCGGGAAAGGCGCGGCGGATATGGAGCAGGAACTGGCTGGCATCGGCCACGGCGGCGGCCTCGGAGGGCATGCCGTCCGAATGGCCCAGGCCGCGATAGTCGAACGTGGCGAAGCCCATGCCCGGCGCCAGCCACTTCACGTATTGCAGGGTCTCGAGCACGTCCTCGCCCCGGCCCGGCAGGTAGAACAGCAGGTCCCGCACGCCCTCGTGGTCCGCGTGGTAGACGTAGCCCCGGAACAGGCCGCCCGGCACGGTGTGGGAATAGGCGACGATGCCCTCGGGCAGGTCGCGCGGCGGGCGCCGGCGTGCATCGAACAGCAGCTTTTCCTGGTTCACGGCCAGGTAGGTCCAGTAGCAGACAAAGCCACCGGCAGTCAGCAGCGAGGCGGCGAACGAGCGGCGGAGCAGCGTGGTGAAGCGGGGGGCGTCAAGGTCAGGCATGGAGGATGGGGGCGGGGCAGGGCGGCGGGTGGCGATGAACCTACCTGATTTTGATGGATGAGGGGGTTCGACCGCCAGAGGCGCCGCCGAGTTCTTGTACGATACGCCTCACAAACATTGAGGAACCCTTGCATGAACGACGAACAGAAGCGCGCGGAAGAAGCCGAGGCGATGGAGGGCGTGGTCAACGCCACGCGCCAGGTGCAGGTGGCGTTTGCCGCATTGCAGAGCCAGTATCCGCCGCAGGGCAGCGGCAAGCCGTCGAAGATGGCGCTCCAGACCTTCGACGCCGCGCTCCAGGCGCTCGAAGACGCACAGGCCGGCTTCGACGATCTGCTGAACGAACTGCTCGACGGCAACCGCTGACGCCGTTCTGACCCTGGCGCCCGTCATCTACGGTTGCAGCGTGAACCGCTGCTGCCGCACCGAGGCCGAATCCAGGCCGATCTGCACGTTGAAGTCGCCCGGCTCGGCCACGTACTCCAGCTTGCCGTTGTAGAAGCGCAGCTTGTCCTCGCCAATCGGGAAGCTCACCACGCGGGACTCGCCCGGCTTGAGCATCACCTTGCGGAAGTCCTTCAGCTCCTTCACCGGCCGCACCACCGAGGCGGTCACGTCCTGGATATAGAGCTGCACCACGGTTTCCCCCTCCCGCGTGCCGGTGTTCTTCACGGTCACGCTGGCGGTGACCTGGCCGTTGCGCGGCAGCGTCTGGCCCGAGAGCGCTACGTCTGACAGGCTGAACGTGGTGTAGCTCAGGCCATAGCCGAACGGATACAGCGGGCCGGACTCCTCCTCGAAGTACTGGGAGGTGTAGTTCGGCGGCTTGCCCGGCGTGAACGGCCGGCCAATGCGCAGGTGGTTGTAATACGTGGGAATCTGGCCGAGCGAGCGCGGGAACGAGATCGGCAGCTTGCCGGATGGGTTTTCGTCGCCAAACAGCACGTCCGCGATGGCGTGACCACCCTCGGTGCCCGGGTACCAGGCTTCCAGCAGCGCGTCGGCGTTGTCGCGCTCCCAGTTGATGGTCAGCGGACGGCCATTCATCAACACCACCACCAGCGGCTTGCCGGTGGTGCGCAGCGCCCGCAGCAGCGTCTGCTGGCTGCCCGGCAGGGACAGCGTGGTGCGGCTGGAGGCCTCATGCGACATCCCGCGCGACTCGCCCACGGCTACCACGATGGTATCGGCCTGTCGCGCGGTCTCCACGGCCTCGGCAATCATCTCGCCCGGGGAGCGCTTGTCCTGCACCACCTCGGGGTTATCCCAGTTCAGGAAGTTCAGGTAACCGACCACGCGTTCGTCGTCGGTCATGTTGGCGCCGCGCGCGTACCGCACCTGGCCGCGCCCGGCCAGCGCATCGCGCATGCCCTGCAGCAGCGTCACGGACTGGGTGGCCTTGCCCGCCGCCGACCAACTGCCCATGATGTCGATCGGCGCGTCAGCCAGCGGGCCGATCACGGCCACCGTGCCGGCCTTCTTCAGCGGCAGCGTCTGATTGCGGTTCTCCAGCAACACAAGCGACTTGCGTGCCGCGGCGCGGGCCTCGGCGCGGTGCAGGCGGCTCTCGGCGTTCACATCGGCCGGGTCCTGCGCCGCCGTGCCGATGCGGCGATACGGGTCCTGGAACAGGCCCATGTCGTACTTGGCACCCAGCACCTCGCGCACGGCTTCGTCGATCAGCCGCACCGGCACCTCGCCGGACTTCACAAGATCCGGCAACTGCTCCAGGTAGCGCGAATCGGCCATGCTCATGTCCACGCCGGCCTCGATGGCGAGGCGGGCGGCCTGGCGGCCGTTGTCGGCCACGCCGTGGCGCAGCAGTTCGTCGATGGCGCCGTGGTCGCTCACGGTCACGCCCTTGAAGCCCCATTCCTTGCGGAGGAGGTCGCGCAGCAGCCATTTGTTCGACGTGGCCGGCACGCCGTTCACCGAGTTCAGCGCAATCATCACGCCGCCGGCCCCCGCGTCCAGCCCGGCGCGGTAGGGCGGCAGGTAGTCCTGGTACATGCGCTGCGGGCTCATGTCCACGGTGTTGTAGTCGCGCCCGCCTTCCACGGCGCCGTACAGGGCGAAGTGCTTGACGAAGGCCATCACGCTGTCCGGGTTGGCCGGCGAGGCGCCCTGGAAGCCGCGCACGCTGGCGCGTGCGCACTGGGAGACGAGGTGCGGGTCCTCGCCAAAGCCCTCGGAGGTACGTCCCCAGCGCGGATCGCGCGAGATATCGACCATCGGGGCGAAGGTGGCGTCCAGGCCGTCGGCGCTGGCTTCCTTGCCCGAGATGCGCGCGGCCTGCTCGACCACGGCCATGTCCCAGCTCGACGCCAGGCCGAGGCTGATCGGGAACACCGTGCGATGGCCGTGCACCACGTCATAGGCGAAGAAGATGGGAATCTTCAGGCGGCTCTGCTGCGCGGCGGCGTCCTGGAGCGGGCGATTGTCGGCCCGGGTCACCGAGTTGAAGGTGCCGCCCACGCGGCCGGCGGCAATTTCCTTGATCAACTGCGGCTGCGGCATGTCCTGGCCGATGCTGATGAGCCGCAGCTGGCCGATCTTCTCCTCCAGGGTCATCTTGCCGATCAGGTCGGCGATGAATGCGTTCTTGTCGCCGGCGGCGGCCGGAGTGGGGCCGGCCAGCGCCGGCGTACAAACCAGACTGGCCGCGAGGGCCAGCGTCGAAAGCAATCGCATGTGGTGAGTCTTCCCCAATGAGCCAGGCCCGCAATCATGCCCCGAAAGTGCCCTGAAAGTGTGCGTAAGGGTGCAGGAAGTGGCGCCGGCCGGCTGTCGTCCAACGTCTGATCGGCACGTCGGGCGAAATCGGTTATTTTTGTGGACTGCGCCGGCAGTTTACCCAAATAGGGCGGCAACTTTGCCTCCCGGGCGCTGTCAGCCTGTTTTCGATTCGATTTTTCTGGAGGGATTCGTGGTTCTTGCCGTCTTTGCCGCGTCATTACGTAACAAGATGCAACTTGCCTTGCCGGCCATCGCGCTCGCGGGCGTGTTCGCGGCCAGCGCGCCAGCCGCCGCCTTCTCGCTCGACGACGTGACCACCCGCGCCAGATCGATGGCGGACCAACCCTATGCGGCGCCGGTCAGCAACCTGCCGCCGGTCTTCTCGAAGATGCAGTTTGCCGACTACATCAAGATTCAGCCGAAGCTGGATGCCGTGGAGTGGAAGGACCAGCCCACGCCATACCGGCTGGGCTTCTACCACCAGGGCATGCACTTCAGCACACCGGTCAAGATCAACGAGATCGTCGGCAGGAACGTGCAGGAGATCCGCTACTCGCCCAGCCGCTTCGACTTCGGCGACCTCAAGCTCGACAAAGCCGCCACCAACAACCTTGGCTACGCGGGCTTCCGCGTGCTGTACCCGGTGAACCGGCCGGACAAGCTCGACGAAGTGATGAGCATCCTCGGCGCGAGCTACTTCCGCGTGATCGGTAAGGGCCAGGTCTACGGGCTCTCCGCGCGCGGGCTGGCCATCGACACCGGCCTGCCGGTGGCCGAGGAGTTCCCGGCCTTCCGCGAATTCTGGATCGAGCGCCCCACGGCGCCGGGCAAGCCGCTGGTGTTCTTCGCGCTGATGGATTCCCAGCGCGCCACGGGCGCCTACCGCTTCGAGCTGATGCCGGGCACGGATGCGACGCTGAAGGTCCAGGCGCGCGTGTTCATGCGTGGCGCGGTGACCAAGCTCGGCATTGCGCCGCTGACCAGCATGTTCCTGTTCGGCCCGAACCAGCAGCGCGACGCCAACAACTTCCGCCCGGCGCTGCATGACTCGAACGGGCTCTCCATCCACACCGGCGACGGCGAATGGCTGTGGCGCCCGCTGAACAACCCTAAGCATCTGGCAATCAGCACCTTCCAGGTGAACAACCCGCGCGGGTTTGGCCTGATGCAGCGCGGCCGCGAGTTCTCCGCCTACGAGGACCTCAAGGACCGCTACGACCTGCGTCCGAGCGCGTGGATCGAGCCGCAGGGCGACTGGGGGCGCGGCAAGGTCGAGCTGGTGGAAATTCCCACGCCGGACGAGACCAACGACAACATCGTTGCGTTCTGGACGCCCGACCAGCTACCGCCCAAGGGCCAGCCGATCAAGGCCGACTACACCATGCACTGGACCATGGACGAGCGCGCGATGGTCGACAAGGACCTCGCCTGGGTCAAGCAGACGCTGCGCAGCGCGGGCGAGATCATGCAGGCCAACCTGATCCGCCACCTGGACGGCAGCCTGGGCTTCGTGATCGACTTCGAAGGCGGCGCGCTGGCCAAGCTGCCGCCCAACGCGCCGGTGCGCGCGTCGTTCAGCGTCAGCGACAACGCCGAGGTCATCGAGAACATCCTGCAGCCGAACCCGGTGACCAAGGGCTACCGGGTGACGCTGCGGATCAAGGTCAAGGACCCGAAGAAGGTGGTGGAGATGCGCGAGGCGCTGGTCTCCGGCGACAAGGTGCTCAGCGAGACGTGGAGCTACCAGCTGCCGCCGGATTCGATGCCGGGCAACTGATTTAACGAAGCTGAGCTGATCGCCGCACGGGCGATCCACCCGAGCGGGCCGCCTTAGCGCGGCCCGTTTTTCTTGGGAAGGGGGATGCGCCCGGCGCCCTCCCGCAGCGGCTTGAGCAGCTCCGAGAGCCCGTTATGGTCGAGTTCGTGCATCAGCGCCAGCAGGCGGCCGATCTCGCCGGGCGGGAAGCCCTCGCGGGCGAACCAGTTCAGGTAGTTGCCGGGCAGGTCGGCAATCAGCGTGCCCTTGTGCTTGCCAAACGGCATGGTGCGCGTCACGAGCAGGCGCAGGGCTTCGGCGTCGGGAAGCATCGGCGGCGATCGGTTTGGGTCGGGGAAAGCGGGCATTGTAGCGCCGGCGCCGGTCACTCGGCGTCGTGGAAGATGATGCCGAGCGTGTGGCGCGTGCCCGAGCGCAGGCGGCTTACGCCGTGACGCATGTTCACCCTGTAGGGGCCACGCGTGCCCTGCACCGGCCGCTGGCTGACCGCGAAGACCACCGCGTCGCCCTGCGCCAGGGCCACCACTTCCGCGCGCGACTGCATGCGCGGGCGCTGCGCCGTCATCACGAATTCGCCCCCGGTGAAGCCGGCGCCGGGCGCCGACAGCAGGATCGCCACCTGGAGCGGAAACACCTGTGCGCCGTACAGGTCCTGGTGCAGGCAGTTGTAGTCCCCCTCGCCATAGGCCAGCAGCAGCGGCGTGGGCCTGCGCTGGCCGGCGCGGTGGCATTCGTCAAGGAAGGTGGCGTGCTCGGGCGGAAACCGTCGTTCGATGCCCATGGCCGCATGCCAGCGGTTGGCCACGGGCACCAGATGCGGATAGAGCGCCGTGCGCAGCGCCTGGACCGGCACCGGGAGCGGGTAGCGGAAGTACTTGTACTCGCCGCGCCCGAAACCGTGCTGGCCCATGACGACGCGCGACCGGTACAGCGCGTCGTCGCCGTAGCGTGCTGCCAGCGCGTTGCATTCGGTGGGTGTGAGCAGGCCCGGGATCGTCGCGCAGCCCTGCGCGTCGAGATCGTGCGTGATGGCGTCCCAGTCCAGCGCGCCTACGCGCTGCGCCGGATCGTGTTGGTAGGGAGATGTCTGCATCCGCATACCTTAAGCCACTGGCGGGCGCCGCGCTCGCCGGATTCGGACCCCCGTTCCAAACCGTTGTTCCAAATGTCACCGATGGTGCGGCCCCGCACGGAGTGGGATTGTCACGTTGGCTTATCTTTCGTCGGTCAGCAACCTCAAACAGGAATGATTGGCGATGAAAAACGAGCATATGGCGGCCCACGCAGCTGACCAGGCACCTGCATCCATTCGCGAAACCGGGGCCTTCAGCAAGGCCAGTGCCCTCCCGATGAAGCCCTGCGAGATCCAGCCCGGCTGGGTGCGCAGCGGCCAACCCGTGACGCACTACAGCGAGCATTCGACCGCGGCGGATGAACTTGCCTGGACCTCTGTGTGGGACTGCACACAAGGCACCTTCGAGTGGCACTACGCGCTCGACGAGATCGTCTACATCCTCGAAGGCGAGACCCGCGTGACAGATGCCCACGGGCGGACCCACACGCTGCGGGCTGGCTCGATTGGCTACTTTCCGGCACACACCACGTGGTACTGGGAGGTGGACCAGTACGTGCGCAAGGTGGCGATCTGCCGGCGCGAGGTGCCTTTCGGCCTGCGCCTGGCCACGCGCGTGCTGGCGCGGATCAACCTCGACGGGCGGCTGTTGCGCCGGCTGCGCGCCAAGGGTCGGGTCACCGGTGCCATCACACGCAAGCGCGCGGCGGCGCTGATGCTGATGCTGGCGGCGGCTGTCGGGGCCATCGCTGCCAACTAGGACTGCCCGGGTTCGCCCGGCGCCAGCTTGTCCAGCAGGCGCAGCAGCGTCTGCCGTTCCGCCTCGGAGAGCTGTGCGCCGATGCGTGCGTCGTGGTCGCAGACCGCTTCGGTCACGGCGTCCAGCGTCCGGCGCCCGGTGTCCGTCAGCGCCAGCGCATAGGCGCGCCGATCCGTGGGCGAGGGCTCGCGCACAACCAGCTGCATGGCTTCGAGCGCATCGAACAGCATCACCGCCCCGGAGCGGGCGATGCCGAGGATGCGCGCGAGGTCCGTCAGCCGCACGCCGGGATTGCGCGCGATGATCTGCAACGCCGAGAAGCGCGGCGGCGTGATCTGCCACGCGGCGAGCGAGCGGACGAAATCCTCGTAGATGCGGATCTGCGCGCGGCGGATGGCGTAGCCGGTCAGCGTGTCCAGCACGCCGTAGTCCACATCGGGCAGATGCGGGTTGAAGTGCCCCTCGCCGTCCCCGCCCTCGCCAAGGGCCGGGTCCGGCGCCAGCGGCTCGCGTATTTTTCGCGTCTTACCTGTTGCCGCCATCGTCAGCGCACGACGAAATAGCGCAGCACCACCCGGTCCGGGTAGCGCGCACCGGTGGCCACGAAGGTGTGGCGCATCAGCCAGAGGTAGGCGGGCGCGGCGGTCTCGAAGCGCGGTGCGGTGCGGAAATAGAGGCGGGACGGGTCCACCGTGCCGCCCGCGTTGAGCTGGGCGATATCGGCGTCCGTGCCGCTGCGCACGCCGGCGTTGACGGTGTAGATGCGCGCGCCGTCGTCGGTTTCCAGCACATAGCGCGCCTCGATGTCGGCGGTGGTCCAGCCGTTGCCGCCGCCGGGGCGGATCAGCTGGAAGTCCGCGCCGCCGGGCAGGATGCGGCCATTGAGCAACGGCCCGGACGCCGTGCCGGACAGGATCGGGATCACCCGGCGCTGGCCGAGCGGCCCCGCGCCGAGGTCCGTGGCCGGGGCCACGGCGATCTCGAAGTCCGCCACCAGTTCCAGCGCCGGCGTGGGCAGCGCAGCCATCATTTCAGCAGCTTCCAGTTGCCATTGTCGATGGTCAGCATCACCCGGCCGCGATTGTCGAAGCCGAAATGGTCCTGCGCCGTGTAGTTCAGCACGCCATGCGAGACCACGATGTCGCGCTCGCTCTCCAGGGCGTCGCGCAGGGCCTTGCGGAACTCGGGCGCGCCCGGCTTGGCGCGCTTGAGCGCCACCGGCACGATGCGCTGCAGCACCAGCCCCGCGTCATACGGATGGGCGCCGAACTGCGTGCGCGTCTCCGGGCCATATTGCTTCTCGTAGCGCGTGACGTAGTCGAGGCCCGGTTTGCGCGGTGCGCTGTCAGCCGGCAACTGCTCGGCCACGATCACCGGCCCCGCCGGCAGGATCGCCCCGTTCACCGCCTTGCCGCCGATGCGGATCAGGTCGCGCGTGGCCGCGCCGTGCGTGTGGTAGACCGGGCCGGTGTAGCCGCGCTCGCGCAGTGTGGTGTGTGGCAGCGCGGCGCCGGTGCCGGCGCCGGCAATCAGCATCGCATCGGGCTTGGCGGCCATCATCTTGAGCACCTGGGCGGTCACGCTGGTGTCGGAGCGCGCGTAGCGCTCGGTGGCCAGAATGCGGATGCCCTTCGCCGTTGCGGCGCTGGTGAACTCCTTGAGCCACGTTTCGCCGTAGGCGTCGGCAAAGCCGATGAAGGCGATGCTCTTGACGCCATTGGCCTGCGCCCGGGTGGCCACAGCGTCGGCCATCAGCTTCACCGGCTGGGCCAGCCGGTAGGTCCACGCGCCGCGCCCGGGCTTCAGTTCGATGGGCGAGAACGCGAGCTGCACGGTCTGGCTCTCGTCCGCGACTTCCGAGATGGCGATGGACGGCGCCACCGAGGAAGAGCCGAGGATGATGTCGACCTTGTCCTCAGTCACAAAGCGCCGCGCCACCTTGGTGCCTTGCGTGGGGTCCGAGGCATCGTCCATGAGGATGTAGCGGATCTTCTCGCCGCCGATGGTCTCGGGCAGGAACGGCATGGTGTTCTTCTGCGGAATGCCGAGCGAGGCGGACGGGCCGGTGGAGGAAATGCTGACGCCGACGGTGACCTCGGCATGGGCGAGCCCGGCGGCCAGCAGCAGGGCCGGCAGGGTGAGTCGAATGGATTGCGGCTTCATGTTGTCTCCCTATGGTCTTGTTATGAGATGTCAGGCGCGCGGGGCGTCGGCCTGGAGTTGCTGCTGGCCGAAGCCGGCCAGGTTTTTGTACCGCTGGGCAATGGCCTCCAGATCGGCGCGCGGAATCACCGCGTCGATCTGGGCAAAACCCTGCGGCGCGCGCTCCTCGGCCATCTGCATGACCTGCTCGGGGCCGTTCATCCGGTTGCGCAGCACGATGCCGGCGGTGCGCGGCAGCCGTTCCGCCTCGTACTCGCGCAGCGCGTAGTCCAGGTCGGCGTGGCCGAGCAGGCAGTCGGTCAGGTAGCGGGCATCGACAATCGCCTGCGCGCTGCCATTAGAGCCGATCGGGTACATCGGGTGCGCCGCATCGCCCAGCAGTGTCACGCGGCCGAAGGTCCAGCGCGGCAGGCAGTCCTTGTCCACCATCGGGAACTCGTAGATGGCCGGCGCGCCGTCGATCAGCGCGGGAATGTCGATCCAGTCCCAGCGCCAGTCGGCAAAGGCGTCGCGGAACACAGACTTGTCCACCTCGCGGTTCCAGTCGCTGCGCGGCGGCTCGTCGGGGTAGCTGTCCGGCACGCGCAGCTCGGCAATCCAGTTGATCAGCGAGCGGCCCTGGCGGTGCAGCGGTGCGGAGATCGGATAAGCCACGAACTTCTGGTCCTGATGGCCGGCCATGAACATCGAACGGCCGTCGAGGTAGGGCGCGGCCTCGGTGGTGGCGCGCCAGAGCAGGCGGCGGGAGAAGCGCGGCGCGTCGCCGGTGGGGTAGAAATGCCGGCGCACGGCCGAGTGGATGCCGTCTGCGCCTACCAGCACGTCAGCTTCGGCCTCGACGGTGGCGCCGTCGCTGCGGCGCCGCAGCACGAAGCGCGCAGGCTCGCCCGCCTTGCCGCCGCCCACCGAGGCGATGGATTCGATCGCATGGCCGGTATGAACGCGGTCCGCGCCCAGGCGCTGCACTGCCGTCTCGTACAGCAGCATCTGGAATTGCCCGCGATGCACCGAGAACTGCGGCCAGGCGTAGCCGGCGGCGATGCCGCGCGGCTCGTGCCAGATCTGCTGGCCAAACTTGTTGTAGTAGGAGAGGGTGGATGTCTCGATGGCGATCTCGGCCAGCGCGTCCTGGAGCCCCAGCGCGGCGAGTTCCCGCACCGCATGGGGCAGCAGGTTGATGCCGACCCCAAGCGGGCGGATCTGCTCGCTGGCTTCCCAGACTTCCACATCCATGCCGTGCCGATGGCAGAGCAGGGCGAGCGTCAGCCCACCAATGCCGCCGCCGGCGATGGCGATCTTCGGTGTATTCATGGTCTCCTCCGCGGCCTTCTGTCCGGCCTTCTGTCCGGCCTTGTGTCCGGCCTTGTGTCCAGGCGTGTTGCGCCGGCTGCCGTTATCTGCGATGCCGAAATTGTTATGGAGTATAACTAAATGGCTCGCGGGTCCGGGGGGCCAGATCGCCCGTGTTTACCCGGGTGGGGGCGGGGCGTTGGGGGGCGCCTCGGCCTGCGCCCAGCGGCTGCGTTTCAGCCAGTAGACCATCAGCCAGGCATAGAGCGTGATGCCGATGAACAGCGCCATCCGCACGGCGAAGGCCGCGTAGACATCCTTGCCGGCGGCGCTGTCCTGGATCGACTGGCCCAGCAGGATGATCAGCGTCACGAGGGTGTTCAGCCAGAACCCCGGCGCCAGCCGCGTGGGGCTGAGCCGGTAGAGCTTGCGCGCCAGCAGCAGCGCGAACAGCAACATCCACAGGAACAGCATCCACAGGTGCACGAACAGGCTCAGCGCGCACCAGAACAGGATGGCCAGCACGCCGCCGAGCAGCGTGGAGCCGAGCAGTTCGCGCCCCGCGTCGCGGGCGGTGGTGGTGCAGGTCTGCCGGCCCAGGCTGACCGCCTTCATCAGCACCGGGGTATAGCCGGCCGGGTCGGTCAGCGCCAGCAGGAACGCGGGCATCACCACCAGCGCGGCGCGCAGGGCGATCCAAGTGGCCTGCAGGTCCGGCAGCGCGGCCGGCGCCGGCGCCGGGGCGCCGGCGCTCTCCGGAAACAGCCAGTGGCAGAGCGCCAGCACCGCCACCGCCATCAGCATGCCCTTGGCCAGGGCGCTGACCACGTCCAGGGCCAGATTGAACTCGAACACGCCGGCGGCGGGAATCATGGTCAGGCCAACGGCGAGGAAGGTCGCCACGAGGTTGCTCCCGCCGCGCAGGCCATAGCGGAAGGTGACGAACAGCCCCAGCCCGACCAGCAGCACGCCGCTGAACGGCGCGTACTGCAACACGGGAATCAGCAGCAGGCCCACGCCGGTGGTCAGCATGACCAGCACGGTCAGCGCCGCGCCGGCCTGCCACGACAAGGGTTGGTTGACCACCGCCAGCAGGAAGGCGCACAGCACGGGCGCGAGCATCGGCACGGGCAGCGCCAGTCCGAAGCTGACCGCCATGCACAGGGCCGTGCCCACCGCCAGCCGGAGTGGCCGTTGCTGGCGGGGTGGGCGGGAGATGGGCATGGCGGCGCGTGGGCGATCAATAGACGTAGGACAGCCAGCTCATCACATACAGGAACGCACGGCCCAATGGATTGAGCGGATTGGCCTCCCTGGGGAACGCCATCACTTCGGCCTGGCCGCCGACGCGGATGCCGGTCAGCCCGCGCAGCTCGGCGGTGTCCAGTTCGATGACCACCGGGAAGCGCTGCGCCGGGCGCAGCCAGTCGCGGCTGTTCTGCACCGTGGGCAGGGCGCCGGGCGGGGCGGGCTGCCCGACGCTGATGCCATACCCGACGCTGCGCACGCGGCCATCGAAGATGCGCCCCGGCAGCGCGTCGAGCACCACCGCCACCGGCGTGCCGGGCTGCACGTGGCCGAGGTTGTTCTCGGTCATCTCGGCCGTGACCCAGATGTCGTGGATCGTGATCAGCGTCATCACCGGGTTGCCGGCCGCCGCGAACTGGCCGGTGTCGGTGCGCAGGTCCGTCACCAGCCCGGCGGACCGCGCGCGCACCTGGGTGTTGGACAGGTCGAGTTCGGCCTTTTCCACGGCGCCCGCCGCGCTGCGCAGCTTGGCGTTGTCTTCGGCGCTGCCGCCTTCCTGCTCGATTGCGCGTTGCACCTCGGCGCGGGACGCCGCCACCTTGCTGGTCGCCTGTTCCAGGTCGGCACGGGCGATTTCGAGCCGGCGCAGCGAGATGGTGCCGGCATCCTCCCGATACAGCCGCTCGAGCCGGTCGCTGTCCTGCCGCGCCTTGACCTCCAGCGCCTGCGCGGCGCGCAGCGAGGCGCGTGCCGATTCGATGCCGGCGGTGCTCGCGCCGATCTGCCGGCGCGTGGCCTCCAGATCCGCGCGGGCGCGGTCCACGGCAATCCGATATTGCCCCGGGTCCACCTCGAACAGCATGGCGCCGGCCTGCACGTCCTGGTTGTTGCGCACATGCACGCGCGTGACCCGGCCGGATACCTCGGAAGCCACCGGCACGACGAACGCCTGAATCCGCGCCTGCTGGGTATAGGGGGTGAGCCGGTCGGCAAGCAGGTACCAGACCAGGCTGATCACGATCAGCACCACGACCCAGCGGATGCCCTTGCGCGCCGGATCGGCGGGCGGCGGGGGCGGCGGCGTGGAAGAGGGGGGCGACTCCGGCTTGGCGGCGGCAGGCTGCATCGTGTCTGTCATGGGGCGGCACCGGAGGGTATACGGCGCGGTTCGTCGAGCAGCACGCCCCAGTCGGTGCGCTGCTGCATCTGGGTGCGCGTGGCGGCGTCCACGAGCATCTGGTCGGTGTGCCAGCCGCCGCCGAGCGCCTTGTACAGCGCGATCAGATTCGACACGGCGCTGCCGCGGTTGACCAGATAGGTGTCCTGCTGCGCCGACAGCGCGCGCTGCGCGTCCAGCACGCGCTGGAAGTCGGAATACCCCTCGCGGTACAGCGCATTGGCCAGCGTCAGCGAGCGCCGCGCCGAGATGGCTGCATCCCGCAGGATGACATCCCGCTCGAACGCCTTGATCAGCCCGCTCGCCGCGTCGTCGGCCTCGCGCGCGGCCTGTCGCACGCTCTCCTGATAGGCGACGATCAACTGCTGGAGCCGCGCGTCCTGCATGCGCACGTTGTTGCGGATGCGCCCGTAGTCGAACACGTTCCAGCGCAGGCTCGGGCCGCCGAGCAGCGTGAAGTTGTTGGGCGTGCCGCCGAGCGTGCTGGCGGACCAGCCGATGCTGCCGATCAGCGTCAGCGACGGATAGAGGTCCGCCAGCGCCACGCCGATCAGCGCGGACTGCGCGGCGATCTGCCATTCGGCGGCGCGCACGTCGGGCCGGCGCAGCAGCAGGTTGGCGGGCACGTCCTGCAGCACGGCGCGGTCGATCAGCGGCAGCTCGCCTTCGTGCGCGGCCAGCTCCGGCAGGTTCGGCAGTGTGCCCGGCGGGCGGCCGATCAGCACGGCCAGCGCGTTGCGCGTGCGCAGGATCTGGCCTTCGAACTCGGGGATGGTGCTCAGGGTGCCGAGGTACTGGGTGCGCGCCTGCTGCAGGTCCAGTTCGTCGGTCTGGCCGCTGCGGAACAGCCGCTCGGTGATCTCGAAGCTGCGATGCTGCAGCGCCGCGTTGTCGCGCGCGATGCGCAGGCGCGCTTCGGCCGTGCGCAGCGCGTAGTAGGTCTCGGCCATCTGCGCGTGCAGCAGGACCAGCACATCGTCACGATTGGCCTGCGCGGCGAAATAGGCGGCATCGGCGGACTCGATGGCCCGCGCGAAGCGCCCCCAGAAGTCGAGTTCCCAGCCGATATCGAAGTTGGCGCTGTACTGCCAGAAACGGCTGTTGGCGGGATTGCGGCCCCCAGACTGGCGCCGGTCCGTATAGAGCACGTCGGCGCCCACCTGCTGCACCTGCGGAAAGCGGCCGCTCTGGGCGATGCCGAGCTGGGCGCGCGCCTCCAGCACGCGCAGGCCGGCGATCTGGAGCCCGGCGTTGTGGGCGTCGGCCTCGGCCATCAGCCGCTCGAGCGCCGGGTCGGCAAAGACCTGCCACCACTCGCGGAGGTCAGGCTGCGCGCGCGCCTCCGTCACCGCGTCGATGGCCTCGCTGCGCCAGCTTGCGGTCCAGTCCTCGCGCTGCGGCGCCATATCGGGGCCCAGCCGGGCGCAGCCGTGCAGGCAGCAGAGGGCAAGCCACAACAGATGCCTGGTGCGGAGCGGGATGGGCATGGACGCGCATGTCCGCGTCAGGCCCGCGGGATCTCTACGGGGGCCACCGCGGTTGCGCCGGGTGCGCCGGGCAGGGGCTCGCCGGACACCACCTCGATGGCCACGGGCTCGCTGGCCAGGGGCGGTTCTTCCACCCACAGCCAGAACAGCCGATAGCCCACGGACAGCATCACGGGGCCGATGAACAGGCCGATGACGCCTCCGGTGACCATGCCACCCAGGGCGCCGATCAGCACCACGGGCATCGGCACATCCACGCCGCGCCCGAGCATCAGCGGCTTGAGCACGTTGTCGGCCAGCCCGGCAATGAACTCGTAGATCGCGAACGTAATGGTCGCCACGTTCGGCCCCTCCGTGTAGAGCACGTAGGCGATCACGGGCAGGGTGATCAGCGTGGCCGGCAGCTGCATGATGCCCAGGAGCAGTACCACCAGCGCCAGCACGCCGGCGCCCGGCACGCCCTTGAGCACGAAGCCGAGGCCGATCAGCAGCATCTGGATGAAGGCGATGCCCACCACGCCCTGCGCCACGGCGCGGATGGTGGCGGTGCACAGCGCGGCGATGCGCGGCCCGCGGTCAAGCCCGAAGATGCGCGAGGCGATCTGCTCCGAGCTGCGGTGGCCTTTCTCGCCATAGGCCATGATCACGCCGGCAATGATCAGCGCGAAGATGAACACCAGCATGGCCACACCCAGTCCGGCCAGCTTGCCCAGCAGCAGCAGGCTCATGTCGCGCAACTGGGGCAGGAACTTCTGTACCAGGCTGGACATGTCGGTGGCGGCCTGCATCCACACATCGTGCAGGCGCTGGCCGATCAGCGGCCAGCTGGCCACGAAGTCCGGCGGCTGCGGAATGCGCATGTCGCCGCCGCGCACGGCGTTCATGGCCTCCTCCGCCGACTGGAGCAGCGCGATCCCGAGCAGGTAGGCCGGCACCATGATCAACGCCAGCGAGAGCAGGACGATGAGCGTGGCCGCGCGGCCGCTGCGGTTGCCCATGCGGGCGCACAGCCGGACGTGCAAGGGGTAGATCGTGATGGCGAGGATGACCGACCACAGGACGAGGTCGAGGAAGGGGTAGAAGATCCGGAAGCAGAACACCGAGAGCACGGCGATCAGGCCGGCCCGGATCAGCACGTCTAGCATGCCGCGGGAGAGCATCCGTTCCGAGAGGGGCGTAGGCAGCATCGTTGGTCTCCTGACAGGCCGCCAAGTGCAGTCTAGACCAGCGATCTGGCAGGTACAACCAGCGCGTTCCCCGCCGCGAAAACAGTCATATCGATGCGCCAAAGTATTCATTGGCTTTTTTCGGCACTTTGGCGGGGCGCCGCGTGCCGGCCCCCTCCCGGAGGGCGGCGGCGCCGCGCTAGCAGACCGATCCCGGCACGGGTTTGCCCGAGCTGGTCAGGCCCTGGCAGGCCTCGCCGGCCGCGAGGCCGTTGTCGGTGCCGGGGGCCAGCTTGAGCTTGCCGGCCACGGTGCAGCACAGGCGCGGGGCCGTGGCGGCGGTGGGGGTGGGCATGGGAGTGGGTATGGGAGTGGCACGGGCGGCGGGCGGTTTGGGTGCGGGCTCGGCGGCCTCCTCGGCATCGGGGGAGACGCACTGCCCCATCTGGCAGATCCGCTCCCCTTTGCACTGCATGTCGTACTGGCATCCGGCGGCCGGGGCGGGCGATGCCCAGGCGAGTCCGATGGAGGCGATGAACAACAGGCTACGCAGCGTCATGACCGCTCCCGCATTCGATGAATCCGGGCTGCCGCTGCATGGTGCAGGGTGGTGCCAGCTAGCGCCCGTGAGTTCAGGATAGGTCGCTGCCGTGGGGGGCGAAAGCCTGCGCCGGGCGCGCGCGCGGGGCGTTTGTGAGCTAGCCAACACGGGCGTGCGGACACGCCCTTGCAGTCAGCGGAATCCGGCAGTCGTCACGGTTGCGCGGCGAACCGGTCGGTCGCGGCGATCAGCTGGTGCATGATGCCGGGCTCGGTCCAGGCATGCCCGGCACCCTCGACCAGATGGAACTCCGCCTCGGGCCACGCCGCGTGCAGCGCGAACGCGTAGCGCACCGGGCACGGCATGTCGTAGCGGCCATGCACGATCACCCCGGGGATGCCGGCCAGCCGATGCGCATCGCGCAGCAGCTGGCCGTCCTCGAACCAGCAGCGGTGCGTGAAGTAATGATTCTCGAGCCGGGCGAAGGCCAGCGCGAAATGCGCGTCGGCGTGCTTGGCGCTGTTGTCCGGGCTGGGCAGCAGCGTGATGGTTTCCCCTTCCCAGACGCTCCACGCCTGCGCGGCCTCCAGCTGCTTGGCCTCGTCGGCGCCGGTCAGCAGCTTGCGGTAGGCGGCCATCATGTTGCCGCGCTCGGCTTCCGGCACGGGCGCCTGGAAGCGCGCCCACTTGTCCGGGAACATCTCGGAAACCCCGTACTGGTAGTACCAGTCCAGCTCCGCCTGCGAGACCGTGTACACGCCGCGCAGCACCAGCGCGCTGGTCCGTTCGGGATGCGTCTCGGCATAGGCCAGCGCCAGCGAGGAACCCCACGAGCCGCCGAATACCAGCCAGCGCTCCACGCCGGCCAGCGCGCGCAGCCGTTCGATGTCGGCCACGAGGTGCCAGGTGGTATTGGCGTCCAGCCCGGCATGCGGGGTGGAGCGCCCGCAGCCGCGCTGGTCGAACAGCAGCACGTCGTAGCGCGCCGGGTCGAACAGGCGGCGATGGTCGGGCGAGATCCCGCCGCCGGGGCCGCCATGGAGGAACACGGCCGGCTTGGCGCCGGGCGTGCCCACACGTTCGTAGTACACCACGTGCCCGTCGCCCACATCGAGCATGCCGGTGGCGTAGGGTTCGATCGGGGGATAGAGCAGGCGCTGTTCGGACATGGGAGGGCTCGCGGAGGTGGGCGGTGGCGCCAGTGTAGCGCTGGTTGTCTCCCCTCGCCCTCTGGGAGAGGGGAGAGCGCCCCCGCTCAGACCTGCGACGAGTCGTCGTCCAGGAAGTCGTCCAGCCCGGCATCGAGGTAGCCGCTGTCCGCCGAGCCGCTGCTGGGGGCTTGCCCATCGTCGAAGTAGTTATTGACGATGGTTTCCGATGGCTGGCCCCCGAGGAAGCCGTTGCCGCTGTTGCCGCCGCTGTTGCCGCCAATGTTGCCGCCGCCACCGCCGCCGTTGAACAGGTGTTCGATTCCCTGGAACAGGAACGCGCCGCCGGCCACGCCGGCCGCCGTGGTGGCGATGCTGCCCAGCGCGCTGCCGAACCCGCCACTGAGGAAGCCGCCGCGCGCGGGCGGGGCCGGCTGCATCGGGGCTGCGGGGGCCGCGGGTGCTGCGGAGACCGGCTGGACCGGCGCCACGCCGCGCCCGACGCTGTTGCCCCACGCCACGTCGCCATCGGCAAAGCCGCGCGTGCCGTAGCCCTGGGCCGCCTGCGCCTGCTGGAGTTGCTGGAGTTGCTGGAGTTGTTGTTGCAGCCCGGCGATCTGCGCGCGGGCGTCGGCCAGCGCGTGGTCGAGCAGCATGGCGCGCTGTACCAGCAGGTAGGCGGCGTCGGGCTGCCGCGCCACGGCGTCGGCGATCATCGCGGCGGCCTGCGGGTCCTTGCCCTGCGCGCGGGCCTGCGTCAGCTGGGTCAGGAAGTTGTCGAGTGCCTGGGTATCTTGAGGGGTCATCGCGTCACCTTTGTTGTGGTGGGAGGGATGGCCCCACTGTAGGTACGGAAGCTTAAGACAGACTTAAAGGCCGATCAGGCCGCCCAGCTTAGGTCGCCGCCATCAGTCGGCCGGATAGCTGGCCACTTCCACCAGATTGCCGTCCGGGTCGCGGCAGTAGACCGAGGTGATCGGCCCGAGCGCGCCGGTGCGCTGCGCCGGCCCCGCCTCCACCGGCACCCTGTGGGCCAGGAAGTGGGCCATGACCTCGGCCGGCGGCATACGGGTGATGAAGCAGAGGTCGTCGCTGCCGGCGGTGGGGTGCACGCCGGTGAACCACGCCACGGTGTCTTCGCCCACCGGGCGCAGGTTGATCTTCTGTTGGCCGAACTTCACCGATACCCGCGTGCCCGTGCGCGACGCGAAATCCTCGCGCTGCATGCCGAGCACCTGCTCGTACCAGGCGGCGCTGGCTTCCACGTCTTTCACGTTGAGGACGAGATGGTCGAGGCGGTCGATGTGCAGCGTCATGTCGGTTCCTTGTCGAAGGGGTGAGGGGGAGGCGGCCCGATGGCGGCCTCCCGCACTCTACACCGTGTCCGACCCGGACCGGGGGCTAGGTGCCCAGCGCGGCGGAGGTGTTTTCCAGCCGCAGCGTCTGCGGCACCGACAGGGCGATATCGGCTGCGCGCAGCCGCTTGAGGATCTCGAACAGCAGGTCGCTCTTGGTGTTGGCGGCGATGCGCGGGCTGTTCACGTAGCCCGTCACGCTCAGCGTGATGCCGTTCGGCGCCAGCTGGCTGAACGTGACCGAGGGGGCGGGAATGTCGAGGATGGCCTCGTTCTCGCGGTAGGCCTCCAGCAGCAGGTCGCGCACCTCCTCCGGGTCGATGTTCAGCGGGAAGGTCAGCTGGAGCGTGGCCACCCCCTGCGTGCTGTTGCTCATGGTCACGTTGCGCAGGTTCTGGGAGATCAGCTGCGAGTTGGGCACGATCACCGTCGAGCGGTCGCCCAGCTGGATCTCGGTGGCGCGCACGTTGATGCGGCGGATGTCGCCCTCCACGCCGGCCAGGCTGACCATGTCGCCCACCTTCACCGGCCGCTCCGTCAGCAGGATCAGGCCCGAGACGAAGTTCTTCACGATCTCCTGCAGGCCGAAACCGATACCCACCGACAGCGCGCTGACGATCCAGGCCAGGTTCTCCCATTTCACGCCCAGCAGCGACAGCGTAAGCAGCACCAGCAGCACATAGCCGACGTTGCTGAACAGCGTGATCAACGACGCGCGCAGGCCTGGCTCGCCGCACACCTTGGGCAGCAGTTCCTGGTCCAGCCAGCGGCGCACGGCGCGCATCAGCCAGATCCCCACCGCGAGCGCGATCACCGCGTTCAGGATGCGGTCCGGCATGATGTTCAGGCTGCGCAGCTTCTCGCCGCCGAGCACGGTCAGCAGCGTATTGAGCAGGTCCGCCGGTGTGGTGCCAAAGCCACCTGTGAGCAGCGCCAGCACGGCCATCAGCAACAGCAGGCTGGCGCCAATGCCGGAGAGCACCGTCGATACCTGGTCCAGATGGCTGTCGTCCACCCCGAACAGCTGCTTGATCACGCGCCCGCTGCGGTGCGCTGACGAGAACATCGTCTCGCAGACATCGCGCGTGAGCTGGGTGAGCAGGTAGAGCGTGCACAGGACGATGTCGAACCAGACCAGCTCGTAGGTCAGGAAGCGGGCCACGCTGATATAGCCGATCAGCAGCGCCACCATCGACACGATGACCACCACCGTCACGGCGGCATGGATCAGCCCGGCCAGCGTGGCGCGCGCCTCGGGGCGCTCGCCGGCGGCGGCCAGCTCCGTGCGCACGCGGTTGGCGCGCAGCAGTGCGGCGCCGATGGTCAGCACCACCACCAGCGAGACCAGCCCCCGGCCCAGCAGCGTGACCTGCACGCTGGTATCGGCCAGGCGGCTCAGCAGTTCCAGCGTGCCCGCCAGCAGCAACAGGCCAGCCAGCACGGTCGGGAAGGGCTTCATGGCCAGCGCGACGGGGTCGGCCAGCGCCGGCAGGCGCCAGGACGGATGCTTTGTACAGAGCAGCGCCCGGCCCAGGCCGGCGATCAGCGCGCTGGTCATCATCAGCTTGCCCAGCTGGGCGATCAGTTCCTGGAATTCCGGCGTCAGTTCATAGCCGCGCGTGAAGGTGGAGAAGACGATCTGCGCCGCGAGGGCCGTCGTCAGCACCGTGGTCAGTGCCATGGCCAGCGCCAGCGCGCTGCGCCGCAGCCGGGTCTCGGGCAGTTGGGTCAGGCAGAACCACGCCGCGCCGCGCTCGAGCAGCCGGCGGCCCAGCGACCACACGGCCAGCGCGAACACCAGCCACAGCACCGTGCTTACGCGCTGCGCAGGCTGCCACGCCAGCGCCAGCAGCGGCACCACCTCGTCCCGCAGCGCACCCAACCGCTCGCGGTCTTCGGCGGTGCGCTGGATCAGCGGCGCCCAGAACTGCGGATTGAGGATGCTGTCCGAGCGCAGCGCAAGCTGGTCGCGCAACTGGCTGCGGTGCAGCTTGGCCACCTGATCCTTCAGGTTGGCGATATTTTCCTGGCTGTCGGCGGTCTGCTTGCGTTCCTCGTCCAGCTGCGCCTTGCGCGCGTTCAGTTCGGCGCGCTGCCGCGCCACGGCGGGGGCTTCCTTGGCGGTGCCCGCGTCAGGTGGCGGACCCAGCACATCGAGCTGGGCCTGCAGGGCGGCGCGCTGGGCGGTCAGCGTGGCGGTCAGCTTGTCCACATCGGCGGCCAACTGGCGCAGGGCGTCGTCCAGGCCGTCGAGCTTGGGGTTGTTCGAGCTGCCGGAGGCCTGCTGCTTGATCTCGTCCTGCGCAATCTGCAGGCGCTTCAGTTCGGCCATCGCCTCGACGTGGGTCAGGGTGACGGCTTCGGGCGCATCGGCGGCCGAAGCCGCTTCGGCGGCAAAGGCTGACGAGTACGAAAACGGGAGTAGCTGGATCAGAGCAACCAGCACAAGGCTGAGGGCGAGCCTGGGAAGTTTGCGCATGTCGGGGGCACGAAGGGGAGCAACAAGGGGAACAACAAGAAGTGACGGCCGCCCGGGGGGGGGGCGATGCACTTCCGCGAAGGTGGCGGCGCGGCGCGCCGACCGGTATGGAATGGCCCGTGGCCAGTCCGCGGCGCGTTGGCCACGGAAGCCCGGATTATACGCAAGCGGATGGATCACACGGCTTTTTCGGTCATCTTGCGCTGATCATGCCGCTCCGGCATGGCTCTTGCGATATGCTGACCCGAGGCCGGTCCGGACTGGCCAACACCCTCTGACCATGAAGACATTCCACTGCAATCGCTGCGGCAACCTCGTCTTTTTTGAAAACGTTACCTGCGAGCGCTGCAACGCCACGCTCGGCTTCCTGCCGGATATTTCCCAGATCGCCGCGTTCGAGGGCGATGACGACGCCGGCTGGCGCAGCCTGCAACCCGATACCGCCGGCACGCTCTACCGGCGCTGCCATAACTATCGCGTGGAGGCCGTCTGCAACTGGATGGTGCCGGCGGACAGCGAGGACACGCTGTGCCAGTCCTGCGTGCTGACCGATACCATCCCCAACCTGGACGTTCCGGACAACCGGCTCTACTGGTACCGGCTGGAGGTGGCCAAGCGGCGCCTGCTCTATACCCTGCTGGCCCTGAACCTGCCGATCGACTCGCGCGACGACGACCCCGACGGCGGCCTGCAGTTCGACTTCCTCCAGGACGCCGACGACCACAGCAGGGTGCTCACCGGCCACGACAACGGCCGCATCACGATCAACATCGCCGAGGCCGACGACGCCCACCGCGAGCTGACCCGCACCGCCATGCACGAGCCCTACCGCACGCTGCTGGGCCACTTCCGGCACGAGGTGGGGCACTACTACTTCACGCGGCTGGTGGATGGCACGCGCTGGGTGGAGCCGTTCCGCGCGCGCTTTGGCGACGAGCGGGTGGACTACAACACCGCCCTGCAGCAGTACTACGAGGGCAACCTGCCGCCAGACTGGCAGGACGCGTTCATCAGCGCCTACGCCACCATGCACCCGTGGGAGGACTGGGCCGAAACCTGGGCCCACTACCTCCATATCGTCGATACGCTCGATACCGCCGTGTCCTGCGGGCTGGTGCTGCGACCCGAGGGGGCGCAGGAGCCGACGCTGACCGATCAGACGCCGGTGGAGGATTCGTCCTTCCGCAGCCTGATGAACCGCTGGTTCCCGCTCACCTACGCGCTGAACAGCCTGAACCGGAGCCTGGGCGTGCCGGACAGCTACCCGTTCACGCTCTCCCCGCAGGTGGTGGCCAAGCTGGAGTTCGTCCACCGCGTGGTGGAAGACGCCGCTATGCAGCGGCCGTAACCTCGCGGCGCGGCGCGCTGCGCAGTGACCACCCGAAGACCAGCAGCCCGCCCAGCGCCAGCAGCAGGCCCACCCAGCCGGTGGAAGTCCAGCCGAGCCCGGCGGCAATTGTCACGCCCCCGAGCCAGGCGCCCAGCGCATTGGCCAGGTTGAAGGCGGAGTGGTTGAGCGCGGCGGCCAGGGTTTGTGCATCCCCCGCCACATCCATCAGCCGAATCTGCAAGGCTGGGCCCAGCGCGACGCCCGTGCCGATCAGCAGCACGTTGAGCGACGCGAGCCACGGATGCGGCGCGGTGAAGACAAAGGCCGCCAGCACCAGCGCGGACCAGACCAGCACGCCGCCGATGGTCGGCATCAGCGCCTTGTCCGCCAGCTTGGCACCGGCGAGGTTGCCGGCGACCATGCCCACGCCGAACAGCGCCAGCACCACCGGGATGCCGCTGGCCGGCAGATGGGCCACTTCGAGCATGGTCGGCTTGATATAGCTGAACACGGCGAACAGGCCGCCGAAGCCGATGGCGCCGATGCCGAGCGTCAGCCAGACCTGCTTGCGCGCCAGCGCGCCCAGCTCCCGCAACGGGCTGGCGTGGCGGTCCGCCGGCACGAAGGGCACCCAGGCCAGCACCAGCAGCACTGTCAGCACGCCAATGGCGCCCACGATCACGAAGGCCGCGCGCCAGCCGAGCCATGTACCGATGGCGGCGGCGATCGGCACCCCGACCAGCGTGGCGATGGTCAGCCCGAGCATGACCAGCCCCACGGCCTGGGCCCGTTTCTCGCGCGGGACCAGACCGGCGGCCACCAGCGCGGCCACGCCGAAGTAGGTGCCATGCGGGAAACCGGTCACCAGCCGCGCGACGATCATCGACGCATAGGACGGCGCCAGCGCGCTGGCAAAGTTGCCGGCGGCGAAGAACGTCATCAGCGCGATCAGCAGGTTGCGGCGCGGCCAGCGCGCGCCGAGCACGGCCAGCAGCGGCGCGCCGACCACCACGCCCAGCGCGTAGGCGCTGATCAGGTGGCCGGCTTCGGGAATCGAGATGGCCAGGTCGCGGGCGGCGTCGGGCAGCAGGCCCATGATGACGAATTCGCCGGTGCCGATGCCGAAGCTGCCCACGCCCAATGCCAGCAGCGCGCGGCGGTCGGCCGAGCGGTTGCGGGGGGTGGAGGCGTCGGAGGAGTCGGTGGGGAGGTCGGGTAGGGTGTCGAAGTTTCCGGAGGGCGCGGACATAAGGAGAGAGATCGCAAGCATTTATGGATCACCACGCACTGGCGGGCGGGATCTGTGTCCTGCCTCGGGGGCTGCCAGCGTGCTCCGGTGTGGCGTCAGGGCGCTATTGTGAAGGAAGTTCGCCCGGCTTGCTGGCGGTGGCTTATCCGCCCTGTCTTGTTCGCTTTGCCGCTTCTGTTGCCCATTCTGTTCCCCCTTCCGTCGCTGCGATCTCCCGTGCCAGGGCTGTAATCCCTTCCGGGGACAGGTCGTCCGCCGGGATCACGGAGCGCTGGTCCCAGGCAAAAAAATGCTTGCGCTGGGAGCGCGCGTAGGCGGGGTCGTAGTGCCGCGTCGCCAGTTCGGCGAAGAGCTGGGGCAGGTTGCCGGCGTGGGCCATGGCCTGCCAGGCGGTGATGGTGTCCTTGCCGTGCAGCGGCTTGAGGTGCGCGAGCTGGTCGGCCAGCCACTGCGGCCGCTCGCCGAGGTAGGCGTAGTCCCGCAGCAGGAAGTCCAGCCGCGCCGGCAGCGCCGCCTGGATCTCCACGCAGGGCGCGGCGCGCATGCGGGCGACCAGCGCCACCGGCAGGTTCAGCTGGCCGATCCGCGGGCCTTCGCCCTCTATATATAGAGGGCGGGAAAAATCCAGCCCTTCGACCCCCGCCGCGAGGGCGGTTTCGAAGGCGGTCTGCGAGGGCTGGGGGTGATCCGGCACGGCGCCGAGCAGCGATCCCTTGTGCCGCGCCAGCCCCTCCAGGTCCAGGGTTTGCTCGCCCTGCGCGGCCAGTGCGTGCAGCAGCCGCGTCTTGGCGCTGCCCGTGGCGCCGCACACCACCACCAGCGGCAGCAGCGGGGCCTGCACGGCGAGAGTGTCGATCACATGCCGGCGCCAGGACTTGTAGCCGCCGGCCAGTTGCTGGGCGTCCCAGCCGACCATGCGCAGCCAGGTGGTCATCGATCCGCTGCGCAGCCCGCCGCGCCAGCAATAGACCAGCGGCTTCCAGCCCGCCGGGCGGTCTGCGAAGGATTCGCGCAGATGGCGGGCGAGGTTGGCCGCCACCATCGCACCGCCCACCCGCCGCGCCTCGAAGGCGCCAGCCTGCTTGTAGAGCGTGCCGACGATGCGGCGCTCCTCGTTGTCCAGCACCGGGCAGTTCACGGCCCCTGGAATGTGATCGATGGCGAACTCTGCGGGCGAGCGGGCATCGATCAGCGTATCGAAGGCGTGCCGATCCTCCACGCGGACGACTGGCTTCATGCGCGCACCGCCAGGCCGGGTGTGCCGGCTTCCATGTGGCCGACTACAGCGGCCTCGCCGAAGCCCTGTTCCCGGAAGATGCGCAGGACGGCATCCACCGCCTGCGGCGCGCAACTGACCAGCAGTCCGCCGCTGGTCTGCGGGTCGGTCAGCAGGGACTGGGCGATGGCGGGCAGGCCGGCATCGAGCTGCACCTCGGCGCCATAGCCCTCCCAGTTCCGGCGCGAGGCCCCGGTGACATGGCCCTGCCCGGCCAGCGCGGCCACGCCGGGCAGCAGGGGCAGGGCGGACCAGTCCAGCACCGCGCGCAGGCCGGCGCCGCGCGCCAGCTCCAGCGTGTGGCCGGCGATGCCGAAGCCGGTCACGTCGGTCAGCGCATGCACGCCGTCCAGCGCCGCGAGGGCCATGCCGGGGGTGTTCAGGCGCGTGGTGGTGTCGATCAGCCGCGCGTAGCCGTCATCGGCAAGCTGGCCCTTCTTCAGCGCGGCGGACAGCACGCCCACGCCGAGCGGCTTGCCGAGCACGAGCACATCGCCGGCGCGGGCATCGCGGTTGCGGCGGATCTTCGACGGATGCGCCAGACCCATCACCACCAGCCCGTAGATCGGCTCGACCGAGTCGATGGTGTGCCCGCCCGCAATCGGGATACCGGCCGCGCGGCACACCGCCTGACCGCCTGCCATCACCTGGCCGATCACCTCGATCGGCAACTGGTTGACCGGCATCGCCACCAGCGCCAGCGCCATGATCGGCCGTCCGCCCATGGCGTAGACGTCGCTGATGGCATTGGTGGCGGCAATGCGGCCGAAGTCGAACGGGTTGTCGACAATCGGCATGAAGAAATCCGTGGTCGCGATCAGCGCTTGATCGTCGTTCAGCTGGTAGACCGCCGCGTCATCGGCGGTCTCGATGCCGACCAGCAACTCCGGCGGCATGGGCAGCCCGCCACTGCCGCGCAGGATTTCGGACAGCACCCCCGGCGCGATCTTGCAGCCGCATCCGCCCCCGTGGGAAAAGCTGGTCAGGCGGATGTCGGGGGGAGTATTTGGCGTGGTCATGATGGCTGGGGATAGGTGCGCAGGGAACACGCAAGGATACCCCAGCCCTGTGGGACCGCTCCCTCGCTTACCGCGCGCGAACCTTCAGCGTCTCCACGCCGCGCAGGTTGTTGCGGCGGTGCCAGGAGAGTTGATCCAGGTCAACCGGCTGCAAGGCCGGGAAGCGGCTGAGCACGCCCGTTATTGCCGATTCGAGTTCGAGCGTGGCCAGCCGGGTGCCGAGGCAGTAGTGAATCCCGCCGCCGAAGGCGAGCGACGGCACGGCGTCGCGGGAGAGGTCGAGGCGGTCTGGGTCGTTGTACACGGCTGGATCGCGGTTGGCGGCGCCAATCAGCATGAAGACGATGCTGCCGCGCGGGACAGTCACGTCTGCCACGGAGACCTCCTCGAACGCCGTGCGCACCACCATCTGCACCGCGCCGTCATAGCGCAGGCATTCGGCCACGGCTTGCGAGACCGCTGCGGTGTCGGACAACTGCGCCTTCATGCGCGCCAGCTCGGCGGGCGCCCGGAACAGCGCAATCATGCTGTTGCCGATCATGTTCGAGGTGGTTTCATGGCCGGCCACGAACAGCAGGATCACGTTCGAGATGATCTCGGCCTCGCTGAGGGTGGCGCCGTTGTCCTCCGCGCCGAGCAGGCTGGAGATCAGATCCTCGCCGGGATGCGCGCGCCGCTGCGCCACCACGCTCTGGAAATACGCCTCCAGCTGAAGCGCCGCCTCGTTCGCCGCCGCGAGCTGGGTGGCGTTGAGCGGTGCGAGATCGAGCGCGGAGGCCAGCCGGCTGGCGGCCGTGCCGAGTGCGACGCCGTCAGCGGCCGGGATATTCAGGAGCCGGCAGATGATCTCCACCGGCAGCGGCAAGGCGAAATCGGCGATCAGGTCGAATTCGGGGTTGTCGCCGAATTTGTCGCCGAGTTTGTCGCCGATGCGGTCGAGCAGCCCTTGCGTGGTGGCCTCGACGATCTCGCGCAGCCCCTCCACCTGCTTGCGGTTGAACGCCTGCATGAGCAGCGCGCGCAGCCGGGTATGCGCCGGCGGATTCATCATCAGGAAGGTGCGGCTCAGCGCCTGGAACACCGGGTCCTGCGTGGCGGCTTCGCCGTAGCGCGCCTGCACGCTCTGGAGGTAGGTCTTGCCCATGCGGCGGTCGCGCAGCAGGGCATCGATCACCGTGAACTGGCCGGTGACAAAGATGTTTGGCCCGAGCGGCAGCAGGGCGCCCGCGTTGCGGATCTGGTCGTACAGCGGGTATGGATTCTCGAAAAAGGCGGGGGAGGCGAATGATTCGAAGTTCATCACTTTTTTCTTGATCTTGAGGAGGAGGGACGAAGGAAAAACGGTGCCGATTTTCGGGTCTGTTATATCAGCCGGCCGGCTCGCCATCCATCTGACTCTGTATCGCAATGTATCTGGCCGCGTGAGGATACATGGCGAGCCAAAACCGTGCATTGGCGACACGTTGAGCCGCTACTTGGCCGCCACACTGCGTGGGTTCGTGCAAGCCCATGTCTTTGCATTGGGCGAATCAACCAGGAGATATCTTTATGACCCGTGCAGTGACCCCATCCGTTCGGCAATTCGCATTGGCCCGCCGGGCCATTTCTGGCGCGGCAATGCTCGCGGCCATTGGTTTTGCCGGCGCCATGCAACCCGTATTTGCCGCCGACCCGGCGCCGAAGGCGGCTGCCGCGCAGCGCGCGAGCACCGACGAGAGTATTCGACCGTTCAAGGTGCATGTGCCCCAGCGCCAGCTCGACGATTTGCGCAAGCGGATTGCCGCCACACGCTGGCCCGACAAGGAAACCGTCAGCGATGAATCCCAGGGCATCCAGACGGCACGGGTTCAGGAACTCGTCAAATATTGGGGATCCCAATATGACTGGCGCAAGGCCGAGAAAGAACTGAATGCGCTGCCCCAATTTGTCACGACGATCGACGGGGTGGATATTCATTTCATCCACGTCCGCTCGCGCCACCCCAATGCGTTGCCGGTCATCCTGACGCACGGCTGGCCGGGCTCGATTTTCGAGTTCACCAAGACCATTGGCCCGCTGACCGACCCGACGGACTATGGCGGCTCGCCGGATGACGCGTTCGATGTCGTGATTCCGTCGATTCCCGGCTATGGCTTTTCCGGCAAGCCCACCGAACTGGGCTGGGGGCCGGACCGCACCGCGCGCGCTTGGGATGTCTTGATGAGGCGGCTGGGTTATACGCACTATGTGTCACAGGGTGGCGACCATGGCTCGGTGATTTCCGACGCCCTTGCGCGGCAGGCACCGAAAGGCTTGCTGGCCATCCATCTGAATATGCCCGCCACCGTGCCGGGTCCGCTGATGAAGTCGATTCTCAGCGGCGATCCGGCGCCCTCGGAACTGACCGCCCCGGAGCGCGATGCCTACCAGTCGCTGAGCACATTCTTCGGCCGCAACGCCGCCTACGGCGCAATGATGGTGACGCGGCCGCAGACCATTGGCTACGCGCTCTCGGATTCTCCGCTGGGCCTGGCCGCCTGGACCTACGAGAAAATCGCGCAATGGAGCGACAGCGGCGGCGTGCCCGAGCGCGTGGTGTCCCGCGACGCCATCCTGAACGACATCACCCTGTATTGGCTGACCAATACGGGCGCGTCTTCCTCGCGTTTCTATTGGGAAAACAATAACAACAACTTCAGCGCCGATGCGCAGAAGACGCGCGAGATCAAGGTGCCGGTGGCGATCAGCGTATTTCCGCACGAGATTTACCGCGCGCCGGAAAGCTGGAGCAAGCAGGCCTACCCGTCGCTGATGTACTACCACCAGACCGCCAAGGGCGGGCATTTCGCCGCCTGGGAGCAGCCGCAACTGTTTGCCGAGGAACTCCGCGCGGCATTCAAATCCGTGCGCTAGCTCGTGGGCTAACCCGTGCGCTAACGCTTTCGCCGTCCTTCCCGTGGAAGCGATTTCCCGCCCGGCCGCAAGGCTGGGCGGGTTTTTTTACGGAATCAGCAGCAATTTTCCCGCCGAAGCCCGGCTCTCCATCTGGGCGAGGGCCGTTGCCGCCTCCGCCAGCGGATAAACCTGCCCGATACTCGGGTGCAATTTCCCCTCGATCATCCACTGGAACAGCCGGGCTGCCCGCGCGCGCAGCAATTCGGGCGTGCGCACGTGATGGGCGAATACCGCGTAGCCCAGCTTGATGCTCTTCGGCAGGCTCATGATGTCGAGCGTGCCGGGGCCGCCGAGCACCGGCCCGTACCAGCAGAACGTGCCGGCAACGCGGAGCGCATCGAGCGAACCCTGGAAGGTGGCCGGGCCGGAGCCGTCATAGACCACGTGCACGCCTTCGCCACCCGACAGCCGCACGGCCGCTTCGGCAAACGCCCCGGCGGTGTCCACGATGACATGGTCGGCGCCGGTCCGCCGGGCGATCTCCGCCTTGCTCTCCGACGAGACGCGGCCAATGACCATGCCGCCCCGCAGCTTGATGATCTGCGTCAACAGCAGGCCAACCCCGCCGGCGGCCGCGTGCACGAGCGCGATGTCGCCCGGTTGCACCGGATAGAACTCGGTGGCGAAGTGGCTGGCGGTGAGTCCCGCCATCATCACGGAGGCGGCTGCGCGATCGTCGATGGCGTCGGGCAGCGGCACCAGCGAGGTGGCCGGCATGACCACCATCTCGGCATAGCTGCCGGGGCCATAGGCCCAGGCCACGCGCTGGCCGGGCCGGAAGTCCGTGACGCCTTCGCCAACGGCCACGACCCGGCCGGCCCCTTCCACGCCCATCCCCTTCGGATAGGGCATCTCCAGCCAGAACTGGCCGCGCCGGACGCCAAGGTCCATGAAGTTCACGCCGGCGACGGCAACCTCGACCAGTACCTCGCCCTTGGCCGGATTGGGGGTGGGTACGTCGCCATAGGCGAGCCCATCGGGGTGATGCAGCAGTACAGCTTTCATGTCGTTACCTTCTTTATTGAACGATCGTTCCAAAATGGAGAAAAAAAACGGCTCACGCCAGCACCCGCAGCGCGAGGTTGCCCAGCGCCTGCAAATCGCCTGCGCTGGCCCCGCTACGGGCAGCGATCCGGATACCGGCAATGTTCGCGCTCACGAACCCGGCCACGTGTTTCGGATCGAGATCCGGGGCGATGTCGCCGTCGGCCTGGGCTTCCTGGATCCGGGCGGTCAGGGCATCCTCCAGCACGCGTGCGGACGCATGATGAATCTGCGTCAGGTCCGCGCGCCCGTGCCCGAACTCGCAGATCGAGCCAACGCCCAGGCACGGCGTGTGCGCGTCAGCCACCACGCGGGCGATCAGGCGCTGGATGCCATCGCGTGCCCTGGCCTGGCTGCGCAGCGTGGCGAGATGCGCCTGGACCTCCGTCTCGGCATAGCGCTGCACCGCCGCGCGGTAGAGGTCCCACTTGTCGTGGAAGGTGTCGTAGAGGCTCTGCCGGCCGATTTTCATCGCCTCCGTCAGCATGCCGGCCGATGTTCCCGCAAAGCCGTGTTCGCGGAACACGCCTATCGCGGCATCGAGCGCTTCGTCCTTGTTGAATGCTTTGGGTCGGGCCATGGAGGGAATGTAGTGATTCTGGAACGATTAGTCAAGAATCACGATGCTCGGTTACACCCCGGTTACAGCCCCCACTACACCCCCACTACACCCCCACTACATCCCCATCACCCGCAGCCCCAGCAGGACCACTACCGCCACCCCCAGAACCGCCGCCAGCGCTTGCCAGAACCGTAGCGGGTTGCGCTCCAGCAGCGGCGGCGTGGCGCGTTGCCAGAACGGGTCGCTGGGCGCCTGCAATGCCTGGACGAACTCGGAAAGGGCTTCGTGCCGCTTCAGGGCGTTCGGGTGCAGGGCGCGCCGCAGGGCGTGGTCGACCCAGGCCGGCAGCTCGGGGCGCTGCTCGCGCAGGCTGGTGTAGCGCAGGCGCCGGACGTCGGTGCGGTCGCGGATGCGGGTGACCTGCAGGCCGTAGGGCAGCTTGCCGGTCAGCATCTGGTAGGCCAGGGTGGCCAGCGAGAACAGGTCGGACGCCGCCGTGCCGTCATCCCCGACGAAGTACTCCGGCGCGGTGTATTGCAGCGTGCCGACCGGCATGGCCGAGTGGGGCGGGCGCGTGGCCTCGGCCAGCCCCGCCACGTGGACCGAGCCGAAATCGATGATCTTGACGGTGCCCGAGCGGTCGATCATGACGTTCTCGGGGCGGAGATCCTGGTGCAGCATCTCGCGCCGGTGGAACGCCTGCAGCCCCGTGGCCAGTTGGGCGATGATGCCGCGCACGGCGTCCAGGTCGGGCAGGGGATGATCGATCATCCATTGCGCGAGCGTCTGGCCTTCCAGGTACTCCATCGCCACGAAGAGGTGCTTGCGGGGCCGGTCCGCCGCGTGGGGCCGCAGCACGTGCTGGTTGTCGATGCGCCGCGCGACCCATTCCTCGAGCAGGAAGCCCTCCAGATGGGCCGGGTCGTCGCGTTGATCCACGGCGGGCGTTTTCAGCGCCACGGGTTGCCCGCTGTGGTCGTCCACCGCCAGATGTACGTGGCTGCGGGCGCTGCCGTGCAGGGCCCGGACGATGGTGTAGCCCTCGAACTGCATGCGGGGCGCCAGCGGCGGCGGCAGGGTCAGGTGCCCGGTCTGCGCCATCGCGTTGCGGGCGCCGGGTTCCGGCAGGGCGTCGACACGGGCCAGCAGCAGCGTCACGTTGTCCTGGCTGCCGCGCGCCAGGGCCAGCGCCGTGAGCGCCTGCGCGGCGCGGTCCAGATCGTCGCCACTGGCGGTCAGGGCCTGGTGGATATCGGCGGCTTCCAGGTATTCGTAGGCGCCGTCGGTGGCCAGCAGGTAGATCTCGCCGGGCTCCACGCCCCACGTGCGGTAGTCGATCTCGACAGACGGGCTCGCGCCCAGCGCCCGGCCCAGATAGGCCTCGGAGGCCGACACGCAGACCCGGTGATCGACGGTGAGCTGCTCCAGCGTATGCCGATGCAGCCGATAGACGCGCGCATCGCCCACATGCAGCAGGTGGGCCTCCCGCGCCTTGAAGATCAGCGCGCTGAACGTGCAGACGTAGCCACGATCGCGGTCGAAGCGGGCCTCGCTGTGCCGGCTCTGTGCATGGAGCCAGGAATTGACGGCGGCCAGCACGCACTGCGCCGCCCGCCGCACGGTCCAGGCTTCGGAGGTGCAGTAGTAGTCTTCGAGGAAGGTGCGGACGGCGGCAGCGCTGGCGATCTGACTGACCGCGCTGGTGCTGATGCCGTCCGCCAGCGCCAGCGCGACGCCCTTGGTCACGCGGTGGTGGCCGGCGGGGTGGGTCACGCCATGAAAGTCCTGGTTGACCGCCATCCGGCCCGCGTCGGAATGTTGGCCGACGCTGACCTGGAGCCCGCTTCCGGACATGGCGCAGTCGCCTCGATGCCGGGGTGGCGATCAGCCCAGCGCGCGCTTGCTGGCCGTCTTGTAGTGCGTGCTGTAGAGCGTGGCGCCCACGAAGGTCAGGCCGCCTACCAGGTTGCCCAGCACGGTGGGGATTTCATTCCAGATCAGGTAGTCCATGATGGTGAAGTTGCCGCCCAGCATCAGGCCCGACGGGAACAGGAACATGTTCACGATGGAGTGCTCGAAGCCCATGTAGAAGAACACGAGGATGGGCATCCACATGCCGATGACCTTGCCGGATACCGAGGTCGACATCATGGCGGCCACCACGCCCGTGGAGACCATCCAGTTGCACATCACGGCGCGGATGAACAGGGTCAGCATGCCGGCGGCGCCGTGCGCGGCGTAGCCCACGGTGCGGCCTTCGCCGATGTGGCCGATCTTCTGGCCAATGGCGTTGGGGGCTTCGGAGAAGCCGAAGGTGAAGATGATGGCCATGAACAGCGCCACGGTGATGGCGCCGGCGAAGTTGCCGCAGAACACCAGGCCCCAGTTGCGCATGACGCCGCCCCAGGTGGCGCCCGGGCGGCGGTCCAGCACGGCCAGCGGCGCGAGCGTGAAGACGCCGGTCAGCAGGTCGAAGCCCATCAGGTACAGCATGCAGAAGCCGACCGGGAACAGCAGTGCGCCCACCAGCGCGTTGCCGGTGTTGACGGTGACGGTCACCGCGAAGGCCGCCGCCAGCGCCAGGATGGCGCCGGCCATATAGGACCGGATCAGCGTGTCCCGCGTGGACATCAGCAGCTTGGACTCTCCGGCATCGACCATCTTGGTGACGAACTCGGTGGGGGCGAGATAGGCCATTGTGTATTTCCTCTCCGTTTGCTTCGTTTTACTTCGTTTGCTTCGTTTGGCTCGGGAAAGACAAACGGCGTCCGTCCGCCCGGCCTACGGCCGGCGCGTGACAGGACGCCGTTATCCTTGATGCGTTACAGGGGGGTGTACTTCCAGGCCGCCATCAGCCCGATGTCAGTGCTGACGCAGGTTCCATGCCCGCCGAGGGGTGGGGGCCGGGAACGGGCCGGGCAGGGCCAAGTGACGATCCTGGGGGCGTTGGTAGTGCATGGCCCGCCCGCTTTTGGTGCGCGTGGGTGGCCGGGTTCAATCCTGGTGCCGATCGTCGTCCTGCGGGGGCAGGGCGAGCCCGGTGAGGGACAGGGTGGCTTCGGCGATGTCCGCCAGCCGGCGATTGTTGTCCATCGACGCCTTCTGCAGGGCCCGGAAGGCGGCGTCCTCGCTGAGCCCCATACGGGCCATCAGCGCGTTCTTGGCGCGCTCGATCACCTTGCGCTCCTTGAGCGCGCGCCGGGCCGCATCGAGTTCCACTTCGGTCTGCGCCAGCCGTGCCGACTGCTGGCGCAGCAGGCGCTCCAGCGACGTGACCGTGGTGGCATGCACGTCGGAGGGGCCATTCGCGGCATCGGGCATGCCCGGCAGCACCGGCGCGGCGGCGGGCTGCTCGGCCACATCGAAAAAGCGCTCGACGGCATGGGTATGGGGCGGCGGGTTGTCCAGCAGCTGGCGCAGCAGCCCGGCGGAATCCTGGAGATCGGCCTGGGAGCGCTGGATCTGCGTCTCGCAGGCCTTGCGCAGGTCCTGCACCACCTGCATCTCCAGCGTCCACATGCCGGTGATGACCTCGCTGCACACTTCGAACCATTTCTCGCTGTCATCGTGAACCAGCGCCGCGCCCGGCGGCGTGGTCAGCAGCGTGCGGCGCATGCCGTCCTGCGCGGCAACCGCGGCGCTGGCCTGCCGTTGCCGCCATGCCGCGAGCAGCGTCGGATCGGCGAAGCGCTCGAACATCTGGAAGCTGCGCTGCTGGGCTTCCACCAACTGCTGCACGCGCTGCTGCGCAGTGCCGGCGCAGGTGCCGGAGGCGAACATCTGCGCCCCGACGGCCCGCTCCTGCCCGGCGGCTTCCTTGCCCTGCACGAGGTAGACGAAGGCCACCAGCGGCCGGGCGATGCCCGGATACATGGCCACATCGGCCAGATGGAAGATCAACTCCAGCAGCGCGGCAATCAGGCGGCTGAATGCCGCCACGGCGTCGTGCGCGGTGGTCTGGCATTGATCGATGGAGTGGCGCAGCGCCGGCAGCGTGGCCAGGTCGAGCTGCACCCAGGCCATCAACGACACCATCGACGCCGTGCCCGTCTGCCCTGTCTGCCCCGTCTGGCCCGCTTCCAGCTGGCTGGCAAAGCGCTCGTCCAGCCGGGACGCGATGTGGACCGCTTCGCCCATCGCCGTCTGGCGCTCCTGCGCCAGCCGTTGCCCACCCGAGGCCAGGAAGATGCTGCTGGCCCCCCGTTCACGCTGCAAGGCGTGGATCAGCTGGCCGATCAGGTCGGCCAGCTCCACGCGGCTTGCCATCAGGCGAACGGCCTCGATCTCGAGCTGCTTGGCCCGAAGGACGAGGGTTGAGGCGGAAAGGGGCATTGTGCTGGGAATGTGGGGCGCGGCCGGGATGGGTACTACGCATTTGCTGGGTAATACGCAAATGTCGTGCCATTTGTATCATCCGTGCCACGCGTTCCCTGCCCCTCTGCCCGCCTACAGTGCCTGCACCTGCACAGGCGCCCCGGGTTTGCCATTTTCCGACGGGGCGATCACGAGATAGCGGCGCGCGCCGGCCCCGGCATCGTCCCGCACCACCTGCCGGATCGGGCCAATCGCGTTGACGATGGCCGAGCCGGCCGGATTTGTCATGAAGGCGGCGAGCGGCTCCAGCGGGCCGCCGCCGTCCGCGCGGCTGGCGAGCGCCAGCACATAGGCATGCTTCGGTTGCAGCCCGGTGGCCGATGCCTGCAGGACCTGGAGCAGCCCCTGGTCGAACAGCGTGACGCTGGTCGGCGCATGGTCGGTGGCCACCGGCTTGCCGTTCACGACGCCATGCAGCTTCAGCTGCGTGGTCTGCCCGGCTACCCCCAGGGGCTGGAGCCCCTGCGTGCCGTCGCCTTCGGGCACGGCGTTCGGCACATAGGCGATGGCCTGCGGCGCCTGCCCGACCGGCACGTTGGCCACCACCTGGTTGGTGGCGGTGTCGATGGCGGTCAGCTGGTCGGCGTTCTCCAGCCCCACGTAGATCCGGGTGCCATCGCCCGAGGGCCAGATGCCGTGCGGCAGGCTCCCCACCGGAATCGTGGCCACCTGGGAGAAGTCGTCGGTCCGGAACACCTTGACCTGATTCAGCCCGCCCACCGTGATGTAGGCGAACTCGCCCGCCGCCGTGTGGGCGAAGTTGACGTGGTTGGTGATCGGGCCAGTCTCCAGCGTCTTGATCAGGCGGAAGGGCGGGCGGGCCTCGAACACCTGGGCCTTGCCGATGTCCTTGAGCGTGAACCAGACCTGCTTGCCGTCAGGCGTGGCGGCGATGTTCGGGCAGAACGGGCTCTCCTGCTTCACGCGTCCCACGATCTGGTGGTCGGCCACGCTGACCACTGCCGTCTCCGGGTTGAACGACGAGCAGATGTAGCCGTACTTGCCATCGGGCGAGAAGATCTGCATGCCCGGGCCGTCGGCCACGGTGATGCGGGTCTTTTCCTGGAACGTGGCGGCGTCGATCACGGCGATGTAGTTCTCACCGCGCACGGTGACCCAGACCTCCTTGCCGTCCGGCGTGTAGAACGCCTCGTGCGGAGACCGTCCCACATAGGTGACGTGCTTGACGGCATTGGTGGCGGTGTCGATGAACGACACCGAGTTCGACCCGATCGACACAATGGCCAGCGTGCGGTGATCCGGCGAGAAGCCCATCCCGTGCACCAGCACCTGGCCGCGATACAGCGGGCTGAAGTTGCCGGGCGCGGGGTCGCCCAGGCGGATGACGCCCAGCAGCCGGTTGTCCGCCGGGTCCGTCACGGAAACCGTATTCGAGAACTGCTCTGCGGCGTAGAGGCGGTCCCGGTGGCTGATGGGCACGTCTGGCGCCGCCGAAGACCCTGGCGCCTGACCGGCCAGGGCCGCGCCGGCCGCGCCGAGCAGCAGCATGAGGGAGAGGGTGTTCCTGAGGGCGTGTCTTGTCATGGTCGGGGCGATTTAGTGCGCGTGAGCGGAATGGCTGGGGGGAGTCGGTTGGGTCGCCGGTTGGGTCGCCGGTTGGGTCGTTGGTTGGACCGGATCGGGGCGGGTAGGCGCCGGCGTGGAAGGCGGGAGGGGCTGCCCCAGCGCCAGCCGCATCGCGGCAATCTCCTGCAACTGGTCGACGATGATTTCCTGTGCAATGCGCCGGAGCTGCTCGTTCTTGCCGTGGCGCAGTTCGGCCATGGCCATGTCGATGGCGCCCTGATGGTGGGGAATCATCATCGCGACGAAATCCTCGTCGACGTTGCCGCTGGGCTTGACCGCCATGTCGTCCATCATCTTCGTCATGGCGGCATCGCTCTCCGCCAGGAATGCGGCGCTGTCAGGGCCGGCGGGCGGCGCCGCGACGGCGGGCAGCGCAAGGGCGGCCAATAGCGGCAGGAGAAACCGGAGGGTGGGTCTTGGTGATCGTGGATGACTGGGCACGGGGCTCCTCGCGAAGGGCGGCGGCCTCACGCGAGGCCACATGCCCGGTAAACGCAGGACACCCGGCGGTTATTCCATGGCGGGGTGCAGCAAATTTATACCCGGGTAATATTGACTTTAATTTTATCCGGGTATAAATTGTGGCCATCACCAAGGGGCAAACCATGAACCCAACTGAAATCCTCCCATCCCATATCGCCTTCGAGGGCCATCGACGCCTCGCCTCCGGCCCGCTCGGCGTGGTCGCACTGGCGGTCAGGCGCGCAATGGAAGGGAAAGCCAGCGGCCCGGTGCTGGTCTTCGACAACGCCACCGGGGGCACCATCGACATCGACACACGCGGCAGCGATGCGGAGATCGTCGCCCGGTTCCAGCCGGAGGGCGGGGATGCCGCCGCCGATCAGGACGACACCCCGGACACGCCGCGCGGCAGGGGCCGCCCGAAACTCGGCGTCGTGGCGCGCGAGGTCACGCTGTTGCCGCGCCACTGGGACTGGCTCGCCCAGCAGCCAGGCGGGGCATCCGTGGCGCTGCGAAAGCTCGTGGAAGAGGCACGCCGCGCGAATGCGCATGGCGACAATCGCCGCGCGGCACGGGAGCGGGCGTATCACTTCATGTCGGCAATGGCCGGCGATCTTCCGGGTTTTGAGGAGGCGGCACGGGCGCTGTTTGCGGATGAGCGGGGGCGTTTGGGGGAATTGATCGCCGGATGGCCCGAGGACGTGCGCGGGCATGTGGTTTGGTTGGGGTTTGGGGAGGGTGCGGAGGGTAGATAGGCTGCCGCGGAGCTGTCACTCAATTGGCAATAATCGTCTTCCACAGCACCAGCGCGCCAATGTTCAGGGCGACGGTGCCCCAGAAGACAACCTGAAACGCCTGCTTCCGGTTTTTGTGCCGAAGGAGGTGCTGGGCGGCGAGCGCGCCGGGCCATCCGCCGCAGAGTGCAATCAGATGCAAATTGGCCTCAGGAATGCGCCACGCCTTTCGATTTGCCCGTGCCTTGTCGTCAGCGTACGCGAGGAAGGCGATGACGCTGGCCAGAACACTGACGATGCCGGCCTGCCGAGGGAGATCACCACGGAGCGCACCAACGACAATAATTGCCAGCGCCGCCAGACCGATGAGCGCCGGCAACCAGTTCGCCCCGCCGCCGCCGGACTTCGGTGCGCCGGCTATCGCGACGTTGAGCGCCTGCATCCGGCCATCCTTTCCCCTGGCGAGCTCGAAGCTCACGCGGTCACCGGGCTTCGGTTGTCCTGAGCGAGTCTGCAATGCGCTGACATGGAAGAACACGTCCTTGAGGTCCGCGTGAATGTCGATAAATCCATAGCCTTTATCGGCATGCCAGGATTTGATTCTTCCCGCTTTTTTCATGATCTTTGCGTTGGTTGTGCCGGAGGCGCCAAGTGTAAGCGCTGAGGGGGGACCAAGCGTCGTCTCAGACAAACGCAGCGCAATCGATTACGCTTTACCCTTTCGACAGCGTCGGTGAAGGTGCCTATGACAAGAGATGACAAGCTGCGGCAGATCGCGGCGGAATTCGGATTTGATCCGGACGAGGAAATCAAGATCGGTGGAAAGTACACGCCTGTTTTGGTTGATGGCAACGTAGCCTACATTGCTGGCCAAATCCCGCGAGTTGGAGAAACGGTGCGCTTCGTTGGCGTCGTGGGCGAATCCATTTCGCTCGACGAGGCGCGCCGTGCGGCAGGGACTTCGACGCTGCGTGCCCTGTCCCTCATCAAAAAAAGCTGCGGAACGCTCGACGCCATACAGGCGGTGCCGCGCATCACCGTATTTGTGCGAAGCGCGCCAGACTTCACGATGCAAAGCGAAGTGGCCGACGGCGCATCCGACGTCCTGTATTCGGTGCTTGGCGACGTCGGCATACACACTCGCTCGTCTGTTGGTGTACTGCAATTGCCAAAAGGCGCGTCGATAGAAGTGGATTTTATTTTTACGATACGGCCTGCGTAGTGGCGTCAATCGTGTGGTGAGATTGCTTGCGGGAAATCCGCAGGAACAACATCAGACCGGCCAGCGTCAGCGCAAAGCCGGCCCACACGGCTGACAGCAGCCCGTGGCCCTGCGCGATGGCCTGCCCGCCCGTCCACGCGCCAATGGCGTTGGCCACGTTGAGGGCCGCCAGGTTCATTGCGCCCATCAGCGTCGGCGCATCCGGAGCGGCCTGGGTGAGCCGGACCTGGATGGTCGGGATCGCCACCATCATCGTCGCGCCCACCGCAAACAGGCCCGCCATCAGGACACCGGCGTTCTGGCCGCCCATCGCCAGCAGCGCCATGGCGACCAGCGCGCTGCCGAAGCCGGCTGCCACGCCCTGCGTGGGATGACGGTCGGCCAGCCAGCCGCCGAGGACGTTGCCCGCCGTCATGCCGACGCCGAAGAGGGCCAGCGCAATCGGAATCCAGTGCTCGCCGAGCCGGGCGCCGTCGGTGACGAGAGGGCCAATAAAGGTGTAGACGGCGAAGATGCTGGCGACGCCCAGGGCGGCCACGGCCACCATCGCCCAGACGGCCGGGCGGTTCAGGGCCCGAAGCTCCTGCAGCACCGGCCCGCCGCGCAGCGCGCTGGAGCGCGGCACCCAGGCCCATAGCGCCGCCAGGGACAACAGGCCCAGTGCCGACACGGCCAGATAGGCATTGCGCCAGCCAAGGGTCTGGCCCATCAGCGTGGCCAGCGGCGACCCTACGATGGTGGCGACGGTCAGGCCCGTCATCACCAGCGCAAAGGCCCGCCCACCGTGACCCGGCCCGACGATGTAGGAGGCCACCACGGCGCCGGCGCCGAAGTAGGCCCCTTGCGGAATGCCGCTCAGGAAGCGCGCCAGCGTGAAGCTGACCAGACCGGTTGCCACCGACGACAGCACATTGCCCAGCACGAAGACCCCCATCAAGGCCAGCAACAGGTGCTTGCGGTTCAGCTTGGCGGCCAGGATCGTGACGGCGGGCCCGCCCAGCACCACGCCCAGGGCATAGGCCTCGATGGCGTGCGTGGCGGTGGTCAGGTCGAGTTCCAGGCCCGCGGCAAACTGCTGGAGCAGGCCCATGCTGGCGAATTCGGACGTACCGATCGAGAAGGTGCCGAGTGCCAGTGCCAGCAGCGTCAAGGTCCTGCGGCTGATCTGGCGGGCGTCGGTGCAGTGCGTCTTCGTCGAGTTGCACTGGGGTTCGTAGGCTTGGTTGTGCATGACGGTTCTCCTGGGCGGTGGTTCAAGACAGGGTTTCAGGCGCCATGCGGCAGCGGTGCATCCGGATGCACCAGTCCGGCCTGGCGCAGTTCGCGCCAGAAGTCGGCCGGCACCTGCGCCGCCAAAGCGGCGCGGTCTTCGCCGATGCGTTCCGGCCGGCTGGCGCCGGGGATCACGGCTGCCACGGCCGGATGAGCCAGCGAAAACTGCAGGCCCGCGGCCTTCATGGTCACGCCGTGGCGATCGGCGATTGCCTTGATCGCCTGCACCCGGTCCAGGATCGCCGGCGTCGCCGGGGCGTACTCGAAATTGGGGCCGCCGACCAGCGCGCCGGAGCTGTAGGGTCCGCCGACCACGATACCCAGCCCGCGGGCGGCCACCTGCGGCATCACCCGCTGCAGGGCCCGTGAATGGTCCAGCAGCGTGTAACGGCCGGCGAGCAGGAAGCCATCCGGCCGGGGGCCCTGCAGGTCGAGCAGCAGTTCGATGGGCTCGACCCGGTTCACGCCCAGTCCCCAGGCGCGGATCACGCCTTCGTCACGCAGCCGGTCCAGCGCCTTGAAGGCCCCCTTGCGTGCGGTCTCGAACACGCCGAGCCACTCGTCACCGTAGAAGTCCTGCGCAACGTCGTGCACCCACACGATGTCGAGCCGGTCGGTCTTCAGGCGCTGCAGGCTGTCCTCGATCGAGCGCAGCGTTGCGGACTCGGAGTAGTCGTTGACGATCCGATTGGCGCGGCCGTGCCGGAACACGTCGCCCTTCTCGCCCAGGTCACGGGCGGTGACGTCCTCCACCTCGTCCAGGACCAGGCGCCCGACCTTGGTGGCCAGCACGACGCTGTCGCGGTCTCGGCCGGCCAGCGCATCGCCCAGGCGCGCTTCCGCCAGGCCGGCGCCGTAGAACGGCGCGGTGTCGAAGAAGCGGATGCCGTCCTGCCAGGCGGCATCGACGGTCGCCTGCGCCTCGGCTTCGGGAATGGCGCGGAACATGTTGCCCAGCGGTGCGGTGCCGAAGCCCAGGTGGCCGGGGATGAGGTTCTTGAGGGACATGGTGATCTCCGTTCGGTGGTTTGATGAGCGAATAATGGGCGGCGGATAATCATTCATCCAATTTATTTTCTATAATCCAGTTTTATTGACGACGATATATGTACGGATGCGGTACGACCTGAACCTGTTGCCGATCTTCGTGGCGCTGATGGAGGAGCGCAGCGTGACCCGCGCCGCCGACCGCCTGGGCATGACGCAAGCGGCGCTTTCCAACGCGCTGTCGCGCCTGCGCATCGTGCTGCAGGACCCGCTGTTCATCCGTGAGCGCTATGGCATGCGGCCCACCGCGAAGGCCGAGCAACTCGCACCCGCGCTGACCCAGGCGCTGGCTGCGATGGACACGGTGGTGCTGGGGCAGCGGGACTTCGACCCGTCGCGCGCCGATGAGGTCGTCACGATTGCGCCGAACAGCTACGTGGAGTTTGTGCTGGTGCCCGCGCTGGTCGCCCGGCTGAGCGCGCTCGCGCCAGGCATCCGGCTGCGCACGCTGCCCTTCGGCACCGACCTCGCCGAGACTGGCGTGACCTCAGGCACCACCGCGCTGGTGCTGGGCCGGATCAGCGACGCGCCAGACAACCTCATCGTGCAACACATTGCGGACGATGGCCTGGCCTGCGTGGTGCGCGTCGATCATCCGACGATCGACAGCCGGATCACGAAGACACAATACGAGCGATTGAAGCACGTCAATGTGCTGCCCCCGGGCCGCCTGCGCGCCGGCCTCTTCCAGGCCCTGGACCGTCAGGGGCTCAAGCGTGAAGTGGTGGTGTCGGTCACGCACTTCGCGACCATCTCCGAGATTGTCGCGGCCACCGACTACTGCGCTACGCTCCCCCAACTAATTTGCCGACGCCTGGCCCACGACCCGCGCCTGAAAGTAGTGCCCGCGCCGGTCGACCTCGGAACCTTTCCGCTGCACATGGCATGGCACGTGCGCTATCGGCAGGACCCGGCGCACATCTGGCTGCGGACCCTGGTCGCCGAGGTGGCAAGTTCAATATGATGGTTGGGCTGGTCAGCCGCCGTCAGAAGCCGTCAGGAACAGTCAGAAACCATAAGAAGCCGTCAGAAGCGGTAGCCGAGCCCGGCGAGGAGCATGTCCGTATCGCGGTTGTATCCGGTCAGGGTGCGGTTCCATGACAGGCGTGCCAGCCAGTGATCGCCGAGCCGGTAGCTCGTGGACAGCGTCAACAGGCCGGCCCAACGGGACGGCGAGGGGTCCGCGCCGGGGCCGCTGACATGCAGGCTGGTCGCGTAGTAAGGCCCGGCACCGAAACCCAGCGTCAGCCGGTCTCCCAGGAAGGCCCCGGATACCCAGGCCTGCGATGCCACGCCCCGGCGCCGGACTGAGTTGGCGCTGCCTTCGTCGAGGTAGCTGACCGTCCCTTCCACGTAGCGCCAAAGCTGGCGCCGATATTCGAGCGCACCGCCAAAGACCATGTCCGAATCGAAGTCGTTGACGACGACGCCACCCAGCAGGACGTTCAGTTCGTTGGGCGTGGCGTCTTTGCCGCGGGAAGCCGATCCCACGACGGGCCCTGGCAGGTGGTCGCGGCCGAGCTGATAGCCCACGCCAAGGAGGAGCGTGTTGGACTGGAAGCCCGAGGTCTGCCACGTCCGGTTAAAGCGTACCTGCAACATCCAGGGGCCGCCGACGTACCAGGTGGCCGCCGCGCTGGCCAACACCCCGACGCCATGCTGGTTTTCGTAGCTGCCATCGGGCTGGTGGCTGGTGGTGTCGAAATAGAGATAAGGGCCGGCGCCCAGCGAGAGCGCCAGCCGCCTGTCCAGCGCGAGGTAGCGCCACCAGAGCTGGGCACTGTGGCCGTCGCGGTGATGGCCGGTGATATGGCCCTCGTTCAGGTAGGTATAGCTGGCGTACCAGTGCTCCGTCAGGTTTTGCTGATAGACGTAGGCATAGGCGTAGCTACGGTCGTCGTCGGCCTGGATTGGCGGGTTGGTGTAGAAGCCGCCGAGCAGCAGCACCTCCTGGCCATGTGCGGCAAGGGGTGCCAGCCACAGGAGTCCTGCGGCGAAGGGCGTCAACCAATGACAACGGGCGCTGGACATCGGTCTCTGCCTTGACGTGGTGCGAACTCGAATTATCCTAGCAGCGGAAAATGGGGAACCCTAAGAAAGTGGCGTATGCTACACCCTTGATTGCCTGTCAGGCGTTTACACGGAGGAAAACAATGGCACGCGTTCGCGTTGAGGGCTTCACTATCTCGCTCGACGGATTCGGAGCAGGTCCGGATCAGGACATCAACAATCCGCTCGGCGTTGGCGGGACGGATCTGCACCACTGGCTATTTCCAACACGCACCTTCCAGCAGACCTTGTTCGGCAAGGACGGCGGTACGGCCGGGGTGGACGACGATTTCGCTGCCCGTGGCTTTCAGAATGTCGGGGCGTGGATTCTTGGCCGGAACATGTTCGGACCCATTCGCGGGGACTGGCCGGACGCAAACTGGAAAGGCTGGTGGGGAGATAATCCGCCGTATCACGTGCCAGCCTTCGTCTTGACCCATCATCCTCGTCCTTCCATCGAGATGGAGGGCGGCACGACGTTCCACTTCGTAACCGGAGGCATTCACGAGGCGCTCCGCCGTGCCCGCGAGGCCGCTGGCGGATTGGACGTGCGGATCGGCGGTGGGGCGGACACAATCCGGCAGTATCTTCGCGAGGGCCTCATTGACGAACTGCACATTGCGATCGCGCCGGTCTTGCTCGGGCGGGGAGAATCGCTGTTCGGAGGGATCGACTTGCGGGCGCTGGGATACGCATGCGTTCAATCCGTAGCGTCGGAGAAGGCCACGCATGTCGTGCTACGGCGCCAAGGGCCCAAGGACGCCGCAACGGACGCGGGCTTGCCGCTGTCTTCCTGAGAGGATTCCGTGAACATTCGTCGGTTCGCACCAGGCGACGAAGCGGCATTGTTCCGCGTCTATTTCACCGCCATCCACCAGATCGCCGCCAGGGATTACTCCCCCGAGCAAATCGCGGCATGGGCGCCGGCGGACTTTGACATGGATTTATGGGCGGCGCGGGTTCAAAAAATCCGGCCCTTCGTCGTCGAGATCGACAATGAGATCGCCGGTTATGCCGACATTCAGCCCGACGGATATATCGATCATTTCTATGTATCGGGTTTCCATGCGCGGCGGGGAATAGGAAACCTGCTGATGGCGCGTATTCACGAGGAGGCCATGAGTCTAGGGGTGACGGCACTCACGTCAAACGTCAGCAAAACTGCCGAGCCTTTTTTCGCTCGTCACGGCTTTCATGTGGTCGAGCGAAACTTTCCAGTCTGTCGGGGTGTGACGCTGGAAAACGCCTTGATGCGGAAGATGCTTGGGTCTGCAGATTGGCGATAACCCAAAAAAAATCCCGCGACGAAGCCGTCGCGGGTGCGGGTACAAATGTCGAGGGGTCAATCACGACAGGCACATTGTCCATGAATGTATGAGACATTGTCGTCCCCACGCACGGAGGGCACGCACTCCAAGTTAAGTGATTATTTGGCCGCTTCTCTCAGTGCCTCCACCAGCGACGTCATCAGTTCGTTGTCTTCCAGCCCCCGCCGCCACATGATGCCGACGGGCGGCAAGTCCCAGCTCAGCGCAAAGGGCAGGGTGGCGGCGCCGCCCAGTTCCACCAGTTCGGCCGCCACCGAGCGCGGCACGATGGTGATGGCGTCCGGCTGGCGGCGCAGCAGGGTGGCCATCGGCTTGATCGAGTAGGTCTCCACCGTGGGCAGCGGCGGGGCCACGCCGGCCACCGCGAACATCGTATTAATCGTGCGGCGCACCGGCGTATGCGGGGGCGGCAGGATCCAGTCCCGTTCCGCCAGCCGCTTCCAGTCCAGTCCGGCACGGGAGAGCCGGGCGGCGGCGTCCGCCGGCACTACCAGAACCGGCTCCTCCCGGTACAGCGGCTGCTGGGCGATGTCCTCGCCGGCCAGGTAGAACGAGCGCGCGATCACGCAATCGAGTTCGTGCTGGCGCAGCGCGTTGACCAGTTCATCGGTGGTCCCTTCCCGCACCAGCATCGAGATACGCGGCGTGTGGCGCAGGCCGAAGTCCAGCGCGGCATCGAGCACGCCGCGCGCCACGTAGGGAATCACGCCGATCCGCAGCCGCCCGCGCAGGCCGGCTTCGATCACCGTCAGCTCGCGCCCCAGCGCCTCTGCATCGGCCAGCGCCGTGCGTGCATGGGCCAGCACGGCCACGCCGGTGGGTGTCGGCTCCAGGCCCTGGCGCGTGCGGGTGAACAGCGGGGTCAGGAAAATGTCCTCGATCTCGCGCAGCGCCTTGGTCACGGCCGGCTGGGAGAGATTGAGTTCGGCGGCCACGCGCGAGACGGAACGTTGGCGCTCGAGCGCCAGCAGCAGCGGCAGATGCCGCAGGCGCAGGCGCGAGACCACGTTATGAAGCAGCTTGTCGGACGAAATCGGCATGGTGGGTGAAGGAGCGATATAACCAAATGGTAATGCAACAATAATTTTTTCGCCGTTTGCAGTTATTCCGGACTCCTATACTCAAATGCATTCGATACCAGTCATTACGCCATGTTCACCACCCGTCCGGAAATCGTTGGCACCTTCGGCGTTGCCGCTTCCACCCACTGGCTTGCCACGCAGACCGCGATGGGCGTGCTCGAGCGCGGCGGCAATGCCTACGACGCAGCCGTCGCCGGCGGCTTCGTGCTCCAGGTGGTGGAACCGCACCTGAACGGCCCGGGCGGCGAAGTGCCGATCCTCTATTGGGATGAAAAGACACGCGCGATGCGGTCAGTCTGCGGCCAGGGCCCGGCGCCCGCGCTGGCGGACCCGGAGGCGCTGCGCGCCCAGGGCATGGAACTGATGCCCGGCATCGGCCTGATGCCCGCCACCGTGCCCGGCGCGTTCGGCGCGTGGCTGACCATGCTGCGCGACCACGGCACGTGGTCGCTGGCGGACGTGCTCGCGCCTGCCATCGGCTATGCGCGCGATGGCTTCCCGCTGGTGCCGCGCATCTCGCAGGCCATCCTGGCCGTGCAGGCGCTGTTCCGCGACGAATGGCACAGCTCTGCCGACACCTGGCTGCCCGACGGCAAGGTGCCGCGCCCCGGCGCGCTCCATCGGTTGCCGGTACTGGCCGATACCTATACGCGTATCGTCGAGACCGCCCAGTCCAGGAGCGACTCCCGCACGGGCCAGATCGACGCCGCCATGGATTGCTGGTACCGCGGCTTCGTGGCCGAGGCGATCGACGCCTACTGCCGCGACACCCCGGTGCGCGACACCACCGGCGAGAAGCACACCGGCCTGCTGCGTTACGACGACCTCGCCCAGTGGGCGCCCACGGTGGAGGCCCCGGTGACGCTGGACTTCGGCCGCTACACCGTGGCCAAGTGCGATATCTGGAGCCAGGGGCCGATGTTCCTGCAGCAGCTCGGCATGCTGCGCCACGCCGGGCTGGAGGCCCACGCGCCCACGTCCCCCGAATTCGTCCACAAGATTGCCGAGGCCGCCAAGCTGGCGATGGCCGACCGCACCGCCTGGTACGGCGACCCGCGCTTTACGGAAAGCCAGCTCTGCGCGCTGCTCGATCCGCACTACCTGGCCGCGCGCGCGGCGGGCATCGGCGAGCAGGCCGCGCTGACCATGACGGCGGGCACGCTGAACGGCCAGGCGCCGCGCATGCCGGACCTCGACGTGGCCACGCGCACGCTGGCCACCGCCGATGTGCGCTTCGGCGTGGGCGAGCCCACCTTCGCCGCGCTGCCGCCCGTGACCGAATGGGCCGAGCGCGAGCTGTTCGTGGGCGATACCTGCCATATCGACGTGATCGACCGCCACGGCAACATGGTGGCGGCCACGCCGTCCGGCGGCTGGCTGTCGTCGAGCCCGACGATTCCGTCGCTCGGCTTCGCGCTGAACACCCGCCTGCAGATGACCTGGCTCGAGCCGGGCCTGCCGAACACGCTGGCACCGGGCAAGCGCCCGTGCACCACGCTGTCGCCGTCGATGGCGCTGCGCGACGGCGAGCCGTACATGGTCTTCGGCACGCCCGGCGGCGACCAGCAGGACCAGTGGTCCCTGGCATTCTTCCTGCGTCATGCCGTGCATGGCATGAACCTCCAGGAGGCCATCGACGCGCCGGCCTGGCATATCGATCATTTCCCGGGTTCGTTCTGGCCGCGCCAGACCGTGCTCAACCGCATCAGCATCGAGTCGCGCTTTCCGGCGGCCACGCTGGAGGCGCTGCGCGCGCGCGGGCACGAGGTGCGCGTGGGCGACGACTGGTCCGAGGGCCGCATGTCGGCCTGCTCGCGCGAGCGCGATGCCCAGGGCCGGCTGGTGCTGCGCGCGGGCGCCAATGCGCGTGGGATGCAAGGCTATGCCGTGGGCCGCTGACGGGGCGGCAGGCATGGGGGGTATCGCGGTAGCGGTATCGCACAAACAGTCGGCCCGCACGGGGCGGTCCGCACGAAGACAGAGGGAGTTGCAGTCATGAGGTCCGTAGTCAAGAACCTGCTGCGCGGTGCCGCCGCGCTGGCATTGTCGTTCGCCGCCATCTCGGGGGCTGGCGCCGCCGATGCCTATCCGACCAAACCGATCACGCTGATCGTGCCCTGGGCCGCCGGCGGCTCCACGGACATCCTGGCGCGCGTGCTGTCCGAACACCTGACCAAGTCGCTCGGCCAGCCGGTCATCGTCGACAACCGCCCCGGCGCCTCGGGCAATATCGGCTCGGCCACGGTGGCGCGCGCCCAGCCGGACGGCTACACGCTGCTGATCGGTTCCATGAGCACCCACGCGATGAACCCCGCGCTGATGCCCAACATGCCGTTCAAGGGCGTGGAGGACTTCACCCCGCTGGGGCTGCTGGCCTACGTGACGAACACCATGGTGGTGCATCCGTCGGTGCCGGCGAAGAACGTCAAGGAGCTGATTGCCTACGCCAAGGCCAATCCGGGCAAGCTGGCCTATGCCAGCGCCGGCTCCGGCTCCACCAACCACCTGAGCGCGGTGCTGTTCGCCAAGATGGCCGGCGTGGACATGCTCCACGTACCGTACAAGGGCGGCGCCCCGGCCGTGGTGGACCTGGTGGCGGGCCAGACGCAACTGCTGTTCTCCGCCGGCACCCAGACGCTGCCGCACGTGAAGGCCGGCAAGCTGCGCCTGCTGGCGGTGACCGAAGCCAAGCGCTCGCCGCTGCTGCCGGACGTACCCACGGTGGGCGAGACCCTGCCCGGCTATGAGCTGTCCGTGTGGTACGGCGCCTTCGGCCCGAAGAACATGCCGGCCGAGCTGGTGACGCGCCTGAACAGCGAGATCAACCGGATCATGACGCTGCCCGAAGTGAAGGCCAAGATGGACAGCATCGGCGTGGAAACCACCACGTCCACGCCGCAGGCGTTCGGCAAGATCCTGCGCCGCGACGCTGACCGCTACGGCAAGCTGATCCGCGAGCTCGGCATCAAGGCGGAGTAAGGGTCGATGGTTGCGATGGTCAATCTAGCCAATCTGGCGCGGCTCAACACGCTGTGCGACCAGTTGCGCCACGCGGCGACACCGGTGGCCGTGCTGGATGCGGTGGGGCAGGCCACGCTGGACCTGCTCGGCCCCGGCCTGCTGACGATCAACACGTGGCAGGCCGAGACCGGCGAGATCGGGCGGCTGTGGTCGTCCGACCCGGCCGCCTACCCGGTGGGCGGCAAGAAGGTCAAGGGCGACACCGCGTGGACGCGCCAGTTGCTGGTGCGCGGCGAGGTCTTCGTCGGCGAGGGCGACGCGGCGCTGGCCGCCGTCTTCGACGACATCGCCGTGATCCGTGGGCTGGGCCTGAATGGCGTGGTCAACGTGCCGCTCTGCGAGGGTGGGCGGGTGATCGGCACCTTCAACTACCTGACCGCCGTGGAAAGCTGGACCGGCGACCAGATCACCGTGCTGCGGGTGCTCGGCCAGATGGTCCTGCCTGCGGTGGCGGCACTGGCCCCGGCCAGCCGCTGAGCCAGCCGCTGAGCCAGCCGCTGAGCCAGCCGAACCCCGGGGCCGGCACCGCTACTCGGTGGTGCTGGCGCTCCAGAAGGCCTGGCTGACCACGCTCGTCGCGCCCAGCCTGGCGACCATCGCGTCGAGCGCGTCGCCATCCACCGACGCAGCCGCCAGCACCGCTTCGATCTCCACATCCTGTTCGCCGAACGCCCGCACCTCCAGGTCGCGGGTGGGGTAGGCGGCCGCTTCCAGCGCTTCCTCCAGCAGCCGCATGGCGAGCTTCTGGTGCTCGCGCGCGGTAATCACGTGCACGGTGTGGGTGACTTCCACGGCGGGCGTGTCGATGGGTTGGCGGTTGATGCGGTCCACCACGGGCCGCAGCAGCGTGTTGGCGGCCAGCACGAACAGCGCGCCGATAGCCGCCTCCATGATCAGGTCCGCCCCGGCGCACGCGCCGACCGCCGCCGACCCCCACAGCGTGGCCGCCGTGTTCAGGCCACGCACATTGCCTTCCTCGCGCATGATCACGCCGGCGCCCAGGAAACCGATGCCGGACACCACGTAGGCCACCACGCGCACCGCCCCATCGTGGCCGGCAAGGTGGTTGGCCATATCCACGAAGATCGCCGCGCCCACGGCCACCAGCACGTTGGTGCGCAGCCCGGCCGTACGCTGGCGGTACTGCCGCTCGTAGCCGATCATGCCGCCGAGCACGAACGCGGCGGCGAGGCTGATCGCGGTATCGAGCAGCGATTGCGGATTGATGTTTTGCAGCGCTTCCAGGGACATGATCGCGGACTCCGGGGCCAGGCGTCGCGCGATTGTGTCACAGCGCTATGACCGGGGCAAAGCGTCCGGGGCGTGCCAGACCAGCGGCAGCGCCGCCTCGCGCCAGATCACGCGGTCCGGTATCACGCGCCAGAGGCGCTCGGCGCCCTCCCAACCCGGGTGTAGGGCGATCTCCGGGGTGTCGGTCAGCACCTCGGCCCGGCCCGAGAGCTGGAGCAGGTTGCCCGTGGCGTAGTCCACGAAGGCCAGCCCGGCGATCGGGTTGGCGGCCAGGTTCCCGAGCGTATTGAAGAAGCGGTTGCCCGAGAAGTCAGGAATCGTCAGCCCGCCGTCCGCATCGAGCCGCACGAAGCCGCGCGGCCCGCCCCGGTGCGACACATCCACCTGCCGGCTGCCATCGGCCAGATCCACGTAGGACGCCACGAAGAAGGTATCTGCGCCGGCGATCAGCGCGCGCGCCCGCTCGTCCAGGGCGGGCAGGACCTGCGGCGGCTGGTCGGCCGCGACGCCCGGCTCGCGCGTGAAATCGAAGGCGCGCTGCTGGATGTACTGCGGGCAGTTGCCGAAGCTCTGGCCCACGGCCAGCCGGAAGCCGTCCGGCCCGGTGCGCTCCACCCGGCCGTTCATGCGGTTGCGGCGCCGCGTCATGGGGTCGATGCCGAGCAGGCCGAGGGCGTTGCCGTCATCCATGCCGGCGTCGGCCGGGTCGGCGGGCTCGCGCGCCACCGCCACGTCCAGCACGCGGGGGGTCGGCGAGTGCAGGAAGCCGGGCGCCCCGGCGCGCAGCGTGGCCCAGACCCGCCCATCCGGCGCCACCGCGCCGAGCACGACCAGCGGCAGCTGGGCGAAGAAGTCGCGGTGCTGGTCATGCATGTAGTCCCGCACCACGCGCGGGCCGATCTCGGCCATGCGCGCCTGCACGCCGGCGCGCGCCTGGAGCAGGCGTTCGCCGGTGTGCCAGGGCAGATCGGGGAGGAGGGCGGCGTGGGGGGCCATGTTGGGCTCCGGTAGGGTGGATGGCAGGGGGCGGCAATCAGGCGGCGAGCCCGACGGGGGTCTTCTGGAACGGCACGAATCCGGGCAGCGCTTCCACGCGCGCCAGCCATTGCCGCACGTGGGCGTAGTCGGCCAAGTCCACAAAGCCTTCCGGCGCGCTGGCGGTGTAGCTGTACAGCGCCACGTCGGCAATCGTCGGCTGATCGGCGGCAATCCACTGGCGGCCGGCCAGCGCGCGGTCCATGCGGCCCAGCACCAGATGCGCCCGGGCAATGACCTGCTCGCTGTTCAGCGACGCGCCGAACACCGTAATCAGCCGTGCCGAGGCCGGCCCGGCCGCGAGGTCGCCCGCCGCCACGGACAGCCAGCGCTGCACGGCGGCGGCGCCGGCGGGGGCGTCGGGGAGCCAGTCAGTGCGGTCCAGCGTCTTGGCCAGATAGACCATGATCGCGTTGGAGTCCGGCAGCACGGTGTCGCCGTCCACCAGTACCGGCACCTGGCCGAACGGGTTCAGGGCCAGGAATTCGGGCGTCTTGTGCGCACCGGCGCGCAGGTCCACGTCGATGAGATCGACCGGCTGGCCGATCAGGCCGAGGAACAGCCGAACGCGGTGGGAGTGGCCGGAGAGGGGGTAGGCGTACAGTTTCATGTCGGATCCTGGTTGGGGATGCTTCCGACTATAGGTGCCTTCCAGCGCACGAAAAACCGCCGCCGCCAGAAGGCACTCTTGCGCCAACGCGAAGAATGCCGGGGACTACCCTTAGCGCAGGGACGGCGCGGCCCGCAGGGTGTCGATGGCGAGGTCCAGGAAGGCGCGCACCTTGTGCATCGCGTGGCGGCCCTCGCGATGGATCACGTTGATCGGCAGCGGCGCCGGCTCGAAGTCCGCCATCACGACCTGCAGGCGGCCGTCGCGCAGTTCATCGGCAATCTGGTATGACAGCACGCGCGCCAGCCCGAAGCCGTCCACGGCCGCCGCGATGGCGGAATCGTTGGTGGTGGTGGCCATGCGCGGGGAGAGCCGCGTGGGCGTGATCTCGCCGCCGGCCAGGAAGCGCCATTCCGGCAGGGTGGAGATGCCGGTGGTCTGGATCACGGTGTGCGCCGCCAGGTCCGCCGGCTTTGCCGGCACGCCTTGCCGCGCCAGGTAGGCGGGCGACGCGCAGACCACGCGCCGCACATGGCCGACCGCCACCGCCTGGAGCGAGGAGGCGGGCAGGTCGCCAATGCGGATGCCGACGTCGATGCCCTCGTCCACGAAATTGACGATGCGGTCGATAAACAGGCAGTTGACGTCCACCTCCGGGTAGCGCCGCAGGTACTCGACCACGATGGGCGTGACGAAGCGGCGCCCGAACAGCACCGACGCCGTGATCGACAACTGCCCGCGCGGCGCCAGGTGCGCGCCCGTGGTGGCCAGTTCGGCCTCGTCGATTTCGGCCAGGATGCGCCGGCAGTTCTCGTAGTAGGTGGCGCCGGTGTCCGTGGGACGCACCAGCCGCGTGGTGCGCGTGAGCAGCCGCACGCCCAGGTGGGCTTCGAGGTCGGTGACGATGCGGCTGACCACCGACAGCGAAATATCGAGCTTGCGCGCGGCCGCGGTGAAGCCACCGCTTTCCACCACGGTGACAAAGGTCTTCATGGCCTGCAATCGATCCACGCGTGCTCTCCCCGAAACGATCCGGGGAGTATATCGGGCGCCGCGCTACGACTCCACCTGGGTCGCCACCTACGACGCCACCTTGATCCCCGACTGGCTGACCAGCGCCTGCCACACCTGCTGGTCGCGCTTGAGCAGGGCGCCGAACTCCGGCGCCGTGGTGCCACGCGGCAGCATGCCGCTGTCGGCCAGCATCCTGGCGCCGGCCGGGGACTTGACGATGGTCGCGATCTCGGCGGACAGCCGCTGCACCAGCGGGGCGGGCGTTTTAGCCGGGGCGAGCATGCCGATCCAGCCGATCGACTCGAAGCCCGTGAAGCCGGCTTCGGTAAAGGTCGGCACGTTCGGCATGGACGGCACGCGCGCCGGCCCCAGCGTGGCGAGCACCTTGATCCGGCCGGCGTCGCCATAGGTCTTGGCCATTACCGTGGAGACAAAGCCGGCGGGCAGCTGCTTGGCGAGCAGGTCGGCGATGGCGGCGGTGTCGCCCTTGTACGCCGCGTGCACGATGTTGAGGTTGGCCTTGCGTTTGAGCAGCTCGCCGTACAGATGGCCGGTGGAGCCCACGCCGAGGCTGCCGTAGGCCGAGCCGGGATTCTGGCGCGCGTACTCGACGTACTCCGCCAGCGTCTTGGCCGGCGTGGCATCGCTGGCGACGAAGACCTGCGCGGCATCGGCCACCAGCGTCAGCGGCTCGAAATCGGTCATCGGGTTGTAGAGCGGCTGCGGCTGGATCAGCGGGCTCTGGATCAGCGCGGTGTTGGTGAACAGCAGCGTGCGCCCGTCCGGCGCCGCCGAGGCCACGGCGGCCGCGCCGATCATGCCGGCTGCGCCGGGGCGGTTGTCCACGATCACGCTGGTCTTCAGCGAGGCGCCGAGCTTGTCCGCGATAAAGCGCGTGATGGCGTCCGTGGAGCCGCCGGGCGGGTAGGGCAGCACGATCCGGATCGGGCCGGCAGGGGTGGCGGGGCCGGGCTGCTGCGCCCAGGCGGGGCGGCCGAGGGCCAGGCCGCCGAGCGTGGCGGCGGACAGTTTGAGCAGGGTGCGTCGCGGCGTGTTCATCGGGTGTCTCCTCTTGATCTTGTTAGTTCTGTTCGAGCTGCGCCTGCAATTCCACCTTGCGGACCTTGCCGGTGGCCGTCATCGGCAGCTCCGCCACCACGCGGATCTCCGGCACCTTGTAGCTCGCCATATGCTCCCGGCACCAGCTAAGGAGGTCGTCGCCGGAGACGGCGGCATGCTCGGGGCGCAGCCGGATGAAGGCCACCGGCACCTGTCCGCGCTCCGGGTCGGGGCGCGGCACCACGGCGGAGCCGAGCACGGCCGGATGCCGGCCCAGCAGCACTTCCAGCTCGGACGGAAACACGCTCATGCCGCGCACCTTGATCATCTCCTTGCGGCGGCCGAGGAAGTGGAGATAGCCGGCCTCGTCATAGGCGCCGATGTCGCCGGTATGGAACCAGCCGTTGCGGAACACCTCGGCGTTGGCCTCCGGGCGGCCCCAGTAGCCCTTGAACAGCGAGGGCGTGCTGACCACGATCTCGCCTTCCCCGCCCACCGGCAACACCGCGCCGGTCTCGAAATCGCAGATCTTGATGCGCGTGCCGGGCACGGGCAGGCCCACGAAGATCGGGCGGCCGTGCAGGTCCATGTCGTCGGTCTGCATGCCGGTGGTGAAGGTGTCGCTGGTGTGGGTCTCGGTCATGCCCCAGGCGCCTTCGGCCAGGATGCCGCCGGTCAGCGCCAGCCACTGGCGGCGCAGGTCTGGCGTGAGCTTGCGGATGAACGACGCCACGCGCGTGTGTTGCAGCGTGCGCAGGTCGTGCCGGGGGAGGTCCGGGTGCTGGAGCAATTCGACGATGCTGTCCACCACCATGAAGGTCCGGTTCACGTGGTAGCGCTCCACGGCGGCCATCACCGCCGCGGGGTCCCAGCGCGCCAGCAGCACCAGCGTGGCGCCGCTGAAGATCGGGTAGATCAGGCCGAGGTTCTCGCCGGCGATCCAGAACATCGGCAGGAAGTTCAGCATCACGTCCGGCGAGGGCTGGGCCGGGTCGCGGCCCGCCTGCCCGCTGGCCACCGCCAGCGAGGCGGCGGCGGTGTACAGCATGTCCCGCTGTGTATGCATGCAGCCTTTGGGCATGCCGGTGGTGCCGCCGGTGTAGTTGAGCGCCGCCAGGGCGTCCAGGTCCACCTGCGCGTCGCGCACGTTGCCCGTGCACAGGCGCACGGCGGTCATCAGGTCGATGGTGCCGGCGTGCTCGACGGGCGGCGCGCCCAGTCCGGCCGGCACGGGCAGCGTGGGTTGGGCCGGCAGGAACTCGCCCGGCGAGGTGCGGAACACCGTGGCCACGGGCGTCTGCGCCTTCACGGCCATCAGCATCGGCACCAGCGAATCGAGTGCGATGACGGTGGTGGCGCCGGCATCGTTCAGTTCGTAGGCCAGCTCGTGTTCCTTGAACAGCGGGTTGACCGGCACGTACACCGCGCCGATCTTGAGGATCGCGTAGAACACGATATGGAACTGCGGGCAGTTGCCGAGCAGCACGGCCACGCGCTCGCCCGGCCCGGCGCCGTGACCGCGCAGCAGCTCGGCGCAGCGTTCGCTGAGGTCGTCGAGTTCGGCATAGGTGAGCGTGGTGCCGTAGTAGACCAGCGCCGGGCGGTCTGGCTGCACGCGCGCCCAGGCGCGCAGGGTGTCACCCAGGCCGATCTCGCCGTGCGGGTAGTGCGGCGCGGTGGGCAGGCCCGCCGGCCAGATGCGGGCGTGGCGGGCGTCCAGGTCGGCAAAGAAGGCGGTCTCTTCCATCGTGTCTCCGGGGCGTTGGACGAACAAGCGCAGGGGAAAGGGGCTTCCCCGGGGGTTACCAGGCGTCTACGTAGCGGCGCGGCGGGGTGTCGCGCGGGGCGGGCTCCAGTCCCGCCAGCAGCCAGCGGCGTGTCTCGGCGGGATCGATCACGGCATCGATCTCCAGCCCGGCGGCGGCGTTGATCGCGTGGCCGCGCTCGTACATCTGCGCCACCAGTTGTTGGTAGAGCGCATCGCGTTCCGGTCCTACGGGCAGCGCTTCAAGCTCCTTGCGGAAGCCGAGCCGCACGGCGCCCTCCAGCCCCATGCCGCCAAACTCGCCCGTGGGCCACGAGATCGTGAAGGCCGGCGCGCGGAAGCCGCCAGCCGCCATCGCCATCGCGCCGAGTCCGTAGCCCTTGCGCAGCACCACGGCCATAAACGGCACGCGCAGCTTGGCGCCCAGCACGAACAGGCGCGACACGTGCCGCACCTGCGCGCGCGCCTCGATCTCGGGGCCGACCATGAAGCCGGGGGTATCGATCAGCGAGACAATCGGCAGCCCGTGGGTGTCGCACAGTTGCATGAAGCGCGCGGCCTTGTCGGCGGCGTCCACGTCGATGGCGCCGCCGAGGTGGCGCGGGTTGTTGGCGACAATGCCGACCGGGCGCCCCTCGATGCGCGCAAGCGCCGTATGCACGCCCGTGCCGTAGCCGGCGCGCAGCTCGAGCAGGCTGTCCACGTCCGCAATACCCTGCATGGCGGCCCGCGTGTCGTACACGCGCAGGCGGTTCTCCGGTACCACGCCGCGCAGCAGCAGCGGGTCCGGGGCCTGCCAGCCGTGCGTGCGGCCCTGGAACATCGACAGATAGTGTTTGGCGGCCTGCACGGCAGCGGCCTCGTCGTCGACGAGCAGGTCCACCACGCCGTTCTGGTACTGCACGGCAGCGGGGCCGATGTCCTCGGGGCGATACACGCCCAGCCCGCCGCCCTCGATCATCGCCGGACCCGCCATGCCGATGTTCGCATCGCGCGTGGCGACGATCACGTCGCAGCAGCCCAGCAGCGCGGCATTGCCGGCAAAGCAGCGGCCCGCCGCGATGCCGATGACCGGCACCTCGCCGCTCAGGCTGGCGAACGCCGCGAACGAGGGCTGGTAGAGCCCGGCCACGGTCGGGAAATCGACATCGCCGGGCCGGCCGCCGCCGCCTTCGGCAAAGATCACCGTGGGCAGCTTCTGATCGGCGGCGACTTGCAGGATCCGGTCGGTCTTGATGTGGTTGCGCTTGCCCTGCGTGCCGGCCAGCACGGTGGCGTCGTAGGCCAGCACCGCGCAGCGGGCCGCCTCGGGCGCGAAGCGGGCGCCGTTGACACGCCCCGTGCCGGTGATCAGGCCATCGGCCGGGGTGTTGGCGATCAGGTCCTCGGCGCTGCGCCGGCTGGCCTGCGCCGCCACCGCATAGGCGCCGTACTCGACGAAGCTGTCGGCATCGCACAGGTCCGCCACGTTCTCGCGCGCGGTGCGCTGGCCACGGGCGTGGCGCTTGGCCACGGCGTCAGGGCGGGCGGCGTCGGCGAGGAAGCCGTCGCGGTCGAACACGCGTTGCAGGTCTGGCCGCACCGCGCGCGGGTCGGCGCCTGCCGTGCGGTGCAGCGGCGCCCCGGTGGTTTCCATCGGCTCCAGCACCAGCAGGATCTGGTTCTCTGTGGTCTGCGCGCCGGCCCCAAGGCGCACGTCGATCACGCGGCCAGCGGCTTCGGCGACGATGGTGTGCTCCATTTTCATGGCGTCGAGGATGGCCACGGTCTGGCCGGGCTGGACGATGGCGTCCTCGTTGACGCGCATCTCGACCACGCGGCCGTTCATCGGCGCGCGGATGGCGATCAGCCCTTCGCCCGGCGCGGCTTCGCTGCCTGCGGCCAGTGTGCTGGCTGGTATGGCGGCTGGCTGGCCGCTGTTGGTATCGCGGGTGGCATCGCGGGTGGCTGCCGTGGCGGCAATGCGTTGGGCCTGTTCAAGCAGATCCGGCAGGATCGCCTCGAAATGACGCGTATGCACGTGCTGCGTGGCGAAGTCCTCGCGCGCGACCAGCGCCCGCAACAAGTCGATATTGGTCGGCACGCCATCGATGCGGAACTCGGCCAGCGCGCGGCGCAGACGCCGTACCGCGTCGTCGAAGCGCGGCGCGGCGGCGCTGACGATGAGCTTGGCCAGCAGCGAGTCATAGCCCGGCGGCGGGGCATAGCCGGCGTAGCCGTGGGTATCCACGCGCACGTCCGGGCCGCTGGGCGGATCGAAACGTTCGAGCCTGCCCTGCGCGGGCCGTGCGAGACCCTGGGCGTCGGTGGCCTCGGCGTTGATGCGCAGCTGGATGGCAAAGCCGCGCGGTGCCGGCGGCGCCTGTGGATCGAGCCCTGCCTCGCGCAGCGAGCGCCCCTGGGCAAGGGCAAGCTGCATCGCCACCAGATCCACGCCGGTGACCTGCTCGGTGATCGTGTGTTCCACCTGGAGGCGCGGGTTGGCTTCGATAAAGACGAAGCCGCGCGGCTCGCCGGCCTCCGTGGTCTCCACGAGGAACTCGAACGTCCCAAGGCTGCGGTAGCCCACCTCGCGCGCCATCACCGTGGCGGCATGGAGGATACGCTCGCGCAGGCCCGCCGTGAGCACCGGGCTCGGCGCGATCTCGACCAGCTTCTGGAAGCGCCGCTGCAGCGTGCAGTCGCGCTCGCCCAGCGCCACCACGTCGCGCCCATCGCCAACGATCTGTACTTCGATATGGCGCGCGCGTTCCACCAGCCGTTCCGCGTAGATCTGGTCCACGCCGAAGGCGCTGCGCGCCTCGGAGCGGCAGCGCGCGTAGGCTTCCGCGAGCCCCTGCGCCTCCCGCACGATGCGCATGCCGCGCCCGCCGCCGCCGCCCACGGCCTTCAGCACGATCCCGTTGCCGTGCTGGGCGTGGAAGAACGCGGTGATGGCATCGAGTGTGGCCCCGCCCGGCGTGGCCGGCATGACCGGCACGTCGCACTGCGCCGCCAGCGCCAGCGCGCGTCCCTTGTCGCCGAACAGCCCGAGCTGCTCGGGCGTCGGGCCGACGAAGAGGATGCCCGCATCCGCGCACGCCTGCGCAAAGTCGGCGCGCTCGCTCAGGAAGCCGTAGCCGGGGTGGATCGCGTCGGCGCCGGTGGCGCGCGCAGCGCCGAGCATCGCGTCGATATCGAGGTAGGCCGCCGGGCCGCTGCCTGGCAGCGCCACCGATTCGTCGGCCAGCATGTGGTGGCGGCACTGGGCGTCGTCGGCGGCATGGACGGCCACCGTGGCGATGCCACCATCCTGGGCCGCGCGCTGGACACGCAGCGCAATCTCGCCGCGATTTGCAATCAGAAGCTTCTTCACTGGCTGGATTCCCGAGGTTGACGACGTGGGATGCAAGCCAGACTGTAAGGGGCGGCGGCCACGGTCCACAACGTGAACCGGACACGCATGGCGCAAGTTTCATTACGGCCATGCACGGCCTGTATGACCGGTGCTGCGCTGCGGAACGGCCTCAGCCGTCCTGCATCATGCCGCGCGCCACGGTGGTGAAGTGCTGCACGTGGCGGTCATCGGCACCCTCGCGCGTGGCCAGCGCAATGCCGATGCGCGCGGTGGGCCGGGGGCTCGACAGCCGCAGGAAGCGCACGCGCCGATTGGTGTAGCGCGCCGTCACGCCGGGCACCAGCGCCACGCCAAGTCCGCTTTCCACCAGACTGACCATGGTCTGCACCTGCACCGCCTCCTGCGTCACGCGCGGCACAAAGCCGGCCTGCTGGCACAGCAGCATCGCCACGGCCTGCTGGTTGGGCACCTCGGCGCTGGGATGCATGATGAAGGGCTCGTCGGCCAGCGCCTTGAGCGCGATGGACTCCTGCGCGGCGAAGCGGCTGTCGGCCGGCACGGCGGCCACGAAGGTGTCTTCCTCCAGCGGCGTCAGCGTGAAGGGGCCGGCGCTCAGGATCGGGAAGCGTACGAGGCCAGCATCTACCTGGCCGCGTTCGAGCCGGTCCAGGATCGAGGCCGAGGTGGATTCATGCAGGATCAGCTCGATGCCGGGATGCGCTGCGCGGAAGGCCGGAATCAGGCGGGGCAGCAGTGCGTAGGTGGCGGAGCCGATGAAGCCGACGCGCAGCGCGCCGCGCTCGCCATGTGCGGCGGAGAGCGCAGCCGCGCGGGCCTGTTCGGCGTGGAACAGCGCGCGCCGGGCGTCCGCCAGCGCCGCCTCGCCGGCCTGGGTGAGGCGCACCCCGCGCGTGGTGCGCACGAACAGCGGCGTGCCCAGATCCGCCTCCAGCTTGCGGATGGAGATCGAGAGCGGCGGCTGCGCCATATGCAGGCGCTCGGCCGCCCGGTGGAAGTTGCCGGTCTCGGCGAGCACGACGAATTGCTGGAGTTGACGCAGGTCCATGGTGATATCCAATCGATATCGGTTCCTAAAAAACTAATATTAGACGGAAAGGTGCCGCCGGCGGTAACCTCGTTGCTCAAAGCCAAAAGATATAAGGAGACGCCCATGCTGCCGCTGTCTGGCATTCGCGTGGTAGACCTGTCCACGGTCGTGATGGGCCCGTACGCCAGCCAGTGGCTGGCCGACCTGGGCGCCGAGGTCATCAAGGTGGAGCCGCCCGAGGGGGATTCCACGCGTCGCACCGGCCCCGCTACCGAAGACGGCATGTCGGCCATCTTCCTGGGCGTGAACCGCAGCAAGAAGAGCGTGGTGCTGAACCTGAAGCTGCCGGCCGCGCAGGCCGCGCTGCACCGTTTGCTGGCCACGGCTGACGTGTTCATGCACAGCATGCGGCCGCAGAAGCTGGCCAAGCTCGACCTGGACCCCGCCAGCGTGATGGCGCGGCATCCGCAACTGATCTATGTGAGTTTGCTGGGCTTTGCGGAGGAGGGCCCCTATGGCGGGCGCCCCGCGTACGACGACATCATCCAGGGCCTGTCCGGCAATGCCGCGCTGATGGCCGCGCAGACCGGCACGGTGCGCTACTTCCCGACCATCGCGGCGGACAAGACCAGCGGACTGGTGGCGGCGCTGTCGATCTCGGCGGCGCTTACCGGGCGCGCGCGGCAGGGTGGCAAGGGGTCGATGGTGGAAGTGCCGATGTTCGAGTCGATGGTGGCCTTCAATATGGTTGAACATCTCTACGGCCAGCATTTCGAGCCGCCGCGCGGCACCGCCGGCTATCCGCGCGTGCTGGCGCCGCTGCGCCGGCCCTACCAGACCGCCGACGGTTACGTCTGCATGATGCCGTACACCGATGCACACTGGCGCGACTTCTTCCGCAGCGCGGGGCGTGACGACCTGGCCGCCGACGCGCGCTTCACTGACATCGCGGCGCGCACGCGCCATATCGAAACGCTCTACGAAATCACCGGCGAACTCGTGCGGGAGCGCTCCACGGACGACTGGCTCGAGATCTGCGAGGGCCTGCAGATTCCCGTGGCGCGCGTGAACGACCTCGACGAGCTGATCGATGATCCGCACCTGCAGGCCACCGGCTTCTTCGAGCAGGTCAGCGATCCGTCGATGGGCACGCTGCGCTTTCCAGGCGCGCCGGTGCGCTTCGACGGTGAACGCGCCCGTGCGGCGCTGCCGCCCCGGCTCGGCGAACACACGCGCGCCGTGCTCGGCGACGCGGGGCTGGACCCCAAGGACATCGACGCCCTGACGCGCGACGGCGCGGCGTTCGCGGCCAAGCCCCGCTGACACACCCCATACCAGACAAGATCCACAAGGAGACAAACATGACCCAAGCACAGCCCAAACGCCTCGGGCAGGGCTACTACTGGCAGGACATCGAGGTCGGGCAGGTTTTCGAGACCTTCCGCCGCACGGTGACGGAGACCGACCTGGTCAACTTCATCTCCACCACCGGCATGCTGGAGGCCATCTTTATCGAGGCCGGCTACGAGGGTGGTGCGATCCAGGGCCGCCCGGTGCCGGCCGCGCTGACCTACGCGCTGATCGAAGGCTTCATCCTGCAGACCATGATCCAGGGCACCGGGCTGGCGATGCTGGAGCTGACGCAGAAGATCCACGGCCCGGTGGTGGTGGGCGACACGATCCGCGCCACCGTGACTGTGACCGGCATCCGCCCGACGTCGAAGAGCGGCCGCGCGGTGGTGGATTCGAGCATCGAGGTCTTCAACCAGCGCAACGAGCTGGTGATGACCTATACCGCGCGCCGCCTGCTGGCAGGCAGGTAGCCCGCCGGCGGCGGCCCCATGCATTTACAGGAGGAGACAACATGCCAGTTCAGAGCAAAAATGCCAGGCATCACCGTACGCTGCGACGCCTCTGCGCCGTAGCCGCGCTGGTCTGCGCGCCGGCCATCATGCCGGCGCACGCGGCGGAATTTCCCGATCATCCGATCAAGCTCGTGGTGCCGTTCCCGCCGGGGGGGCCGACCGACCTCGTCTCGCGCGTGATTGCCAAGAAGATGTCGGAGGACCTCGGCCAGCAGGTGGTGGTGGACAACCGTCCCGGCGCCAACGGCAATATCGGCGGCGAGATGGTGGCCAAGGCGCCCGCCGACGGCTACACGGTGCTGTACAACACCTCGTCCATCGCGCTGAGCCCCGCGCTGTACAAGAAGCTGCCCTACGACGTGAAGCGTGACTTCGCGCCGGTGGCGATGACCGCCATGGTGCCGCTGGTGCTGGAGGTGAACGCGAAGGTGCCCGCGAACACCGTGGCCGAGTTCGTCAGCTGGCTCAAGGCCAACCCCGGCAAGATGACCTACGGGTCGGCCGGCAACGGCAACGTCACGCATCTGGCCGCCTTCCTGTTCCTGCAGGCCAACGGGCTGGACGCGGTACACGCACCCTACAAGGGCAGCGCGCCGGCCCTGACCGACCTCGCCGGCGGGCAGGTGCAGTTCATGACGGACACCATCAACTCGTCGCTGCCGTTCATCCGCGACAAGCGCATGAAGGCGCTGGCGGTGACCAGCCTCACGCGCAGCTCGCAGCTGCCTGACGTGCCGACCGTGGCCGAGACCGTGATGCCCGGCTTCGAAGTGGGCGCCTGGCAGGGGATGATGGTGCCGGCCAAGACGCCGCCCGAGATCGTCAAGAAGCTCAATGCCGCCACGCTGAAGGCGCTGGCCGCGCCCGAGGTACGCGCCAGCCTGGCCGCGCAGGGCGCCGAGCCGCGCGGGACCAGCCCGGAGGCCTACGGCAAGTACGTGGCCCAGGAGCTGGAACGCTGGCGCAAGGTCGTCAAGGATTCCGGCGTCACGCTGGATTGAAACAGGAGTCTCGATGTGAGTGCGCTGTTCACAACGTTTCAGCTCACGGCGCTGCCGCCACAGGCGGCGGCCTTCCGTGCCGAGGTCAAGGCCTTCCTCGCCGAACACCTGCCGGCGCTGCCGCCCGATGTGCGCGCGCGCTCCTGGATGGGGTTCGACGCCAGTTTCAGCCGGGCGCTGGCGCGGCGCGGCTGGGTGGGCATCACACTGCCTGCGGCCTACGGCGGCGCCGGGCTCGACGCCTTCTCGCGCTTCGTGCTCGTGGAGGAGTTGCTGGCCTGCGGCGCGCCGGTCTCCGCGCACTGGATCGCGGACCGGCAGAGCGGGCCGCTGATCCTGCGCTACGGCAACGACGCCCAGCGCGCCTTCTACCTGCCACGCATCCGCCGGGGCGAGGCGTTCTTCTGCATCGGCATGAGCGAGCCGAACGCCGGCTCCGACCTGGCCAGCGTCAGCACGCGCGCCGTGCCGCTGCCCGAAGGCGGCTGGCGGCTGAATGGCCGCAAGATCTGGACGACCAACGCCGACCGCTGCCAGTACATGCTGGCGCTGGTGCGCACCTCCGGCGAGGCGGGTGACCGCCAGAAGGGCCTGTCGCAGGTCATCGTCGATCTTGCCGCGCCGGGCGTGACGATCCGGCCGATCCACGACCTGGCTGGCGACGCGCATTTCTCGGAGGTGAGCTTCGACGACGTGACCCTGCCGCCCGATGCGCTGGTGGGGCAGGAGGGCGCGGGCTGGGAGCAGGTCAACGCGGAACTGGCGTTCGAGCGCAGCGGCCCGGAGCGGCTTTATTCGAGCGTGGTGCTGCTCGACGCATGGATGGCCGCGCTGCGCCGCCTGCCGTCGATGCGGCGCGACACGGTCACCGTTGGCAGGCTGGTCGGGCGCCTCGCCACGCTGCGCGCGATGTCGCTGGCGGTAACGGCGCGGCTCGCCGCCGGGGAAAGCCCGCTGGTGGAGGCCGCGCTGGTCAAGGATCTCGGCACCGAGCTGGAGCAGTCCGTGGGCGCGCTGGCAGAAGCGGCGCTCGGGGATGATCCGGAACTGGCCGCCGACACGGCGCTGTATCGCACGGCGGCCTACGTCAGCCAGATTTCTCCGACCTATTCGCTGCGGGGCGGTACCCGCGAGATCCTGCGCGGCATGATTGCGCGCGGCCTTGGCCTGCGCTGAAGGAGTTTCGAGATGGATAACGCTTATTCCGACGCGCTGACCGCCCTGCTGCGCGACCACTGCACGCCGGCGCATGTGCGCGCCGTGGAAGCCGGGCAGGGCGCGGCGCCGCTGTGGAGCGTGCTGCGCGACAGCGGCTTTGCGGACTGCCTGCTGCCCGAGGATGCCGGTGGCGCGGGGCTCTCGCTGGCGGAGGTCGCCCCGCTGTTCTTTACGATGGGTTGGCACGCGATGCCGCTGCCGCTGGCCCAGACGATGTTCGCGCGGGCGGTGCTGCATCAGGCCGGCATCGACATACCGGAGGGGCCGATTGCGCTGGCGACCTTTGACGCCGCGCCGCGCACCCATGCGCCGTGCGGGGCCGCCGCGGCGTGGTTCCTCGTGCAGGACGGCGGCCAGGGGGCGCTGGTTGCCCGCGCAGCCGCGGATCTGGCAGATACCGGCGTGCACGGCGACCTGACGGTCTCCATCGGCCGGTCCCCGTCCGCCACCTTTCCGCTGGCGCCGGGGCTGCTCCGTACGCTGGGCGCCTGCCTGCACGCCGCGCAGATGGCCGGCGCGATGGCCCGCGTGTTCGACATGACCTTGCAGTACGCCAACGACCGCGCGCAGTTTGGCCGGCCCATCGGCAAGTTCCAGGCGATCCAGCATCAAGTCAGTGTGATGGCCGAGCAGGTGGCGGCGGCGCGCGTGGCGGCGCAGATCGCGTGCGCGTCAGACAACGCCTGGCCGGACCGCATGCGCGCGGCGGTGGGCAAGCTCAATGCCTGCGAGGCGGTGACCCCGGTCACTGGCAGCGCCCATGCCGTGCACGGGGCGATGGGCGTCACCGAGGAATACGACCTGCAACTGTTCACGCGGCGCCTGCATGCGTGGCGGCTGGCCGATGGCTCGGAGCGCTACTGGGGCCGGGAGATTGGCGAAGCGGCCTGCGCAGCGGATGCCGGCACGGTCGATCTGATCCGGTCTTGGAGTACCGACGCGGCTTGACGTAGCTACGCCGACGGCATGGTCTCCCGCATCGACGGGCGCTGGTCGAACGTCGCGAACCACTGCGCCAGCGCCGGCGCCTGCGCGCGCCAGTCAAGCGCCTTAAAGCGGAAGTCGAGATAGCCCAGCGCGCAGCCGATGGCGACATGGCCGAGCGACACGGCTGATTCGCGCAAGATTGCCGCTTCGGCATCGAGCACCGATAACGTGGCCGCCAGCTTGGCGGCCCAGGCGTCGAGGATGGGCGCCGACTGCTGCGCCGCCGGCCGCAGCCGCTCGTTGCGCCACAGCACCAGCAGATCGGTCAGGCCATGGCCGATCCCGTGCCAGCGCAGCGCGCGCAAGCGGGCGGCGCGCTCGCCCGGCACCAGCGCGGAGCCAGCGGCGAGGTACTCGCAGATCAGTGTCGATTCCGACAGCACGCTGCCGTCCTCAAGCACCAGCGTCGGGATCTTGTTGAGCGGGTTCATGCGCATCACGTCCGCGTTGCAGCCTGTCATGGCCACCACCGCGTCCGTGCAGCGGATGCGGTCGGCGATGCCCAGTTCGTGCGCGGTCACCATCACGCGCCGCACGAACGGCGAGCGGGGCGACCAGTACAGCGTCATTGTGCCCATGTCATTCTCCGTGGATGTTGTGTTCCTTGACCACGCGGCCCCACTTGGCGGTGTCGTTGCGGATCAGCGTGGTGAACTCGGCGGCGCTGCCCGGGGCGGGCACCAGGCCGAGTTGTTCGAGGTTGGTGCGCACGCCGGGGTGGTCGAGCGTGCGGCGCAGGGCCTCGTTCACGCGCTTCACCACGTCAGGCGGCGTGCCGGCCGGCCCCATCATTCCGTACCAGTTGCTGGCCTCGACGTTGGGAATGCCCTGCTCGCCCAGCGTTGGCACATCGGGCAGGAAGCCGAGCCGCTTGGGCGCCGCCACGCCAATCGGCCGCAGCCGCTTGCTGGTGATGAACGGCATCAACCCGGACGCATCGCCAAAGAACGCATCCACCTGGCCGCCGAGCGTGTCCGTGATGGCCGGCGCGGCGCCCTTGTAGGCTACGTGAAGGAAGTTCACGCGCGTGGCCGCCTTGAACAGCTCGATGGTCATATGCGGCATGCTGCCGACGCCGGTGGAAGCCAGGCTCGGCGGCTTGGCCGCCTGCTGCGCCTGCTTGACGAACGCTGCGGCATTGGTGGCGGGCGCGTCGGGCTTGACGACCAGCACCTCGGGCGTGTTCACCACCAGCGAGATCGGCGTCAGGTCCTTCTGCGGGTTGTAGGGCAGGCTGGCGTACAGCGACGGGTTGATGACGATGGCCCCCGCGCTGGTCAGGAACAGCACCGAGCCGTCGGTGGGCGCCTTCGCCACGAAGCTCGCCGCAATGGCACCGTTGGCGCCGGGGCGGTTGTCGATGACAACGGTCTGCTTGAGTTCAAGCTCAAGCTGGCGCGAGATGGCGCGTGCCAGCGAATCGGCGGGGCCACCGGCCGGGAACGCGACAACCAGCCGCGTGATGGGCGCAGCGTGGGCGAGGGGTGTAATGGCAAGGGTGGCCAGCGTGGCCAGGGCCGCGAGCGCGAACGCCGGGGCAAGCATGCGGGTGCGCATGGGGGTCTCCTCCAGATTGACGGGGTATGGCGGCGCGGGGGTCTAGCCGCCCACGGCGCCTTGCGTGTTGACGTACAGCGAATAGATCGACGTGCAGGACGCCATGAACAGCCGGTTGCGATGCCGCCCGCCGAAGCAGAGGTTGGCGCAGCGCTCGGGCAGCGAGATATGGCCGATGGCCTCGCCTTGCGGCGAGAACACGCGCACGCCGTCCAGTTCAGGCGTGCCCATGCCCCAGCCGCACCAGAGGTTGCCGTCCACGTCCACGCGGAAGCCGTCCGGCGTGCCCGGCCCGGCATCGACCAGCACGCGCGACTCGCCGAGGCGGGAGCCGTCACTGCTCACCTGGAAGGCGCGGATGCGGCGCGGGCGGGCGCGCGATTCGATCACGTACAGCGTGGATTCGTCGGGCGAGAAGGCCAGGCCGTTCGGCCCGCTGATGTCGTCGGCCATCACGGCGGCGGTGCCGGTGGCGGGGTCGAAGCGGTAGACGCGCTCGGGCTGCTCGGCTGGGGCGCGCTCGCCCTGGTAGTAGCCGGCGATGCCAAAGGGCGGATCGGTGAACCAGATCGAGCCGTCGGACTTCACCACCACATCGTTGGGTGAATTGAGCGGCTTGCCGTCGAAGCTGTCCATCAGCACCGTGATGCGCCCGTCGTACTCGGTACGCGTGATGCGGCGGCCGCCGTGCTCGCAGGTGATCAGGCGGCCCTGGCGGTCACGCGTATTGCCGTTCGCATGGCCGGAGGGCGCGCGGAATACGCTCACCGCGCCGGTTTCCTCCTCCCACTTCATGATGCGGTTGTTCGGGATGTCGCTCCAGAGCAGGTAGCGGCCATCGCCGAACCAGACCGGGCCTTCGTTCCAGCGCCCGCCGGTGGCAATGCGCTCCACGGCGGCCAGCGCCAGGCGGTAATGCTCGAAGGCGGGCTGCAGGACCTGGACGGCGGGGTCCGGATAGCGGCCAATGGGCATGTGGTCGTTGTCGTGCATGGAGGTTCCTGTTTCAGGCATAGAGCCGGGCGGGGTTGTGGCGCAGCACGGCGTCGGCGGTGGCGGCGTCGCCGCACAGCGCGCGAATCCAGGCCAGCAACTGCGCCTCGTCGGGCCGGGGGTATTTGATGTTCGGGTGCGGCCAGTCGGTGCCCCAGATCGCGCGGTCCGGTGCGGTGTCCAGCAGCGCGCGCGCCACGCGCACGGCATCGAGATAGGGCGCGATGCCATCGGTGATGCGGTCCGGCCCCGAGAGCTTGATCCACAGGTGGGGCAGGGCGAGGTACTCCTGAAGCTGGGCGAAGCTGGCATAGGCCACGCCGTCGCGCGCCTGCACGCGCGCCATGTGGTCGATCACGAGCGGCACGTCCAGCGGGGCCAGCGCCGCGAGCGCGCCCAGCACATCGTCGATCTGGCCGTGCAGCAGCGCGTGCCAGCCATAGGGGCGAATTCGTTCGAGCACGGCACGCATCTGGCCCATGTCCGGCGCACCGCCGAGGTGGGACATCAGGCCTAGGCGGATGCCCCGCACGCCGCGCGCCGCCATGTCGGCAAGCTGCGCTTCGTCGATATCGGGATCGATGGTGGCGATGCCGCGATAGGCGCCGTCGGCTGTATCCAGCGCCGCGAGCAGCGCGCCGTGATCGTTGCCATAGCAGGCGCCTTGCACGATCACGCCATGGGCGATGCCCAGCGTGGCGTGGATCGCCCGGATCTCTGCGAACGGCGCTGGCGGCGGGGTGTAGATGGGGTTGGGCGGCAGCGGATGGGCATCGTAGGGGCCGAAGATATGGAAATGGCAGTCCCAGATGCCCGAGGTGCTGGCGGCAGTCGTTGGCATGGTGGTGTCAGTCGGAGCGTGCGCCGGTTTCCTTGACCACGCGGGTCCAGCGCGCATATTCGTTGCGGATCAGCGCGCCGTACTGCTCTGGCGTGCCGCCGGTGGCCTCGGCGCCTTGCGCATGCAGTGCGGCGAGGGTGTCGGGGTCTTTCAGTACGGCCGCCACTTCGCGGTTGATCCGGGTGACCACGGCTGCGGGCAGGCCGCGCGGCGCCACGATGCCCTGCCAGGTGCCGGAGTCGAAGCCCGGCGCGATGGTTTCGGACAGCGTGGGCACATCCGGCAGCACCGAGACGCGCCGCGCCGTGGTGGCCGCTATCGCGCGCAGCTTGCCGTCCTGGATGAACGGCAGCGCAGCATTGAGACTGCCGGACATCATGAAGTCCAGGCGGCCGGACAACAGGTCCGGCAGCGCGGCGGCATTGCCCTTGTAGGGGATATGGTTGAACTGCGTGCCCGTGCGCGCGGCAAACAGCACGCTGGTCAGGTGGTCGATGGTGCCGTTGCCCGACGAACCGAAGCTCATCTGCCCGGGCCGCGCCTTCAGTTGCGCGAGGAAGTCCTTGGGCGTGCGGATCGGCGAGGCGGCGTTGACGATCACCACCAGCGGCACCGTGGCCACGTACGCCACCGGCGTGAAGATCTCGCTCGGATTCAGCGCGGGCTTCTGGAACAGCGCCGGGGAGATGTCGATCGACGAGCTGTTGTAGAGCAGCGTGTAGCCGTCCGCGGCGGACTTGGCGACCTGCTCCGCCGCGATATTGCCGCCGGCGCCCGGCCGGTTCTCGACCACCACCTGCTGGCCCAGCCGTTCGCCGAGCTTGCGGGCGATCACGCGGGCGATGATGTCGGTGGGGCCGCCCGGCGAGAACGCCACGACCATGCGGATGGGCTTGTCGGGGTAGGTGTCGGCCTGGGCGGCGGCGGGAAGGCCGAGGCTGGCCACCAGAAAGGCGGCCAGCAGGATGCGTCGCCGGGAAGCGGCGGCACGCGGTGTCGATGCCATGAGCGGAGGTCTCCTCTGTTTTTTTATAGGTGGTGTTGCCGTCAGTCGCAGCGCACGCTCATCCCGCCATCGACAATGATCTCGGTGCCGGTGACGAAGCGCGCTTCGTCGGAGGCGAGGAACAGGGCCGCGTTGGCGGTGTCGCGCCCGTCGCCCATGAAGCCGAGCGGGATGCGGGCCTGGCGCTGGGCCAGCAGCGCGTCCACGTTGCCACCGGCGCGCTGGCCGGCCAGGCGGGCTTCGACCATCGGCGTATGCATCTGGCCCGGAATCACGGTATTCACGCGTACGCGCTTCGGGGCGTACTGCACCGCCACCACGCGCGAGAACTGGATCACGGCAGCCTTGGCCGAGGCGTAGGCCACCTGCGCGGCGCCAGTCCAGCGAATGCCGGAGGTGGATGCCGTGTTGACGATGGCGCCACCGCCCTGTGCCTCCATGTGCGGCAGCACGGCCTTGCAGGTCAGGAACACGCTCTTGAGGTTGAAGTCCATCTGGATGTCCCAGGTCTCCTCGCTCAGCTCCACGGGGCCACCCTTGGCCGAGCCGCCCACGTTGTTGACCAGCACGTCCACCCGGCCGAAGCGGGCGATGCAGGCATCGACCATGGCGGTGACTGCGGCGGCGTCGGTCACATCGCAGCAATGGGCTTCCACCTCGCCGTCGATGGCGCGCACGCGCTCGAGGGTTTCGGCCATGGCGTCGGCGCTCTTGTCCACGGCGAAGATGCGCGCACCTTCCTCGGCAAACCGCACGGCGACGGCGCGGCCATTGCCCCAGCCCGGGCCGACGCAGCCCGCGCCGGTCACGATGACGACTTTTCCTTCGAGCCTCTTGGGCGAATTGGATGACATGTTGCGGATTTCCTGTTCAGAGCGGATCGAGTTCGTTGGGCGTGCCTGCCGGCGGCACTACCTCGAACGCGTTGATGGTCATCGAGATCAGCGTGTAGTAGCCGGCGAGGCCGACGAGGTCCACCACCGCGTCCTGGCCGAGCACGTCGATGGCGTGCTTGTAGAGCGTGTCGGGAATGCGGCGGGTCTGGTCGAGGCTCTGCATCACGGCGTGGATCACGGCCTCGTCCTCGTTGGCGAAGGCCGGGGTGCGGCCGGTGCGGATGGCCTCGACCACCTCGGGCTGCACGCCGGCCTTCAGCGCCAGCGGCTTGTGGGCGTACCACTCGTACTCGGCGCGCCAGGCGCGGGCCATGCAGAGGATGGCCAGCTCGGACAGGCGCGGCGGCAGGGAGGAATCGTAGCGGCAGTACTGGCCCAGCGCCTGGGCGGTGGCGGCCAGCTGGGGGCGTTGCAGCCAGACCGCCAGAGGCCCGCGCACGCCGCCGCGCGGGCCGCCGGCAATGGTGTCGTGCACGGCGCGCTGGGCAGGGGTCATGGCGTCCAGCGCCGGGGTGGAAATGCGTGGCATGCGCCTGTCTCCGGAATCTTGGGGTTGTTGTCTTGGAATCCGGCCATTGTGCGAATGGCGTTTGGATGCGTCCAATATATTTTTGGGAACAGACTGATTCCAAAATAGAATGACTGGCGCTGCCGTCTGGCGGCGTACGCAAGGGGGCGGAAGCATGAAAGCGACGATGGAGATTCGGGACCTGCGCATGTTCATGGCGCTGGCGGAGGAACTGCATTTCGGCCGCGCGGCGGAACGGCTGCGCATCTCGCAGCCGCCGCTGACCAAGCACATCCAGCAGCTCGAGGAACAACTCGGCGTGATGCTGTTCGACCGCAACAAGCGCAGCGTGCGGCTGACGCCGGCCGGCGCGGCGCTGGTGCAGGAGGCGCGGCGCATCCTGAACCAGGCCGAGGTGGTCTTGCAGGTGGTGCGGCGCGCACAGCAGGGCGAGACCGGCACGCTGCGCATCGGCTTTGTGGCGGCGGTGGTCTACATCGGGATGGAGACGCTGTTCGCCCGGCTGCATCGCGAGCTGGCGGGCGTGGAGACGGTGTGGGAGGAGATGGGCTCGTCAGAGCAGGTGGAGGCGCTGCGCAAGGACCGCATCGACCTGGGTTTCGCGCAGGTGCCGATGGGGGTGGGCGAGATGGCGGCGCACCTTGTGGCCAGCGTGCCGCTGGCGGCGGCGCTGCCCGCCACCCACCGGCTGGCGGGCCGCGCGAAGATCGATGTGGCGGCGCTGGCCGACGAGCCGTTCATCGTGATTCCCCGGGAGAGCGCGCCGGGCTATTTCGACCTGACGGCGGCCACCTGCCTGGCCGGCGGCTTCAGCCCGAACTTCCGCCACTACGCCAAGCACCTGCTGTCCGTCATCAGCCTGGTGGCGCTGGGCCGGGGCGTGGCACTGGTGCCGCGCACGCTGGGCACGGCGGCGGTGCCCGGTGTGGTGCTCAAGCCGCTCACCGGGGCGCCGGCGCACGCGCAGTACTCGGCAATCTGGCATCCGGAGAACCCGTCGCCGGTGCTGGCGCGTGCGGTGGCGTTGCTGGGCGCGGGCGGCTGAGCCGGCTGGCTGTTCAGATGATCGTATCGACCACGCCGCCATCCACCCGCAGCGCCGCGCCGGTGGTGGCCGATGCCTGCTTCGAGCACGCATAGACGACCATATTGGCCACTTCCTCCACAGTGGCCGCGCGCTGGATCAGCGACGAACTGCGGTGCGCCTTGACGAAGTCAGCCGCCACTTCCTCGGCGCTCTTGCCGCTCTTGGCAATCTCGTCCTTGAGCATTGCCTCCACCCCTTCGGACAGCGTCGGTCCCGGCAGCACCGCATTGACCGTCACGCCGGTCCCCGCCAGCTGCTTGGCCAGCCCGCGCGAGACGGCCAGCTGGGCGGTCTTGGTGACCCCGTAGTGGATCATTTCCACCGGGATATTGATGCCGGATTCCGACGCGATGAACACGATCCGGCCCCATTTCCGGGCGGCCATGCCCTTGGCGTAGGCGCGCGAGAGCCGTACGCCGGTCAGCACGTTGACCTCGAAGAAGCGCGTCCACTCGCTGTCGGGGATGTCGAAGAAGTCCTGCGGCTGGAAGATGCCGAGGTTGTTCACGAGGATGTCGATGTCGGGATGGGTGCCGACCAGCTTGTCGCACACCGCCGCATCGACCAGGTCGCCGGCAAAGCCTACCGCCTGGGCGTCTGGCACGGCGGCTTTCAGCTTGGCCAGCGCCTGCTCCACGCTGGCGCTGCTGCGGCCGTTGACGATGACGCGTGCGCCGGCCTCGGCGAGCCCCTTGGCCGTGGCAAAGCCGATGCCGGCCGTGGAACCCGTGACGAGGGCGGTCTTGCCCGATAGATCGATCTTCATGGCGACTCCATTCAACTGGGTGGGGAGGGGGGAAAGGGGGGAAGGGGCCCCGCGCGGGGCAACCCGACAAGTGTAGGAGGAAATGAAAAGGGCCGCGTTGCCGCGGCCCTTCCGTCACTGCCTCACTGGCTGTCCGGTGTTACTGGAACAGCTTCAGCGCCTGGGTGATGGTGTTGGACACCCCCCAGACCAGCGGCACCAGCACGTAGAGCCAGAACACCGCCAGCAGACCGGTGTTGGTCGGTTGCGCGTCAAGAGATTGGTTTTCCATGGATGACTCCGTTCTAGATGCTTAGTGCGCGCCGCCCGCCACACCGGCCATGCCGGCCACTTCGGCGTCGCTCATGTGGTGCTTCTCGCTGACGCGCGAGACCAGCAGGTTGGCCAGGAAGCCGATGACCAGCAGGCCAGCCATGATGTGCAGCGTCATGGTGTACGCCGCGCCACCGGTTACGCCGTGCGCCACCTGGTATTCGCGGATGTAGTTCACCAGCACCGGGCCGGCGATGCCGGCGGCGGCCCAGGCGGTCAGCAGACGGCCATGGATGCCGCCCACGTAGGCCGTGCCGAACATGTCGGCCAGGTAGGCCGGGATGGTGGCGAAGCCGCCGCCGTACATCGACATGATCACGCAGTAGGCCAGCACGAACAGCGCGATGCTGCCGGCGCCACCCAGTTGCGGCACCAGCCAGTACAGCACGGCGCCCAGCGCGAAGAACACGAAGTAGGTGTTCTTGCGGCCGATCCAGTCCGACGACGAGGCCCAGAAGAAGCGGCCGCCCATGTTGAACAGCGACAGCAGGCCCACGAAGCCCGCGGCAGCGGCCGGGGTGACCGAGCCCTTGAAGCTTTCCTGGATCATCAGCGAGGCCTGGCCGAGCACGCCGATGCCGGCGGTCACGTTCAGGAACAGCACCAGCCACAGCAGGTAGAACTGGGGCGTCTTCAGTGCCTGGTCGATGTGCACGTGGTTACGCGTGATCATCTTGTTGGTGGTGACCGGCGGGGTCCAGCCGGCGGGCTTCCAGCCGGGCGGCGGGACGCGGATCGCCAGCGAGCCGATGGTCATCGAGATGAAGTAGCCCACGCCCATGACCAGGAAGGTCTGGGTCACGCCGACCGAGGTGGCGCTCTTGAAGGTATTCATCAGCGCCACGGACAGCGGCGCGGCGATCATCGCGCCGCCGCCGAAGCCCATGATGGCCATGCCGGTGGCCATGCCGCGGCGGTCCGGGAACCAGCGGATCAGCGTGGAGACCGGCGAGACATAGCCGAGGCCCAGCCCAATCCCCCCGAGCACGCCATAGCCGAGGTAGAGCAGCACGATCTGGTGCGTATAGACCCCGAGCGCCGAAATCAGGAAACCGCCGCCAAAGCAGCAGGCCGCCGTGAACATGGTCTTGCGCGGGCCCACGCGTTCCAGCCATTTGCCGGCGAAGGCGGCCGAAATGCCGAGGAAGAAAATGGCCAGCGAGAAAATCCAGCCCAGCGTGGTCAGTTTCCAGTCGTCAGGCGCGGATTCGGTAATACCGATTACCTTGGACAGGGGGGCATTGAATACCGAGAAAGCATAGGCCTGGCCAATGCAGAGGTGCACCGCCAGCGCGGCGGGCGGGACCATCCAACGGGAAAATCCCGGTTTGGCGTAGGTCGCTTCCTTGGAAAAGAACGGCGCTCGCCCGTAGGACGGGCTGCCACCATCGTTGATCACGCTGCTCATGTTGAACATTCTCCGGGACATGGGAATACCGGGTAGTTCGTCCCCACTGGCCTGGCGCGCCCGGCTGCTCTGGCGGCAGCGCGGTTGACCCCGTCACGCCCTGGACGAATTACCCCCAGACATATCGGCACCCCCGGGCTTTGAGAGGGTTTGTGGCCCCGGGGCGATCCGACAAGTTACTACGCGGTGGAAACGGGGGCGGCACACACCGGACGTGCGCGCGCCACGGACCTGGGTGGTCTGGCACCGAGGGCAAATGAAGACGTGCTGCGTCCCGTTTCGAAATGAATCATTTGGATTTCCAGATTGGGGCGTGCAATATATGTCGCGAATAACATATATCACCGTGGAAAATATTATTCGCCGAACCTTATCCGCCCTTATTCAGGACTTCAATAGGCTAAAGATGACATATTCCCGTTCCGCGTGAATTGCGGGCGTTGATCGGTAATGAGACTGGGTGGTGCCCGTTGGGCGTGGGATTTTTGCCACATGACCGGGCCACCCGGCAGTGCGGATGGCCCGGGTACTTCAGGACATCAACCCAGCTTGACGCTGGTGGCATCGGCGGTCAGGTAACCGACGGCGGAGCCGAACTTGTCCTTGTAGTTGGCGCGTACCAGCGGATCGAGCGTGGTCTTCACGCCGGCGGGCATGGTGCCGATGAATTCGCCCGCGTGCTGGAAGTTGCTCATGATGTAGGTCCAGCCATTGAGCTCGTCCACGGCATGCAGGCCCGTCGATTCGCCGCCAGCCGGTACCGACATCAGGCGGCTCAGCTTCTTCGTATCGATGTTGTACGCCCACAGGAAGTTGTTGGCGTGCTGGCCGCTGTCTTCGCCGATGAACAGCGTGCGCAGCTTTTCCGAGAACTTCAGGTTGTCCGGGTTGCCAATCGTTTCCGGATCCGCCGTGTTGCCCAGCGCGTCAGCGGCGATGTCCTTCCCGGCGATCAGCGCCTTGGTGTGCACCGGCACCCATTCGCTGGCGATGGCAGCACCGCTGGTGTCGGTCTGGCCGCCGGTCAGGTTGTGCTGCATCACCACGCCGGCCTTCAGCGCGGCCGGCACGCTGATGTTGCTGGCGGCGTTCCAGCCCTTGGCGTTGTTCAGCACCATCGAGTCCTGAACGTTCTGAAGGGCGGAATAGGCGATCTTGTCCTTGATGTTGACGGTGGTGCCTTCCATCTTGGTGAAGCCCATGCTGCCGCCGGCCAGGTAGGCGTAGCGGTGGGTTTCCAGGAACGCGGCCACGCGCTCCTTGCCCGGTACGACCTTGACCCACTGGGCGATGCCGTTCGCGAAGATCTTGGTGTAGCTGGTGTCCACCGGGTCTGCCCACTTCACGTCCATGATGTCCTGCGGACGGTGGGACTTGGCCATCGCTTCCACTTCGGCGCTGGTGGCGTGGCCAAGCTTGATCCAGGTCAGCGCGGCGCCGGCGGCGGCCGGATCGACCGAGAAGCCCGAACCCACCTTCGCCACGTACAGCGTACCGGCGGACAGATCCTTCTCCTTGTCCGCGATGAACATGAACATGGCGCTGTTGGTGGCGTCATCGCCCATCAGCACGGTGCGGTTGTCCGGCATCACCTGCACGAGTTCGTGCGAGATGCGGCCCAGGCAGTAGTGCTTCTTGATCGAGCCCGTGCCGTCCGCGTTCACCGTGACTTCCGGCAGGTGGCCGTACAGGTAGTGGTTCAGCGGAATGCTGGCGTTGCCGTACAGGCTGGTGGCGTACTTGGTGTACTGCGTGAGCAGGGCGGCGTCTGCGGTCCACGGATCCGGTTCGTACTCTTCGCTCGACAGGTGCGTGTTCCACGGCGACAGGCTCGCGCCGCAGGTGATCCACAGGCCGTTGGCGCTGGAGGTATCGACGTTGTGGTACTTGACCAGCGACAGCTTGCCGGTGGTCGGGTTCTGGTCGAGCGTGAGGACGGCGATCGGCGACGGCAGGCAGCCGTAGGTGGAGACGCCAGCCTGGTCGGCCGTGTTGTATTCGAACTGGACCACGGCGAACACGGTGTTGCCGGTCACGCCGGCCACCTTGGCACTGTCGATCTTCAGCAGCGAGGTGCCGTCCGGCGAATCGGAGAAGAACTGGCGTTCCTTGCCGGCCACCGAGCGGTCGATGATCGGCTGGTTGTTGATGTCGACGTAGCCGCCGGCCAGGATCTTGCCGCCGTTGCCGTCGGACACTTCGTCGCCGGTGATGAAGAACGGCTGGTAGGCCAGCTTGTAGGTCTGGCTGGTGCCGTCGCTCATGGTCACCTTGAGCGACGAGCCCACCGTGGTGGTGGCCATCGCGGCCGGGTTGGCCAGCGTCGGCGCGGCCATGCCCGTGAATTCGGCGGAGGCGAACGTCGCGGGGGTGGCGCCCGGCGTGGCGGGCGTGCCCGGCGTGGCAGCGTCGCTGTCACCGCCGCAACCGGCCAGCAGGGAAACGGAACCCATGCCCAGCGGCAGCATCGGCGCGCCGGCGAGGAGTTTCAGGGCCTTGCGGCGCGATGCATTGAGTTTGTCCAGCATTTTCTCGTCCTTTTTGTGTGGGTCGGCAACCGGATGGCAGGGCTCGCCATGTCGCCGCAGTGGGAACGACCTCTAATCGTTCAGGCCGGACGCCATCCTATGAACGGACTGTGACAAGGTGTTGAAAGCGCAACAACCATCACTTGGACCGCCGCTGGGCGCCGGCCGGGGCGTCGCAAAAATGCAAAAAAGGGCTGCGATCATCGCCGCTGAAATGTCTCTCAGCCTCATCTGTCGGACATGCATTGCCAAGCAGACATGATGTAACGAAACCGTCATTTGTGATCGCTAGTATCTGGGCCGGCAAGTCGCCTCCGGGACATCAGAAGCCCGGTGGTTTCCCATACAACTGGAGGTCTCTACTCATGTCGTACATCACAGATAAGTTCCGCGCCCCGCGCCGTGAAGCCCAGGGCTCGGTCACCGTTCCGGGCCAGACGCTGGAGGAAATCGTCGCCGCCAACCCCGAGCGCCGCAAGGTACTGCGTGGCGGTCTGGGCCTGTCGCTGCTGTCGGCCTTCGGCGGCGGCAGCCTGCTGGCGGCCTGTGGTGGCGATGATGATCCCGCTCCGACGCCGGCACCGGCCCCGGGACCCGGCGCGGCCCCCACGCCGACCCCGGTGCAGCCGCTGGACTACAGCATCAATTTCACGCCGGTGGCCGACAAGGTGACCGCCGACACCGTGACGCTGCCGACCAACTATTCGTATACCGTGCTGTTCTCGGCAGGCGACCCGGTGGAAGCGGGCTCGGTGGGCTACACGGGCGCGTTCCAGTCGTCGGCGGAAACCGAGCGCCAGGCCGGCGGCAACCACGACGGCATGCACTACTTCGAGATCCCGGGCACGGACCCGCTGAAGGGCGGCCTGCTGGTGATGAACCACGAGGCCATGGACAGCGCCATCCTGTTCTCGGGCTCGTACAACGCCGGCACCGCCACGCCTGAGCAGAAGCGGCTGGCGCTGTCGTCGGTTGGCGTGTCGGTGATCGAGGTCGAATTCGTCGCCAATACCTGGCAGGTCAAGAAGAACTCGACGTACAACAAGCGCTACACCGGCAACACGCTGTATCGCGTCTCGGGCCCGGCCGCCAGCGTGGTGGGCGGCACCGTGGTTGGCACGCTGAACAACTGCTCCAGCGGCCATACGCCGTGGGGCACCTACCTGACCTGCGAGGAAACCACCGACAACTACCTGGACCCGACGCAAGCTGACGAAGGCTACGGCTGGGTGGTGGAGATCGACCCCCTCCAGCAGATCTCTGGCATGCCCGTCAAGCGTACCGCCATGGGCCGCTTCGACCATGAGAACACCGCGTTCATGACCGATTCGAGCAATCGCGTGGCGTTCTACATGGGCGACGATGGCACGCCGGGCTGCATCTACAAGTTCATCCCCAGCGCCGCCTTCGACGCGACCAATCGCCTGAACAACGCCAGCCTGCTCGACAACGGCACGCTGTACGTGGCCAAGTTCAATGCCGACGGATCGGGCGACTGGATCGAGCTGACCCAGGGCAAGAACGGCCTCGTGGCGGGTGCCTCGGACCCGGGCAATTTCACGCAGTCGGTCGTGCCGCCGGCGCCGGTGGCCATCGACTTCAACACCCAGGCCGACGTGCTGATCAACACCAAGGCCGCCGCCCGCGTGGCCGGTGGCACGCTGATGGACCGTCCGGAGTGGATCACGGTGGGCCTGGACAAGACCGTCTACTGCACGCTGACCAACAACGGCGGCCGTCAGGTGACGGACGCGGCCAACCCGCGCGTGACCAACTCGCACGGCCACATCATCCGCTGGAAGGAAACCGGCGATTCGCCGCTGGCGGTCAAGTTCACGTGGGAAATCCTGCTGCTGGCCGGCGACCCGTCCATCGCGGCGGCGAACCTGAAGGGCAACATGGTGGGCGACACGTTCTCCAGCCCGGACGGCATCCGCGTGGACCCGAAGGGCCGCCTGTGGGTGCAGACCGATGCGGGCACGGGCACCAGCACCACCGACATCTTCGGCGCCAATTCGATGCACTACGTGGACCAGGTCACGCGCGAGGTGAAGCGCTTCCTGGTCGGCCCGCACGGCTGCGAAATCACCGGTCTCGCATACACGCCGGATCTGACGACGTTCTTCGTGAACATCCAGCATCCGAACGACAAATGGCCGAGCGCCAGCCTCCCGGCACGCTCATCCACGGTCGTCATCCGGCACAACCAAGGCAAGCCGATCGGCGCCTGATACAGGCGCGAAGGGCGGCATAGTGGGTGCCGCCTGATCGGCACATTGACACGCCGCGGTCCGCAGGGATCGCGGCGTTTTTTTTATCTTCCCTCGACTTTGGCGGAGACCAGCTGCGCAGCGCCGCCAACTCAGGGTCTGGGCCCCTTGCCGCGCCAACGCCTTACAATGCCGCTCGCGCCTCACGCGCAGATCGACGCCATGCCCCAGATTCGCAAACTTCCCGCCATCGACGGCCAGCTCGGCTGGTTCGAAACATCGCCTTCCCGTCACGCGGCCATCGGCCAGCGGCTGCACGGCCATCATCATTTCCATTACGCCGTGGTGGGCGCCGGCTTTACCGGCGTGGCGCTGGCACGGCGCCTGGCCGAGCTGCATCCGCAAGCGCGCATTGCGCTGGTGGATGCGCTCGAAGTGGGGCAGGGTGCATCGGGCCGGAACGCTGGCTTCATCATCGATGTGCCGCACAACGTGGATGGAGGCGAGGCGGACGCCGAATCGAACCGTAAGCTCCACACGCTGAACCTGTTCGCCATCGAGCGGCTGCGCAGCCTCAAGGATCGCCATGGCATCGATTGCGCATGGCAGGACGCCGGCAAGTACATGGCCGCCCATGAAGCGCGGCACATGGACGCGCTGGAACGCTTCGCGCAGGGACTGAAACGGGCCGGCTTCGACTACGAGTTGGTAGAAGGCGCCGCGCTCTCGCGGCGGCTGGGCACGGCGTACTACCAGGCCGCCATCTACACCCCCGGCAACGTGCTGGTGAATCCGGCATCGCTGGTGCGCGGTCTGGCGGCAAGCCTTCCTGAATCGGTCACGCTGTTCACCGGCAGTCCGGTGACGGCATGCCATGACGGCCCTCCGCATGTGCTGGAATTCGCCGGTGGCACCGTGCGGGCGGACAAGCTTGTGCTGACGGTGGGCAGCTTCAGCGAGACCTTCGGCAAGGTTCGCAACCGCCTGGCCACCGTCTTCACCTACGCCAGCCTGAGCGAGCCGCTGACGCCCGATGAGATGGGCCTGTTCGATGGTGTGGCGCCCTGGGGCACCACATCCGCGCATCCCGCCGGCACCACCGTCCGCTACACCCCGGATCGGCGGATCTTCGTGCGCAATACTTTTCACTACCGTCCCGCGCTGCTTGCGTCTGACGCCGACCTGCGCCAGGCCATGCACCAGCACCGGCTGTCATTTGAGGCGCGCTTCCCGGCACTGGCGACCAAGCCATTCGCACACACCTGGGGCGGCATGATCAGCGTGACGCGAAATCATCATTCGATCTTCCGGCAGGAAGCGGAGGGCGTCTACAGCGTGGTGGGCTGCAACGGTGTGGGTGTGGCCAAAGGCACTTACCTGGGCCATTACATGGCTGAGTTCATGGCCGGCATGCAAAGTCCCGCGCTCGACTTCATCCTCGCCAACAGCCAGCCCAACTGGATTCCGCCCGATCCTTTCAAGCGAATTGGGGTTGCCGTGCGGATGCGCAAGGAACTGGCGGGGGCCGGCGGCGAAATTTGATGCAGTGCGGCATGCTAGGATGGACACCTCCGTTTTTCGCCCCGCCCCGCCCCGCTCCCATGAATACGCTCTACGCGACGCTTGGCGTACAGTCCGATGCCACCCTCGACGAGATCAAGCTCGCTTATCGCCGCGCGGCGATGAAGTGGCATCCGGACCGCAACCCCGGTCGCGAAGCCGAGGCGCATGCGGCCTTCCAGCAGATTCGCGATGCCTATTCGATCCTGTCCGATGCCGAGCAGCGACAGGTCTACGACGACGTCTTCGAACGCGAAATGCGCCGCTGGGAAGCCGAGCAAGCGGCCGAGGAAGCCGAGGCGCGCGAGGCACAGGAAGCGGCCAGGCGTGCGGCGCAGGAGCACTACGAGAAGATGGTCGCCATCGCCATGCGCTTTGCCGACGATGGGCACACCCGCGATGTCCTGTTCGGCGTGCTGCTGGGCCGGGATTGCGAGGCGGACCTTGCCGGACGCATTGCCGACAGCGTCTGGGCGCTGCATGAGTCGCGCAGGGCGGGGGACAAAGCCGGGGCCGCCCCGTCACCGGGGGCCCCAGCGGAAGCGGAAAAACCCGTCAGTGCGTTCGAGACGTTCTGGCAAGGGATGTTCCGGTTCCGCTAGCCGCGCGCGTCTCACTCGACTTTGATGTTGGCGGTCTTGACGACCTCGCCGTACTTCTTCAGGTCCGCCTGGATCTGCTTGCCAAACGCCTCCGATGAATTGCCGACCGGATCGATGCCCAACGTAGCGAGCCGTTCGCGCGTCTCGGGCTGGTTGACCACGACATTCAACTCTCTCGACAGCCGGTCGACGATCTCCTTTGGCGTCTTGGCGGGGGCCAGCAATCCCACCCACGAGTCGCTGACCAGCCCTGGGGCGCCTGATTCCTCCAGCGTCGGCACATCCGGCAGCGTCGATACGCGGCTCGCACCGGAGACGGCAATCGCGGTGGCCTTGCCGGTTTTCACGTATTGCTGCGCGCCGGCCACGGCCGTGTACAGCACCGGCAGCGTGCCGCCCACCAGATCGCCCATCGCCTGGCCGCCGCCCTTGTAGGGGATGTGCGTCATCTTCAGGCCGGTGCGGGCCTTGAGCAGCTCGCCCGCCAGGTGCGGCGTGCTGCCGGTGCCGGCGCTGCCATATGACAACCCTTCGGGCCGGGTCTGCGAATACGCGACGAGTTCCTTCAGGTTCTTGGCCGGGACGGACGGGTGGGTAATCAGGATCAGCGCCGCATCGCCAATCTTTCCGACGGGCACGAAGTCCTTGACCGGGTCGAACGGCACCTTGGGAAAGACATGCGGATTGATGACGATGGTGCCGTCGAATCCGAGCAGCAGCGTGTAGCCATCGGGCGCCGACTGGGCCACCATCGCGCTGCCGATATTTCCCGAGGCACCGGGCTTGTTGTCGACCACGATCTGCTGGCCAAGGCGCTGGCCCAGCCTGTCCGCAATCACACGGGCGCTGGTATCCGAAACGCCGCCCGGCGCGAACGGCACGATCAGCCGGATCGGGCGCGACGGGTAGTCTTGCGCGAAGGCGCTGGTGCCGGAGATGGCCGGCGTGGCAACGGCGGCGGCAACGGCGCATAGCGCCTTGACGAGGGTACGGCGGTGCATAGGGTCTCCTCCTGCTGCAACTGTGAGTTCGGCGTTATTCGCCTGTTATCTGCAATCTGGTACTGCGGAACGACGGGTACGGCTTTGGTGCAATCAGACGACATCGGACGACATCAGACGACGATGGGCGTGGTGGCGCCGTCGATCGACAGGATTGCCCCCGAAATGTAGGACGCGCGTGCCGACGCGAAAAACAGCACGGCATCGGCGATCTCTTCGGGCGCGGCAAGCCGCCCGAGCCCGGTGCGTTCGTTGGCTTTGCCGAGGGCCTCGTCGACCGTTGTGCCAGCCAGCTTGGCTTCGGCTTCCAGGCCCTGTTGAAGCCGCTCGGTGCGCGTGGCTGACGGGTTGAGGGCGTTCACCCGCACCCCGAACCGGCCGTACGCGCTGGCCAGCCCCGCCGTTGCCAGCATCAGGGCGGCATTGGCGGCGCCGCCGGGCAAATGGGTCGGGCTCGCTACCTTGCCGCCCATGCCGACGACGTTGACGATGGCGCCGTGCCCGGCCTGGGCCATGCGCTTGATGACCGGGTCGATGACGTGCATGTAGCTGAAGTACTTCGCGTCCATCGCATCACGCCACGACTGGGGCGTCAGCTCCGCAGGCGGGGTGCGGCGCGCGCCACCGGCGGACGTGACCAGGATGTCGATGCCGCCCAGTGCGGTGGCTGCGGCGTCAACGGCGTGCGCGGCCTGCGCCGCGTCGCTCAGGTCGGCCGCAACCGTGAACGGATCGGCGCCCGGCGCATCGGCCACCAGTGCGGTCCGCGCGGCGGCGAGATTGGCCTCGCTACGTCCGATGATCGCCACCTTGGCACCTTCACGCAGGAACGCGCGGGCGCAGGCGAGGCCAATGCCGCGGCTGCCGCCGGTGATCAGTACGCGCTTTTCAGTCAGTTCAAGATCCATGGGGATTTCCTATTCGGGCTGGATGCCACCGCGTTTGGCCACGTCGGCCCATTTCCGCGTTTCCTTGTCGAGGAAGGCGCGAAACTCCGTCGGTGGGGTCAGGACGATGGTAGCCCCCTGGTCCTTCATCTGCTTGGCGAGCGCCGGGTCCTGCGTGACCTGCTGCAGGTCGTGATGGATCTGCTCCACGATGGCCGGCGACATGCCCGCCGGCCCGAACAGGCCATACCAGTTCAGCGATTCCACGCCATCGAGTCCGGCTTCCTTGAACGTCATCGCATCGGGGAAGAGCGACATGCGCTGATCCGCCGCCACGCCGATCACGCGCAGATTGCCGCTTTGCACGTGGGGCAATGCTGTCAGTACGCTGGTGAATCCGGCGCCCACATGGCCGCCGATGACATCGACCATGATCTGCGCGCCGCCCTTGTACGACACCGGAATGGTCTTGAGATTGCCCGCCTGGCGCAGCAGTTCGCCGGTCAGTCGCGTCTGGCCTTCCGAGTAGCCGATGCCAAGCGGCTGGCTACGGGCGGCAACGACGAGGTCGGTCAGCGACTTCGCAGGATTGGATTTGGATACGACCAGCACCATCGGCGAGATGGCGAGGCGCGTGATCGGGGAGAAGCCACGCACTGTGTCGTAAGGCAGGCTTTTCATCAGCACGGGATTGATCGCGTGCGAGCCCACCACCATCAGCAGCGTGTAGCCGTCCGGGGCGGACTTGTGAACGTGGCTGGAGCCGATCACGCCGTTGGCGCCGGGCCGGTTGTCCACCACCACCGACTGCCCCCAACGCTCGGACAGCTTCTGCGCGACCAGGCGACTGACGATATCGGTGCCGCCACCGGGCGCATAGGGCACCACCAGCGTGACGGTCTTTTCCGGCCACTTCGCAGCGGCATGGCCAGAAGCCAGTGCGGCGGTACAGGCCATGGCGCCCAGCACGCCTCGAATCCAGCGAATGTTCTTCATCGGGTGTCTCCTTCCTTTATGGGTCTTGTGTGACCGGATGCTCGGCGGCATCCGTGTCGGTCTCACGTGCAGCTTTTGCTGCGAGGGCTCTGCTGGCGCCGCAGCCATGCACTGGAGCGGCCGCCAAGGGGGCGATCCAGCAGCGATTCGGCGAATGCCACCGCATCGAGCAGTCCATCGAGCGAAATCCCGGTACGCAGGCCGCATTGCTCGGCCATCAGCACCAGGTCTTCGGTGGCCAGGTTGCCTGCGGCGCCCGGGGCAAACGGACAGCCGCCAATGCCGCCCACGCTGGCGTCGAAGCGGCGCACGCCGGCTTCCAGCGCGGCCCATGCGTTGGCGACGCCCAGGCCGCGCGTGTCATGCAGATGCACGGCCAGCGTGCCGGGGTCGAGTGCTTGGGCCAGCGCAGCCATGCGCGATTTGACGGCGGCGGGCGCTGCAGCGCCGATGGTGTCGGCGATCACGATTTCTTCCGCGCCGGCGTCCCGCATGCGGCAGGCCAGACGCAACACCGTATCGAGGTCGACCGGCCCTTCGAACGGGCAATCGAACGCAACCGCCACATAGGCACGCGTGCGCAGGCCGAGCTCGCGCGCCCGCACCAGCGTCTGTTCGCTGACATCGGTGGCGGCGTCCAGCCCCATATTGATGTTGCGCTGGTTCATCGTCTCGGTAGCGGAGAGCACCACCGCGATCTCGGTGGCCCCGGCGCCGTGCGCCCGTTCCAGCCCCTTGAGATTCGGCACCAGCGTGGAGAGCCGCAGGTCCGGGCACTGCGCCGAAGCGCGCTGGACCACGTCCGCCGCATCGGCCATCTGCGGCACGGCCTTCGGTGAGACGAAGCTGGTGGCTTCGATGCTGCGTACGCCGGCACGCGCCAGCAGGCGGATCAGTTCTACCTTGGCATCGGTGGAGATGGCGACGGCCTGGTTTTGCAGCCCGTCGCGCGGTGCAACGTCCGTGATGACGATGTCCGGCGTGGCATGGCGTGGTGCGTCGCTCATGCTACGGCCCCGGTATCGCGCAGCCGCGCAATCTGTGCGTCGTCATAGCCCAGCGTGTCACGCAGCACCGTGGCCGTGTGTTCGCCCAGCGCGGGCGGACAGGTATAGGCCGGCGTGGTCACTCCGGAAAGCTTCACCGGATTGCCGGGCATCCGCACGGTCTCGCCGGTCTTCAGTGGCACCTCGACAATCATGTCGCGCGCCTCCACCTGCGGCTCGCGCAAGGCGTGCGCGAAATCGTTGACGGGGCCGCACGGAATGCGAGCCTGCCGCAGACGGGCCAGCCAGTAGGCCGACGACTCGGCGCGCAGTTCGTTGGCGATGATGGCGTCGATCCGCGCCTTGTCGGCATAGCGGCCCGGCTGCTTCAGGTACTCGGGTGCGCGCAGTGCGGGATGATCGATCACGCTCAGGAAGCGTTCGAAGAACGCGTCGCCGATGCAGGCAATGATGATGTGGCCGTCGCGCGTCGGATAGGTGTTGTACGGCACGTGCACGAAATGGCTGTTACCGATACGTTCGGGCACCAGGCCGGACATCAGGTGCATCGTCGCCATGTAGTTCAGCAGCGAGATCTGCGCGTCCAGCATCGAGATGTCCACGTGCTGGCCCACCCCGGTCTGTTCGCGCGCCGCCAGCGCCGCGAGCACGCCGATGGCGCCGAATACACCGCCGCCCAGGTCACCCACGGGAATGCCGCTGCGTACCGGCGGGCCATCCGCCATGCCGGTGATGGACATGCCGCCACCCATGGCCTGCACCACCTGGTCGAACGCGGGCTGCTGCCGGTCCGGTCCGGTCTGGCCGAAGCCGGTGACGGAGCAGGTGATGATGCGCGGATTGACCTTGGAGAGCGATGCGTAATCGATACCCAGGCGCTCCGTCACGCCGGCGCTGAAATTGTCGAAGACAACGTCGGCATGGCGCACGAGATCCAGGAATACCGCCCGGCCGGCCTCGGATTTCAGGTCCACGCACACGCTTTCCTTGTTGCGGTTCAGCGTGAGGAAGTACGCCCCCATGCCGTCGCGGGCGTAGTCCTCGCTCTCCGCAAGCAGTTTGCGCGTGCCTTCTCCGGTGCCTGGGGGCTCCACCTTGATCGTGCGTGCGCCCAGGTCGGCCAGCAGCATGGTGCCGTACGGGCCCGAGAGCATATGGGTCAGGTCAAGTACGGTGATGTGTCCGAGCGCCTGCATTGCTTCCTCCGTGTTCGTATGAATGATTCAGTGCAATCGGTGTGCCAATGCATGCGAAAGTCGCTAAGTGACTGATTTTTAATAGAATGCGGAAAGAAGGGTGACGTGCCTCGCGTTTCATGAAACACTCTTGAGACATTTCATGAAACCGCCGTGAAACACGCGTGCAACGTACACGAGAGGCGCCGCAGCGCCTGGAGGCGGCCGACGAGGAGACCCATGCGCAGCACCTCCCCCGAGCGCGGCAGCCTGCCGCGTCTTTGCTTTATCAGCTACAAGCACCTGAGCCGCTTCGCCATGACGGTGCTGGACGAGTTCGCCGACCGCGCGACGATCGAGGTGGTCAATGGCTCGTTCGAGGCCGCACTGGACGCCGCGCACGATCGCCTGCGCGATGGGTCGGCCGACGTCTTCGTCAGCGCAGGGGCAAACGCCACGATCCTGCGCAACGCGCTCGATGCACCCGTGGCCACCATCAAGCTCAGTGGCTTCGACATCCTGGTGGCGCTCCTCCAGGCGCGGCATATCTCGAACCGGGTAGGCGTGGTGATGTACGGCGAATGCATTCCCGAGCTGGATGCCGTCCGCGAGTTGCTCAATATCGAGGTGGCGCAGTACGCGTACCGTACCCCTGACGAAGCGCGGCAGTGCTTCGAGCGGCTCGTGCGTGACGGCTATGCGGTGGTGGTGGGTTCCAGCATCGTCATGGAGCTGGCGGAGCAGTACGGCATCCAGGGGCGCCTGGCCTATTCGATCAATGCGGTGCGCCAGGGGATCGAGGATGCCATCGAACTGGCGCGCGTGGCCCGCCTGGAAGCGGGCCGGTATGACCAGCTCAACGGGGTGCTGCACAATCTGCAGGAAGCCGTGCTGGCCGTCGACCGCGACAATCGCGTGATTGCCGTCAACCCGCCGATGGAAATGCTGCTGGGCCGCGTCAAGGCGAGAATGATTGGCCAGCATCTGGAGGACATCGAGCCGGCGTTGTCGCTGCAAGCCACGCTGGCCAGCGGCATGCAGGAGCGGGGCAGCGTGTTTCGCTTCGCGCAGCGCGACTGGATCGCCAATCGCACCCCGATCCGCGAGCATGGCGATACGGTGGGTGCGGCTATTACGCTGTATGACGCGCGCAATATCCAGGATGCGGATGCCAGCCTGCGCAGCCAGCAGCGCCGGCATCCGCGCAATGCGCGCAACCGCTTCGACAACCTGATTGGCACCAGCCCGGCCTTCGAACGTGCCTGCGCAACGGCGCGGCGCTATGCCAGAACGGACCTCACGGTGCTGCTATCCGGCGAGAGCGGGGTGGGCAAGGAGCAGTTTGCACAGGCGATTCATAACGAGAGCAAGCGCGCCGCCAAGCCGTTCGTCGCCCTCAACTGTGCGGCCTTTCCGGAGGCGCTGCTGGAAAGCGAGCTGTTCGGCTACGACGAGGGCGCCTTCACCGGCTCACGCCGTGGGGGCAAGCGCGGGCTGTTCGAATCGGCCCATACCGGCACGCTGTTTCTTGACGAGATTGGCGACATGCCGGTCTCGCTGCAGACGCGGCTGCTGCGCGTGCTGCAGGAGCGCGAGATCCTGCGTCTGGGCGGTGCCATACCGATTCCGGTCGACGTGCGGATTATCGCGGCGACGCATCAGCCGCTGCCGCAGTTGATCGCATCCAGGCAGTTCCGTCAGGATCTCTACTACCGCATCAACACGCTGCAACTGGCGTTGCCACCGCTGCGCGAGCGCCGCGAGGACATCGCCTTGCTCGCCACGTTCCTGCTGCGGCGCTCGCTGGACCGGCTGGACTCGCGCCTCGACGCACCGGCCCTGGTCGCGCGCCTGCTGCCAAGGCTGCAGGCCCATGCCTGGCCGGGCAATATCCGTGAGCTGGAGAATATCTGCGAGCGGATGGCGGTGTTCTTCTCGCAATGGGAGGATCTGGCGCGCATTGCGTTCGACGAACTGCATCACGACTGCCCGGAACTGTTCGGGGCGGCCAGCATCATGGCGCCGCCACAACCGGAGCTTGCGTCGCCGCCATCGACCGCACCCCGTGCGCGCGTGCTGGAAGTGCTGGCCGAGTGTGGCGGCAATCGTCAGCAGGCGGCGCAGCGGCTGGGGGTGAGCCGCGCGACGTTGTGGCGTTGGGAGAAGGCGGCCACGGCACAGGTTTCATAGAGGCGCGCCCCGCCCCCCACGACGTGGTCGATCCAGCGCTGGTGTTTCTCGCGCACATCTGCCAAGATTGCGCCCCCTCATGGATCACCGGCGTACACGCGCAGTCACATGGCCTCAAGCAAAGCTCACCACGCCACCGGATGGGCGGCGGCCGTCATCGCTGCAGTGGTCATCGCGAAGGGCGGCGGCGAAGGGTGGGGATGGGCCAGCATTGTGGGGTTTGTGGCGGCGGTGCTGGGCAGCACCGCGCCAGACTGGATGGAAGTGGCATGGTGGTCGAGGTCGCGGCGCCTGTGGATTACCCATCGCACCTGGACGCATTGGGGCATCGCGTGGATTGGCCTGATGCTATGGGCCTACCACGCGCTGGGCACCCATCCCTGGGCTGCCCCCGCATTCGGCTTCGCCTGCGGTGGCGTCATGCACTTGCTGGCCGACTGGCCGAACCCGCTGGGCGTACCGTGGATCGCGGGGCGCCATTCGCTGAACTGGTGGAAGAGCGGGCGGTGCGACCTTCTCGTCGTTGCGGCTTCATGGCTGATTGCCCTGGCGGTATCCCATGAGTTCTGGCTGCAGGGCGGCCATCACCTCGCGCTCGTCCGGCATCTGCGGACGCACTTCTGAGCCGGTCAAGGCCAGCATCACGGCTTGCGCCCCCTGACCGCGCCGGCCTTCTGCTTCCACCCCGAAAACACCGTATCCAGGCACTCCAGGGACGTGCACGCATCGCGCTGCTTGCGGAAGGCCACAACCTCCGCGTCAGTAATCCTCTGCTCGCGCAGCAGCCGCTGCTGGTCCGCGAAGATCCGGCGGTAGCCCATGGAGAGCAGCGCGTGGTCGCAGATCAGGCGGTGGGCGGGCAGGGCGGTGGCGGCCAGGGCGGGGTCGCAGTCCAGGTCGATGCCTTCGGCATGGGCGGCCAGGGTGGCAGTGGCGAAGCTCAGGAAAACGGTCAGCCGGACCAGGGATCTACGGGAAATTCGGTGCATGTGACGATAGCGACGCGTGCGGGCGTCGGCGCGCTGCGGGTTTCAAAGCGGCGATCGTAGCACCGTCGCGGCGGATGGCCTCGCGCAGGGGGACGTCATTCCTAGGGGAACTACTACCCCACCTGACCTGTCAATTGTTGCGTTCGGTTACAATGCTGTACCGCAGCAACCCCGGCGCTGGTGCAGGTTCTGCCAGAACCCGGCGCCGTCCCGGTTTGTGCCCCAAACGTCCTAACGCCCCAACCCTCATCGCGCCCCCGTTTTGAGACGCTTCATCCTCTTTCTGCTGACTGCCCTGTGCCTGTCCGCGCTGTCCTTTACGGCAGCGGCGGGTGCACTCGCGTCCACGCCGAAGGTGGAGGCGGCCATGCCGGACTATGACGCGATGCTGGCCACCGGTGACGACCTCGCCCAGATCGTCCTGCCCGGCGATGCCGCGCTGGAGACCGAGGCGCTGTTCGACAACGCGCCGCCGCCGGGCTACTGCAATATCTGGTCGGCCGACCTGCTGGACCCGCTGGATCTGCTCGATGAAATCGAGGAATCCAGCGCGCTGTTCGATCTCCCCGACATGAAACTGGCCCAGTCGATCGACGACGTGGCGCCCATCCTGCCGGGACGCTCCGCGTCCCAACCGGACGGCCTGTTCCGGCCGCCCAATCTCCTCGCCTGATCTTCCGGGCCCCCTCGCGCGCTGTCTCTGACGCTGTCGTCTCTGTTGTCTCTGCCCCTATGGCGTTGAGCGACTACTCTTAACCAGCCGTGCGTCGTCCCGTCCATTGCCCCTGAGCGCCCCCAGGCGTCCGTGACCCGAGCCGTCACGGCGTGATGCCATGCAGGTCCTCCCGCGCCCGCCGCAGCCGAGGACGCGCCTGGCCATCGTGGTGGCGTCGGGCAGTTGTATCGCTCGATTGATTCCGACATGACTATCCATAAAACGCTGACCTGGGTCGCGTCGCTTTCGCTGGTAGCGGCGCCGGCAATGGCCGCGCAGCCTGTGCCTGGTGGCTCCGCCGCCGCGCCCAAGGTGGCGCAGCCCGCCACCACCAAGCCTGCCGCGCCGTCCGGCCCTGTGACGTTGCCGCGCGCCGCTTCACCGGCCACGATGGCCGCCGCCGACAGTTTCGACCTGCCGTACCTGCTCTCGCTGGCCCAGTCCACCAACAAGGGCGTAGAGGCCGCGCAGGCCAATGTCGATGCCGCTTCCGCCGCCATCAGCACCGCGCGGGCCTATCCGAATCCGCAGGTAGAAGTGATGTATGGACGACTTCACGGAAAGGAGGCCGGTGTCGCCAGCGGCAATGCGCCGTCCTACGCCTTCGTCCAGAAGTTCGACTATCCGCAGCAGCGCAGCCTGCGCCAGGAGATGGCCGGGCGCGGGCTGGAAGCGTCGCAGGCCGTGCGCCAGGCGTTCCGCAGCGACCTCTCCGCCCGCGTGAAAACCTCGTACTACCAGGTGCTGCGCCGCGAGACCGAGCTGGCCGCCGCGCAGGAAGACCTGGCCCTGATGCGCCAGATCCATTCCCGCGCCAAGGTGCGCGTGGACGTGGGCGAAGCGCCGCGCTACGAGTTGATCAAGGCCGAAACCGAACTGCTGGCTGCCCAGAAGACGCTCCAGACCACGGAGCTGCGCGTCGAGCAGGCCAAGACCGCGCTGCGCCAGCAGGTGGGCGGCGCGTTGCCGCCGAACTTCCGCCTGACCGGCACGCTGGGCAATGCCCCGGACGTGCCGAACCTGCCCGTGCTGCGTGACACCATGCAGGCCGGCAACGCCGAACTGGCCCAGCGCCGCATGGAACTGGAGCGCGCCCGGCTGGGCGTGGACTACCAGCGCTCGCTGCGCTGGCCGGAAGTGGCCGTGCGCGCCAGCACGGACCGCCAGCCCGACAACAACGTGTCGCAGATCGGCCTGGTAATGACGATTCCGCTGTGGGACCGCCGCAGCGGCCCGGTGGGCGAGGCGGCGGCGCAGGCCACGCAGGCCCGCACCGCGCTGGAGGCGCGCGAGTTCGAGCTCAACCAGGAGCTGGAAACCGCCTACCGCCAGTACGAGATCACCCAGGCGCAGGTCACGGCGCTGGAATCCGGCATCGTGCGCGAGGCCGAGTCCGCGCTGGGCGTGGCCGAGGCCGCCTACCGCTTCGGCGAGCGGGGCATTCTCGACTATCTGGACGCGCAGCGCGTGCTGCGCAACGCCCGCAGCGAACTGATCGCCGCGCAGTACGAACTCCAGGTTGCCGCCATCCAGATTGAAAAGCTCATGTCGACTGCCCCCGGCACCGCCGCCGGTGTCGCACCCGGTGCCTCCGGTGCGCCGTCGATGTCCGACTCCCCGAATCCGCCGACTCCGAACTGATCATGCGCTCCCATCATCCCTATCGTCCACGTGGCCTGCTTTCCCTGACCGCCGCCGCGGTCATGCTGATGGCCGTGGCCGGCTGCTCCGATAAACCCGAGCCGGCCGCCGAGGCGCCCAAGCTGCCGCCCGGCATCGTCAAGCCCGAAGAGAACCTCCAGAAAACGCTGAAGGTGGCCCCCGTGGCCACATCCCCGTTCAGCGAGATGCTGCGCGTGTCCGGCCGCATCGATTTCGACGAACAGCGCGTGTCCCGCATCGGCGCCAGCGTGACCGGCCGGGTGACCGACCTGTACGGCATCCTCGGCCAGGAGGTCAAGGCCGGCCAGGTGCTGGCCCGCCTGCACAGCAGCGAGCTGGGCGCCGCCCAGATGGCTTTCCTGAAGGCCGAGGCGCAGAGCGCGCTGCAGGCGCGCAATGCCGAGCGCGCGCGCCAGCTGTTTGCCGCCGATGTGATCGGCCGTGCCGAACTGCAACGCCGCGAGAGCGAATACGCGATTGCCGCCGCCGAAATGCGCGCCTATCGTGATCAGCTGCGCGTGCTCGGCATGTCCGTGGCCTCGATTGCCACGCTGGCCAAGAACGGCAGCATCGACTCGTACTCGCCGGTCTACTCCAGCATCCAGGGCACCGTGGTGGAGCGCAACGTGGCCCAGGGCCAGGTGGTGCAGCCCGCCGATGCGCTCTACACCGTGGCCGACCTGTCGCGGGTCTGGGTAGTCGCCGAGGTGCCCGAGCAGCAGGCCGCCCAGGTGGCCGAGGGCCAGAGCGTGGATATCGAGGTGCCGTCGGTGGCCACCGGCGCCGGCCGCATCACGGGCAAGCTGATCTACGTCGGCCGCACCGTGAACCCGCAGTCGCGCACCGTGCTGGTCCGCACGGAACTCGAGAACAAGGAAGGGCGCCTGAAGCCGGCCATGCTGGCCAGCATGCTGATTGCCGGCAAGCCGGTGGACCAGCTGGTAGTGCCGGAGTCCGCCGTGGTGCGCGATGGCAACGACGAGCAGGTCTACGTAGAGACCTCCCCGGGCCAGTACCGCATCACCAAGGTCAAGCTCGGCGCCGAGAGCGACGGCATGCGCGTGGTGCAGAGCGGCATCAAGCCGGGCGACCGCGTGGTCGTGGAGGGCGCGTTCCATCTGGACAATGAACGCAAGCGCCTGGAACAGGGGTAAGCGGCCATGATGACATCCCTGGTTGAAGCCGCTATCAAGCAGCGGCTGGTGGTGTGCGTGATTGCCGTGGTGCTGTTCTTCTTCGGCCTGCGCGCCGCCGGCAAGCTGTCGGTCGATGCGTTTCCGGACGTGACCAACGTCCAGGTGCAGATCGCCACCGAAGCCACCGGCCGCTCGCCCGAGGAAGTGGAGCGCTTTGTCACGGTGCCCATCGAAATGTCGATGACCGGCCTGCCCGGCCTCGAGGAAATGCGCTCGCTGAACAAGGCGGGCCTGTCGTTGATCACGCTGGTGTTCACGGAGAAGACCGACGTCTACTTCGCGCGCCAGCTGGTGATGGAGCGGCTGATCGAGGTGGGCGGGCGCATGCCGGCGGACGTGACGCCGGTGCTCGGCCCCGTTTCCACGGGCCTGGGCGAGGTCTACCAGTACACGCTGGACCGCGCCGACGATGGCAACCGCGAACTGACGCAGGAGGAGCTGTCCGAGCGCCGTATCGCCCAGGACTGGGTGGTGCGGCCGCTGCTACGCTCGATTCCCGGCGTGGCGGAAATCAACTCGCAGGGCGGCTACGTGCGGCAGTACCAGGCACTGGTCAACCCGGAGCGGATGCGCCACTACGGGGTCAACATCCAGCAGGTCTACCAGGCGCTGGCGCGCAACAACGCCAACTCGGGCGGCGGCGTGCTGCCGCACTATGCCGAGCAGTACCTGATTCGCGGCGTGGGCCTGGCCAAGGGCGTGGACGACATCGGCAGCATCGTGTTGAAGGAGGTCAACGGCACGCCGGTCTACCTGCGCGACGTGGCGCAGGTGACCATCGGCCACGAGGTGCGGCAGGGCGCGCTGGTCAAGAACGGCCAGACCGAGGCCGTGGGCGGCATCGTGATGATGATGCGCGGCGGCAACGCCAAGGAAGTGGTGAGCCGCGTGAAGGCCCGCGTGGCCGAGATCAACGAGCGCGGCATGCTGCCCGGCAAGCTGCAGATCGTGCCGTACTACGACCGTAGCGAACTGGTGGACGCCGCGCTGTGGACCGTGACCAAGGTGCTGCTGGAAGGCGTGGTGCTGGTGGTGATCGTGCTGTTCCTGTTCCTCGGGGACGTGCGCTCGTCGGTGATCGTGCTGGCCACGCTGGTGCTCACGCCACTGATGACCTTCATCGTGATGAACAAGGTGGGGCTGTCGGCCAACCTGATGTCGCTGGGGGGGCTGGCCATCGCCATCGGCCTGATGGTGGATGGGTCCGTGGTGGTGGTGGAGAACGCGTTCGAGCGGCTGGGCCATGCCGAGAAATCGGGGCTGACCCGGACCGAGATCCTCGTCAAGGCGGTGCAGGAGGTGGCCACGCCGGTGATTGTGGGGGTGGGCATCATCATCCTGGTGTTCCTGCCGCTGATGACGCTGTCCGGCATGGAAGGCAAGATGTTCGCGCCGCTGGCTTTCACCATCTCGATTGCGCTGGCGATCTCGCTGTTCCTGTCGCTGACGCTGTCGCCGGTGCTGTCCGCCTACCTGCTCAAGGGCGGTGCCGAGCATGACACGAAGATCATCGCGTTCATGAAGCGCAATTACCTGCGCCTGCTGCACTGGGCGCTGCAGAACAGCAAGACCACCGTGCTGTCGGCGGTGGGGCTGTTCGTTGCGACGATCCTGATCGTGCCGCTGCTGGGTACCTCGTTCATCCCCGAGATGAAGGAGGGCTCCATCGTGCCCGCCATCGACCGCGTGCCGAACATCTCGCTCGAGGAGTCGATCAAGCTCGAGAAGATGGCCAACAAGCTCGTGCTGGAGGTGCCGGGCGTGAAGTCCGTGGTGTCCGGCGTGGGCCGGGGCGAGAGCCCGGCCGACCCGCAGGGCCAGAACGAGTCCACGCCCATCGCCAGCCTGAAGCCGCGCGATGAGTGGCCGGACGGCTGGACCCAGGACGACATCGCCAACGCCATCCGCGAGAAGCTCAAGGCCATTCCAGGCGTGCAGATCGTGATGGCGCAGCCGATCTCGGACCGCGTGGACGAGATGGTCAGCGGCGTGCGTTCCGACGTGGCGGTGAAGATCTTCGGCGACGACCTCGACAAGCTGCGCGAGCTGGCCGGCGAGATCGCGCGGGTCGCGGGCGGCATCCAGGGCTCGCAGGACGTGCGCATCGAGCGGATCTCGGGCCAGCAATACCTGTCGATCGAGATCGACCGGCAGGCGATTGCGCGCTACGGGCTGAACGTGTCGGACATCCACGACATCATCGAGATTGCCATCGGCGGCAAGCGCGCCACGGACATCTTCGAGGGCGAGCGCCGCTTTGCGGCGGCGGTGCGCCTGCCCGAGGACTTCCGTGACAACGTGCAGGCCATTCGCCAGTTGCTGGTGCCGGCGCCGGACGGCGTGCAGGTGCCGCTGGAGTCCGTGGCCAAGATCGAGGTCAGCGACGGCCCCGCGCAGATCAGCCGGGAAATGGCCAAGCGCCGCGTGGTGGTGATGATCAACGTGAAGGATCGCGACCTGGGCGGCTTCGTGGCCGAACTCCAGAGCGCGGCCGAAAGCAAGGTCAAGCTGCCCGAGGGCTACTACTTCGAGTGGGGCGGCCAGTTCCAGAACATGGAGCGCGCCATGGGCCACCTGAAGATCATCGTGCCGATCACCATCGCCGCGATCTTCTTCCTGCTGTTCCTGCTGTTCAACTCGCTGCGCTTTGCCACGCTGATCATCACGGTACTGCCGTTCGCGTCGATCGGCGGGATCATCGGGCTGTTCGTCACGGGCGAGTACCTGTCCGTGCCGGCGTCCGTGGGCTTTATTGCGCTGTGGGGCATGGCGGTGCTGAACGGGGTGGTGCTGGTGTCGTACATCCGCACGCTGCGCGAGTCGGGTATGTCGCTGCGCAATGCGGTGGTGCGCGGCGCTACGCAGCGTTTCCGCCCGGTGATGATGACCGCGACCATCGCCATGCTGGGCCTGGTGCCGTTCCTGTTCTCGAGCGGGCCCGGTTCCGAGGTGCAGCGCCCGCTGGCGGTGGTGGTGATTGGCGGGCTGATCACCTCGACGCTGCTGACGCTGGTGATGGTGCCGGTGCTGTACCGCTGGTTCGACGACAGCAAGCCGGAGGCGCGCGACATGTCGGTGTGACGTTGGCCCTGACGTTGACCTGAACCGTCGCAGTACAATGACGGCCGGCCGGCGCGCCACGCGTGTCGGCCGTTTTTCGTTTTTCGGAGAGATCCCATGACTTTGCCGGTTTCACGGCAGGGGCGCCGCCTGCTGGTGGCGCTGGCTGCCGCCACGCTCCCGACGTTCGCCTTCGCTGCCGAGGCGGCCGATCCGGCTGATCGGCCTTCCGCGCAGGCGCCCGTCAATATCGAACTGGGCCAGCGCGGTGGACGCCCCGAGGCGCCCGAGGCGCCGGTGGCCTGCATGGAGGCCGTCAAGGCCAAGCTGCCGAACCCGGAGCGTTTCCGCTGGGTGCGCGGCACCACGCGGCGCGTGGCGGAGGACTTCTACAGCGTAGTCGGCAACGTCGAGTTCGTGAACCAGGCCGGCGAGGCGCGCAAGGGCGATGTCCAGTGCGATGTCATGCGCGCGCCCGGCAACCAGTTCATCGTGCCGAAGATACGGCTGCCCCAGTAGATACAAGGGTTTGCGAGCCGCCAGGATGACAATGCTGTCATCCTGGCGGCTTTTTCATTGGCGGGTCTTTACACGCACGAGACCATCTCCTAAGCTTTTGTGTACGCTGTACACAAGTGGTGCAGCGACATCATCGACAGATCCATGGATCAACAGGAGACCGTTGCAATGCAGACTGAAACGACCAACGAACACCGCTGGCTGCAGAAGCTGGTGGGCAAATGGATGGCCGAAGGCGAGGCAGTGATGGGGCCGGACACCCCGCCGCAGACGTGGAAGATTCCCGAGCAGGTAGGCGCCGTGGGCGACCTCTGGGTGCAGGGCCGCTCCGAAGGCGAGATGCCCGGCTGCGGGCACGCCGTCACCGTGATGACGCTGGGCTATGACCCCACGCGCAAGCACTTCGTGGGCACCTTCATCGGGTCGATGATGACCCACATGTGGATCTACGAGGGCGACCTCGAGGCCGATGGCCGTACGCTGACCCTGCGCGCCGATGGCCCGACCTTCACGCCGGAAGGCAAGCTGGTACCGGGCAAGACCTCGAAATTCCGCGACGTGATCGCCTTCCAGGACGACGACAACCGCACGCTGACCTCATTTATGCAGGGCGATGACGGCGAATGGATGCAGATCATGCAGGCGCGCTACCGCCGCGAGAAATAAGCACTGCCGCAATCCATGTACTCCTGAAGGGTGGCGTGGAACTATGGCCATGTCACGTGCCATGGCGCCTCCGTGACGACCCTCCCTTGGCCAATGCCAACTTCAGGAGTCCATCAATGGCTAATTCTCAGACCGACGTCTCCGACAAGGCAGGCGTGCCGGCAAGCATGGAGGCATGCAGGGCGGCGATCCATGCGGACCAGTACGTGACCCGGCAGCAATTCCTGGCGCTCAAGCAGCGTGTCGATGCCCTGACGCTGGAAGACAAGGACAAAGGCGCCAAGTACTTCCGTGCCAATAGCACCGGACCCGATAGCCAGGCCACTGGCCAGGAAGCCGTGGCGATCGGGCCGTCCGCCGTGGCCGGGGGCGCGGGCAGTGTCGTGATCGGCGAGGGTGCCTCGTATTCGGGTGCAGGCCGGGGCGTGGTGATCGGCTCCCTGGCCTATGTCGACACAGATCCGCCCGGCGACGGGTTGGTGGTGCTGGGCAGCGACGCCAACGCCTATGGCGAGAATGCGGTGGCGATTGGCGGCGGCGCCACTGCCACGTTTGCCAACAACATCGCCATCGGCGGCGGTGCCAATGCATCCTTGTCCGGCGCGTCCATTGCGGTGGGGGGCAAGTCTTACGCATCCGGCGAGGAATGCGTGGCCCTGGGGTACGGTGCGCGTGCCGAAGGGTCCTGGGGACTGGCGCTCGGTGGCGACGTGCAGGTGTCCGGCGACGGCTCGGTCGGCGTCGGGCAAAGTCTCCGCGTCACGAATCGCTTTGCAACGGCCGTCGGGGCGTCCGCCAAGGTGGAGCTCGACGGCGGCGTGGCGCTCGGCGCGTTCTCCATTTGCGATCGCGATCAGTTTGTGTCCGTCGGCAACAACGCGGCAGGCCGCTACATCGGCCACGTTCTGGCTGGCAGGCATGACGACGAGGTCGTGACGGTGGGGCAGCTGAAGGATGCGGGCCTGCTGGTGAACGGGGATGGCGGCCTGGACAACACGCTGGTGGCATTCAGCGACACAGGCAGGGGCAAGGTCGCGCTGCCGTCCACGCAGGTGACCGGGCTGCGTCAGGGTGAGATCAGTGCGCGCAGCACGGATGCCGTCACGGGTGCCCAGCTGTTCCGGGTGATCCGGCGGCTGGACGATCTCGAGGCCCGCCTCACGGCGCTGGAGCGGGCGGCGCGCCGGGCGTAGCGCTGGCCTTCAGACGCGGTCCAGCTCGTCGCTGTTCCACCAGGCGTCGAGCAGGGGCTGGAAGCGGTTGTCGGGCGCGGGCGGCACGCGCGTACTCTTGCGCGCGGGCGGCAGTTCGCGTCCCGTCAGCTGGTAATAGACTGCCGCGGGCAGGGTGCCCGGACCGTAGGGCACATGGTCGATCACGCTCATCTGCCGCGCGGCCTTCAACGCCCGGGTGGTCTCCTCGGCGGACAGGCCGCTGGCGTCAGCCAGCGCGTCGCGGCGCAGCGGACCCTCGCGCTGCAAACCGGCGATCAGCAGATGCACACATTGACGCGTATTCCGTTTCATAGGGGCGCATTTTTCCGCACCTGCACCGCGCTGCACAATCCGGATTGACATTTGTTTGCAATCCGTTGCGCGGTTTCATGGCAGTTGCCCTACTTTGGTGGGTGATGTGGGGCCCTTGGCGCCACTTTTCGGCGGAGGAGGCGGCGCGCGTTTCACTTCGGCCATGCCCCTCTTGCGCCGGCGCCGATACTGTATAAACATACAGTATCGTCAATCTTCCGATGGCGCACGCCCACCGCGTGTGCCGGATTCATCACCATGACTGCGCCCCCGCACATCCTGCCTGCCGAGGAGGATGGTGCGTCTCCACCACCTTCGCCGCCCGAGCCCGTGCCCGTGCCCGATCACCGGGCCTCGGTGGCCGAGCTCGAGCATCGCTACCCCGGCCTCTGGCGCGCCGGGCAACTGGGTCATGCCGGCCGGCTGCCCGTGTGCCCGAGCGGCTATGACGCGCTGGCGCAGGAGCTGCCCGGCGGGGGCTGGCCGGCGGGCGCGGTCACCGAGCTGCTGCTCGCCCACGATGGCGTGGGCGAACTGCGCCTGCTGATGCCGGCGCTGCGCACGCTGGCCGCGGCGGGGCGGCGCGTGGCGTTCGTCAATCCGCCTTATCTGCCGAATGCCGCCGGGCTGGCGGCGGGGCTGGCCGGCCTGCCCGCGCGCCAGCTGTACTGGGTGCGGCCGCCGGCCGCCACGCCGCCGGCCTCGCGCCGCACGGACATGCTCTGGGCGGCCGAGCAGATGCTGCGCAGCCAGGCGTTCGGCGCGGTGCTGGTGTGGCTCGGCACCGCGCGGCCCGAGGCGCTGCGCCGGCTCCAGGTGCTGGCCCAGGCCGGGGATACCGTGGTCTGGGTGCTGCGGCCGCTGCGCGTGCTCCAGGAATCGTCGCCGGCGGTGCTGCGGCTGGCGCTGTCGCCGTTGCCCGGCAACATGCTGTCGATTGCCTTCCACAAGCGCCGCGGCCCCGTGCGGGACGCGCCGCTGCAACTGTCGCTGGGCGGCATGGCGCACGTGCCTGCGCGTGTCATCCCCCCCGCCGCTCCTGTCATTCCCGTCACTCCCCCCGCGCCTTCCGTGGTGCCCCCTCATCATGCTGCCGACGTTCTGGATCGCGGTGCATCTGCCGCGCCTGCCGCTGGACGCGCTGCAACCGAGCTGGCCTGAGGCCGCCGGTGCGCCGCCCTCCGCCCCCGCCTCCGGCACGCTGCAACAGGCGCTACAGGCGCTGCCCGTGGCGGTGATGGCGCACGAGCGCGTGGTGCTGGCCAACGGGCCGGCCGTGGCCCTCGGTGTGGCGTACGGCATGCGGCGCGGCGGCGTGCAGGCGCTGTCGGCGGAGGTCGTGCAGCTGGAGCGCAATCTCCCGGCCGAAGCCGCGTTGATGACCGACGTGGCGCTGACGCTGCTCCACTTCACGCCGGCCGTGACGATCGATCCCGATGCCGAATCGGCCACCGTGATGCTCGACGTGACCGCCAGCCTGCGCCTGTTCGGCGGGCACCGGGCGCTGTGCCGCGCCATCCGCGCGCGGGTGCGGCAGCTCGGCACGTTCGCGCAACTGGGCTGCGGCACCACGGCGCAGGGCGCGGCCTGGCTCGCCCGGCAGCCGCTGCGCCGTACGCGGCGCGGCATCGTGCGGCCGGCGCGTCGCGCCATCCAGCCTGCCCGCATGACGCGTCTGCTCGATACCCTGCCCGTGGAGTGCCTGCAGACGCTGGCCGATCCGGGCTGGCTCGAGGGCGTGGGCTGTCGCACGCTGGGGCAGGTGCGGCGGCTGCCGCGCGCGGGACTATCGCGCCGCATCGGCACGGCACTGCTGGCGCGGCTCGACCAGGCTTACGATCAGGCGCCGGCCGGCTTTGCATGGTTCGAGGCGCCGCCCGCCTTCGCGCAGCGGATGGAACTGCCGGGGCGCATCGAGGCGGCCGAAGGGGTGCTGGCCGGTGCGCAGCGGCTGCTGCTGGCGCTGTCCGGCTGGCTGGCGGCGCAGCAGGCTGGCGTCACGCGCTGCGTGCTGGTGCTTGAACACGAACGCTACCGGCTGGGCGAGGACATGGACAGCACGCTGGTGCCGCTGGGGCTGGCGCAGCCCAGCCGTGATCCGGTGCATCTGTCGAAGCTGCTGCGCGAGAAGCTCGACAAGGTGCGCTTCCACGCGCCCGTGGGCGGCCTGGCGCTGCGTGTGGAGGCGATGGAAACCTGCCTGCCGCAGAGCGATTCGCTGTTCCCGGAGCCCGGCGCGGCGCCGGCCGAACTGGGCCGGCTGCTCGATACGCTGATGGCCCGCCTGGGCCGCGACAACGTATTGCAGCCGCGCCCGCTGGCCGACCATCGCCCCGAATGCGCCAACCAGTGGGGCCCGGTGGACGAGCCGCCGCCCCGCCCGCCCGCCACCGGCACGCTGCCGCCCGAGCGGCCGCTGTGGCTGCTGGAGGCGCCCCGGCCGCTGCGTGTGCAGCGGCACCGGCCGGTCTACGAAGGCCCGCTGGTCATGCTCACCCGCCCTGAGCGCATCGAAGCCGGCTGGTGGGACGGCGGGCTGGCCACGCGTGACTATTTCATCGCCGAACGGGCGGACGGGCTGCGTTGCTGGGTCTACCGCGAGCGCCCCGGCCATCCCACCCGCAGCGGGCAGGAAGAGGGCGGCGAATACCGCTGGTTCCTGCACGGGCTGTTTGCCTGAGTTCGCCTGAATTCGCCTGAATTTTCGAAGTCTCCCTATGCTGTCGTCGCTTCCCGGCCTCTCCTCGCTGCTGCCCTCGCTGCCCGATTATGCGGAGCTGCACTGCGTGTCGAACTTCACGTTCCTCACTGGCGCCTCGCATCCGCAGGAACTGATCGCGCGCGCGTTCCAGCTCGGCTACAGCGGGCTGGCGCTGACCGACGAGTGCTCGGTGGCCGGCACGGCGCGCGCGCATCACGCCATCAAGGTGCTGCGCGAGGAGATGTGGGAGGCCGTGGCGCGCAGCGCGCGCCGGCTGGCGGCGGGGCAGGCGGACGGGGAGTTCGACGAGGCCGAAGGGGTCCATGTCTTCACGCCCGACGGGATGGGCGCGATGGACGACATGGACGCCATGGACGACATGGATGGGATGGAGGGGGAAGGCGACCCCGACGCCTTGCCGCCGATCGGTGACCACCCGGACGACGACCCCGATGCCGCCGCGCACCGCCACCGCGTGCTGGAGGCGCGTGCCGCCGCCGCCGATGGGTTCAACGTGATCCTCGGCAGCCGCTTCACGCTGACCGCCTCCCCCGGGCAGCCCGCCGAGCCCGGCGGCATGCCGCCGCCGCGCCTGTTGCTGCTGGCGCAGAACCGCGAGGGCTTCGGCAATCTCTGCGAGTTCATCACGCTGGGCCGCACGCGGGCGGAGAAGGGCAGCTACCTGCTGTATCCCTCCGACCTCGCCAGCCCCGAGCCGGCGCAGGCGCACCTGCGCGGCATGCCCGATTGCCTCGCCATCCTGCTGCCCGACTACTGCGCGGACCCCGACGTGCTGCGCGCGCAGGTGCTGTGGTGCCGGGAGACCTTCGGCGCGCGCGTGTGGATCGCACTGGAACTGTTGCAGGGCCATGCCGAGGCGCTGCACCGTACCCGGCTCCAGGCCGTGTCGGCGGAAACTGGCGTGCCGCTGGTGGCGGCGGGCGCCGTGACCATGCACGTGCGCTCGCGCAAGCCGCTGGCCGATGTGTTGACCGCGATCCGGCTCGGCCAGCCGCTGCCCGCCTGCGGCATGGCGCTGGCGCCCAATGCCGAGGCGCACCTGCGCATGCGGCAGGTGGTGTCGCGGCTCTATCCGCGCGAGGCGCTGGCGCAGACGCTGAAGATCGCCGACCAGTGCCGGTTCTCGCTGGACACGCTGCGCTACGAATACCCCGAGGAACTGGTGCCCGAGGGCGAGACGCCGATCAGTTACCTGCGCGAGGAGGTGGAGCGGGGCAGGCGCGAGCGCTTTCCGCACGGCATGGAGCCCGAGTGGGAGGCGCAGCTTGAGGGCGAGCTCGAACTGATCGAGGAAAAACACTACGAGCCGTTCTTCCTGACCGTGCACGACATCGTGCGCTTCGCGCGCCAGCGCGGCATCCTGTGCCAGGGCCGGGGATCGGCCGCCAACTCGCTGGTCTGCTACTGCCTGCATATCACCGAGGTGAGCCCGGAGCAGGCCAACCTGCTGTTCGGCCGCTTCCTCTCGCGCGAGCGCGACGAGCCGCCCGACATCGACGTCGATTTCGAGCACCAGCGGCGCGAGGAAGTGATCCAGTACATCTACGAGAAGTACGGCCGGCATCGCGCCGCGCTGGCCGCGTCGCTGATCACCTACCGCTCGCGCAGCGCGCTGCGCGACGTGGGGCGCGCGCTCGGCATCGACCCGAGCGTGGTGGAGCAGGTGGTCAAGGGCCAGGCGTGGTGGGATGGCGGCACGGCGTTCCTGGAGCGCATCACGCGCTACGGCCTGGACCCCGACTCCCCGGCCGTGCGGCAATGGGCGAGCCTGACCGAGCAGCTGCGCGGCTTTCCGCGCCATCTGTCGCAGCACGTGGGCGGTTTCGTGATCGCGCGGCACAAGCTGTCGCGGCTGGTGCCGATCGAGAACGCGGCCATGGCGGACCGCAGCGTGATCCAGTGGGACAAGGACGACCTTGAATCGCTGGGGCTGCTCAAGGTGGATGTGCTCGCCCTCGGCATGCTCACCGCCATCCGGCGCGCGCTGGCGATGATCCCGAACCCCGAGCCCGAGCGGGCCGGGCTGCCGTGCCGCATGGAAGACCTGCCCGAGACCGACGACGAGACCTACGAGATGATCTGCCAGGCGGATACCGTGGGCGTGTTCCAGATCGAGTCGCGCGCGCAGCAGTCGATGCTGCCGCGCCTGCAGCCGCGCCAGTACTACGACCTCGTGGTGGAGGTGGCCATCGTGCGGCCGGGGCCTATCCAGGGCGGCATGGTGCACCCCTACCTGCAGCGGCGCGAGGCGTTGCGCCGCACCGGCAAGCTGCCGACCTACTTCAACGACGTGATCCGCCGCGTGCTGGGCCGCACGCTGGGCGTGCCGATCTTCCAGGAACAGGTGATGCAGCTGGCCATCGACGCAGCCGGCTTCACGCCGGGGCAGGCAGACCAGCTGCGCCGCTCGATGGCGGCGTGGCGGCGGCGCGGCGACCTCAAGAAGCACCAGGACGCGCTGGTGCGCGCGCTGACCTCGCGCGGCTATCCGGAATCCTTCGCGCTGGCCATCTGCAAGCAGATCGAGGGGTTTGGCGAGTACGGCTTCCCGGAGAGCCACGCGGCGAGCTTCGCGAAGCTGGTCTACGTGAGCGCGTGGCTCAAGTGCCATCACCCGGACGCCTTCCTGTGCGGCCTGCTGAACAGCCAGCCGATGGGCTTTTATTCGCCGTCGCAGCTGGTGCAGGACGCGCGCCGGCATGGCGTGGTGACGCAGCCCGTGGACGTGACCATCAGCGGCTGGGAGAGTGCGCTGGAGGCCCGGCGCCCCGGCCAGCGCTACCGCGACGTGCGGCTGGGCCTGGGCCGCGTGCGCGGCATGCGCGAGGACGCCGCGCTGCGCATCGAGGCGGCACGGGCCGAGCGGCCGTTCGACAGCGTGGAAGACCTGGCGCGGCGCGCGGGGCTGGACAAGCACGACATCGACGTCCTGGCCGCCGCCGACGCGCTGGTGTCGCTGGCCGGCCACCGGCGCCAGGCGCGCTGGCTGGCGCGCGGCGCGGCGGTGCAGTCCGTGCACCGCGACCTGCTGCACGAAGCGCCCCCGCCCGAAGCCGAACTGCTGCTGCCCGAGCCCAAGATCGGTGAAGACGTGGCCGCCGACTACGCCAGCCTGGGGCTCTCCCTGAAATGCCACCCGCTGACCCTGCTGCGCCGCCGCCTGACGGCGCTGAAGTTCCTCACCGCGCAGCAGCTATCGCGGCTGGGCAACGGCCGCCGCGTGCGCGCGTGCGGCATCGTTACGGTGCGCCAGCGCCCCTCGACGGCCAATGGCACCATCTTCACCTCCATCGAGGACGAAACCGGGCCGATCAACGTGATCATCTGGCCTGACCTGGTGGAGCGGCAGCGCAAGGAGGTGCTGGGGGCCAGGCTGCTCGGGGTGATCGGCACCTGGCAAAGACAGGGCGATGTCAGGCACCTGGTGGCGCAGGAACTGGTCGACCTGAGCCCGCTGCTGGGCAGGCTGATGGCGGAGAGCCGGGATTTTCATTGAGGGATGGAGGGCGAGCATCGTATCCGTCGCCCGTAGCACCTACACTTAGGCAACCGCGTGGCGATTGGCCGGCACGATCCGGCATGCCGCGCGGGCGGTTTTCGGCCTTCCCTACCCCCAACGAGGAGATGCGTCATGGCAACATCGCCCAATCCGTTTACCGATTTCACCAAGTTGCTCGAACAGTACAAGCTGCCCGGCGTCGACATGACGGCGGTGATCGAAGCGCGGCGCAAGGATATCGAGGCCATCACGGAGGCCAACAAGATTGCCTACGAAGGCATGCAGGCGCTCGTGCAGAAGCAGGCCGAGATCCTGAGCCAGAGCATGCAGGAGATTCAGGCTGCGGCCCAGAAGCTGGCCGCAGGCGGCGATCCCGCTGCGGCCATGGCCCGGCAGGGCGAATTCGTGCAGCAAGGCTTGCAGGCGGCGTTCAACAACATGCGCGAACTGGCGGAAATGGCGCAGAAATCGCAAGCCGAAGCGCTGGCCGTGATGACCCAGCGCGCGGAGCAGAACATCGAAGAGGCCAAGCGCCTGATGAAAATGCCCGGCAAGTAGGCGATGGGTGACGACGATCCCGGTCCGGCCGGCGGCGCCCCATCAGGCCCGCGCCGGCAGCCGGGGGGTAAACCGCTGGTGCTGGATCTCGCCACCCTTGCCCACCAGGATCGTGGCCTCGGGGATTTCCTCCCAGACGCCCTGCACGTCGATCAGGGGCTCGGATAGCACGAGAAAGGCGTCGTCGCCGGCGGCGATGATGCGCGGGTCCTCCGGATAGAGCGCCCGCAACTGCCGGAACGAGGTGCTGTGGAACAGCGAGCGCGACGCGCCTTCGCTGGAATAACGCACGGCCACGATCTGCTGGCCGTCCGTGACGCAGACGGTCATGTTCAGCGGATGTTCCACATCGTGGCGTTGCGCCACTTCCTCGATCAGGCCGGCCATCTGCTCCAGCGCGCCGCGCGGGTCGCGCTCCAGCCCGAACGTCAGCGCCAGGAAGAACATCACCTCGGAGTCGGTCGAGCCCTCGATCCAGCGGAACAGATGCGGCGCTACCGCCATCATCAGGTCGCGCCGCACCAGCGGAAAGTCGCGGATCAGCCCGTTGTGGACGAACAGCCAGCGGCCGAAGCGGAACGGGTGACAGTTGGTTTCCTGGGTGGGCGTGCCGGTGGCCGCGCGGATATGGGCGACGAACAGCGGCGCCCGCACCGCGCGGGCGGCCTCGCGCAGGTTGGTGTCGCTCCATGCCGGGTGCAGGCCGCGATAACGGAACGGCAGCTCCGAGTGCCGCCCGTACCAGCCCACACCGAAGCCGTCGCCGTTCGTCGTGGTGTGACCCAGCCGGGAGTTCAGGCTCTGGTCGATCAGGGAGTGCTCGGGCTGGAACAGCACAGCCTCGAGCGGGACGGAACGGCCGGAATAGGCCAGCCAGCGGCACATGGGGGCATCTCCTGGGTGGGGGCTCTCCCCTTCAGGATAGCAACTACACGCGTGTTGTGACGGATGCGACCGATGGTTGCCGTGCTGCCATGCAACAATCTGGGCGGCATCAGTGCCGGCATCGGCGTCCACAGGCTAGGGTTACCACGCATGGCTTGCGTATCCTATTGATTCACCTGGGTTTTTTCGGCTAAGTGATGTCGGGCTAACGCCAGCATCGCCATCTGTGGCTTGCCATCCGTCCGGAACCGCGCATAATGCAAACGTTTGCAAAAGACGGAGACAGTATGGAAACGCCACAGTCCAATCCAGCCCAGAAGCCTGTCAGCGCGCTGCGCCTGATCGATAACGAATGGTCCGTCACTGAGGTGGTCGCGCAAGCCATGGCACAGACGGAAAACCCCCGCCTGCGAACGGTGATGGCGGCGCTGGTAAAGCACCTGCATGACTTCCTGCGCGAGGTCCGCCCGACCGACGAGGAGTTCGAATTCGGGCTCGAGTTCATCGCTGCGCTTGGGCACGCCACACACGCCACGAACAACGAAGTCGTGCTCGCCGCCGATGTGCTGGGCTTGTCCACGCTGGTCACTACCATGAACAACGGGACGAAGGAAGGGCGCACGCCCGGCGCCTTGCTGGGGCCGTTCTATCGCGCCCATGCGCCGCACTACGCGTGCGGCGACTGCGTGGTACAGGATGACGCTCCGGGATTGCCGTTATTCGTCAGCGGCACGGTTCGCGCCACCGATGGCTCGCCGATAGCCGGTGCAGTCGTGGAGGTCTGGCAAGCGTCGCCGGTTGGCCTCTACGACAACCAGGACCCGAAGCAGCCCGACCGCAACCTGCGCGGGCAGTTCCACACCGACGCCGGCGGCGGCTATCACTTCCGCACGGTGCGACCCGCAGGCTATCCGGTGCCGACGGACGGCCCCGTAGGCAAGCTGCTGGCCGCGCAGAACCGGCATCCCTACCGTCCCGCGCATATTCATTTCATCGTGGCCGCACCGGGCTATCGCACGCTGGTGACGCAGGTGTTTGCCGACGATTCCGACATCCTCGAAACCGATGTCACGTTCGGCGTGCATCGGCAGCTCGTGGGCGCGTTCCGGCTGGTTGAAGCCGGCCGCAGCCCCTGGGGCGACCTGCCGGCCCCGTTCTACACGATGGCGTTCGATTTCGCGCTCGAACCGGGCGAGCAAACGTTCCCGAAGCCACCCATCGACTGACGATCCACGCCTCCCCAACTCACCACCAGACCATGACGACTTCATCTCTTTCCGGCAAGGTTGCCGTGATTATCGGCGGCACCGGCGGCATCGGCTTCGCGACGGGCAGGGCGTTGGCCGATATCGGCGCCAGTGTCGTGCTGACCGGTCGCGACACGGACCGCACGGCACACGCCGTGATGGAATTGCCCGCGGGCAACCATATGGCGGCATGCGCGGAAGTCGGCGACAGCGTCACGCTGCGTCGACTTGCCGACGACGTGCATCACCACTACGGCCGCGTAGACATCCTCGTCAATACGTCAGGCTTCACGCGGGCGATTCCGCATGGAGATCTGGACGCCCTCGACGATGCCTTGATCGACGAGATGTTCGCCATCAACTGGCGCGGCCAGTTCGCGGCGATTCGGGCGTTCGCGCCGCTGTTGCGCGCTAATGGCGACGGCCTGATCGTGAACGTGGGATCGATCGCGGGGCGCACCGGGCAAGGCAGCAACGTGGCGTACTGCGCCGTGAAGGCCGGCCTGGATGTCATGGCCATGTCGCTCGGGCGGGCGCTCGCGCCGGCCATCCGCGTGCTCAATGTCTCCCCGGGCGTCGTCGATACCGGCTTCGTGCCGGGCCGCGACAGCAGCTTCAACGACCGCGCGGCGAGCACCACGCCGCTGCGCCGTATCGGCCAGGCGCAGGACGTGGCGGACGCCATCGTCGCCTGTGCCACCGCGCTGCGTTTCGCAACGGGCACCACCATCGTCGTCGACGGCGGCCGCCAGCTCGGCTGATCTCCATTTCCCATCCCACACGCAACTGACTCATGCACGCACGCAAGACGATCATCACCTGCGCCGTGACCGGCAACATCGTCACGCCCGAACAGCATCCGGGGCTTCCCGTCACGCCCGCGCAGATTGCCGATGCCGCGCTCGAAGCGGCTGAAGCCGGCGCCGCGGCCGCCCACATCCATGTGCGAGACCCGGAAACGGGCCGGCCGTCGATGTCGCTCGACTACTATGCCGATGTCATCGACAGGATTCGGGCGAAGCATCGCAGCCTGATCATCAACCTGACCACGGGGCCCGGCGGCCGCTTCGTGCCCGATGAAAACGAGCCACGCGTGGCCGCCCCTGGCACGACGTTGCTGCATCCGCTCAAGCGGGTGGAACACATTACGGCGCTGCGTCCCGACGTCTGTTCGCTCGATCTGAACACGATGAACTCGGGCGGCGATGTTGTCATGAATACGCCGGCCAACGTGCGCAAGATGGCTGGCGTCATCCGCAGCGCCGGCGTGATGCCGGAGCTGGAGATCTTCGATTCCGGCGACCTGAACATGGCGCTCGATTTCATCCGCGAGGGCGTGCTGGACGGCCCCGGCTTGTGGACCTTCGTGCTGGGCGTGAAGTACGGTTTCGCACCGACCCCGGAAACCATCTTCTATGCCCGCAATATGCTGCCGCAGGGCGCACACTGGTCTGCATTCGGCATTGGCCGCGCCGAGTTCCCGATCGTCGCGCAGGCCTGGCTCGCGGGCGGCCATGTTCGGGTGGGACTCGAGGACAACCTCTATCTGGAGAAGGGCGTACTCGCCCCGAACAATGCCGCGCTGGTGGCCAAGGCGCGTGACATCGTCAAGTCGCTCGGCGGGGAGATTGCCTCTGCCTCGGAGGCCCGCAGCGCGCTTGGCCTGCGCGACGCCTGACATTTCCATTCACCGCACACCGCATTCGATATCACCATGAATACCATCCAGGTTCATCAGAAAGCTCCCAGCATCGACACGCTCGAACTCTCGCTGACCGGCATGCCGCGCCCCGAGGCCGGCCCGGACCAGTGCATCATCGAAGTCGCCAGCGCCGGGGTGAATCCCAGTGACGTGAAGGCAACGCTCGGCATGATGCCGCATGCCGTATGGCCGCGTACGCCGGGGCGCGACTACGCGGGCGTCGTGATCGACGGCCCCTCGCAGTGGATTGGCCGGCAGGTCTGGGGCAGCGGCGGCGAGCTTGGCATTCGTCGCGACGGCACGCATGGCAAGTACCTGCGCATCGGCGTGAATGCCGTGCGCGAGAAGCCAGCGACACTCTCCTTGCTGGAAGCCGGCGCCGTCGGCGTGCCGTTCATCACGGCGTACGAGGGCTTGCGCCGCGCCGGCATGCCGGGCACCGGCAGCACGGTACTCGTCTGCGGCGGCAATGGCAAGGTCGGTCAGGCGACGATCCAGATTGCGACGGCACTGGGTGCACGCGTGTTCGCCGTCGAGCGCGGCGCCGAGCCCTACCGCGGCCACGCCAGCGGAACGGTGCGCATGATCGATGCCAGCCGGGAAGCTGTCTCCGCCGTGGTGCGTGAGGAAACCAACGGGCATGGCGCGGACATTGTCTATAACACGGTGGGCAGCCCGTATTTCGAGCAGGCGAATCTGGCCATGGCGATTGGCGCCACGCAGATCTTCATCTCCACGATTGAAAAACCGGTGCCGTTCGACATCTTCGCGTTCTACCGTGGCCAGCACACCTATGTGGGTGTCGACACGCTGGCCCTGGACAGCGAAGCCTGCGCGAAGATCCTCGATGCGCTGGCGCCGATGTTCGCCTCCGGCGCGCTGAAGCCGTTCCCGGTGCTGCCGAACTACACATACGCGCTGTCCAACGCACGGGACGCCTATCGCGCCGTGCTCGAAGGCGCCACCGAGCGCGTGGTGCTGACGCCATGAATACGACCCGGTTTGCCCAGGCGCCGGCCTACTATCCGGCCAATCACGAAGGCATGCATTGCCTGCGTCTGCAAGGACATGAGGCGGGGCCTTCCGACGCGCTGTGGATGGGCGTGTCGATCATTCTGCCCGGCGGCCATACGTCGCTCGACGCCTCGCCGATGGAGAAGCACTACGTCGTGCTGGAGGGCGAGGTCTGCATCCGCACGCCGGAGGAGTCCGTGACGCTCGGGCCGTTCGATTCCGTTCGGCTGGCGCCCGGGGAGGCACGGCAGGTGAGCAATCCATCCAACCGGCCCGCGATGCTGCTGCTGGCAATGCCTTATCCGGCCACCGCCAACCGCTGATTTTTTGTTGCGCTATTGCAAACGTTTGCAGCCATCTAATTCATAACAACAGGAGGAGACCCAGATGCAGAGAGTTTTCAGGCGACGTCATGTGATTCCATTGGCGCTGATGTCCACCGTCATCGCCCGGGAAGCGATGGCGGAAGACAGCGTGACGATCTACGGCCGGCTTAACACGGCCATCGAGTACTCACGCGCCAGCACGGCCACGGACGGGACCAAGCTGGGCAGCACCGTGCGGCAGACCAACAATCGGTCGGTATTTGGCCTCCGGGGCGTGGAGCACCTGGGCGGCTCGCTCCAGGCCGTCTGGCAGATCGAGAGCAATGTCTCGCTGGACACCGGGCAGGGCCAGATCGCGGGGCGTAATTCGCGCGTTGGCCTGCAAGGTGACTATGGGCTGCTGTTCATGGGTCACTGGCAGACGCCCTATACCGAGTCGACAGCGGGCTACGATCCCTACTATCCGACCACGGCCGGCTACATGGCGCTGATCGGCAATGGCTCGACCTCGAGCTCCGACAACGTGCAGGACACGAGTTCGTTCGACCGGCGCCAGAAGAACATCATCCAGTACCGCTCGCCGCAGTTAGGCGGCGCCAGCCTCTGGCTCGGCTGGGGATTGCCGGAGGAGAAGACGACGGTGCCGCGCAATCCGGCGCTGTACTCCGCCGCGTTGGTCTACGAGCGCGGCCCGCTGGGCGCCACCGTTGCCTACGAGGTCCACTCCCACTACCAGGCGGCCGGACGCAATGACGATGCGCTGAAGGTCGCCCTGGCCTACCAGCTGTTCCCGGGTACGCGCCTGGCCGCGCTCTATGAACACCTGCACTACCGCACGGATACGGGCGATCTGCAGCGCAACGGGTACTACGCATCGTTGGTGCAGAAGCTGGGAACCGGCAGCGTGCGGGTGGGGGTGGCCTATGCCGCCAACGGCACGGGATCGTCCACGGACACCATCGGCTTCTTCCGTAGCGGCTCGGAGACCAATGCCATGCAGTTCACGGTGGGCTACGACTACCCGCTATCGAAGCGCACCGCGCTCTACGCCTACTACAGCCGCATCCATAACAAGAAAAACGCGATCTACGACTTCGCCATCAACGAGCTCGGTGTCAGCGCCGGTGCCGATCCGCAGACCTTTGCGCTCGGCATGCGGCACTTTTTCTGACGTCCGCGCCCGCCATTTGCACCGTGAGGAGACAACCATGAGACGACAGTTTTTCCGCCCCATCACCGCCTTTGGACTGATCGCGGCGCTTTGGCTGCCGCACGCGGCCATCGCGCAATCCCAGTATCCCGTGAAGCCGATCCGGCTGATCGTGCCGTTCTCGGCAGGCAGCGCCACCGATATCCTGGCACGCATCATCGGCGCCAAGATCGGGGAGGGCGGCCAATGGCAGGTGGTGGTGGACAACCGGCCCGGCGCCGGCGGTACCCTCGGCGCCACCACGGTTGCCAAGTCGCCGCCTGACGGCTACACGCTGATCCTGGTCTCCGTGGGCCATGCCATCAACGCCACGCTCTACCCGAAGCTGGGCTACGACACGCTCAGGGACTTCGCGCCGGTGTCGCTGGTTGCCTCCGTGCCCAACGTGCTGGTGGTCAATGCCGCCAGCCCGTACAAGACGATGCGTGACATTGTGGCCGCTGCCAAGGCCAAGCCCGGCACCCTGAACTTTGACTCCGCCGGCTCGGGCAGTTCCACGCACCTGACCGGCGAGATGTTCAAGATGCAGGCCGGCATCGACATCGTGCACATTCCCTACAAGGGCACCGGCGAAGCGCTGACCGACGTGATGGCGGGACGCGGAGACATGATGTTCGCGCCGACCGTATCGGCCATGCCGTTCGTCAAGCAAGGCAAGTTGCGCGCGCTGGCCGTGACCACCCCGGCACGCGCCAGTGCGTTGCCCGATGTGCCGACTGTGGCGGAAGCGGGGCTGCCGGGCTATGCGTTCGATTCGTGGTTCGGCGTGCTGGCGCCGGCAGGCACGCCGAAGGACGTCATTCAGGCGCTCAATACGGAGATAGGCAAGGCACTGGCGTCGCCCGATGTGCGCGAACGGCTGGCCGCGCAGGGTGCCGAGCCGCGCGGCAGCACACCGCAGGAGTTTGCCAGCTATATCCAGGCCGAAATTGGCAAGCTGGCGCCCGTGGTGAAACAGTCCGGCGTGCGGGCAGGGGAATAGCCGGCAAGGCGGCAGCAGGCGCTAGAATGGCGCATTTCCAACAGCCAAGGTGGCGTCTGCCTGCCCATGCCCGAGCGCAAACGCGTGACCATCAAGGACCTCGCCGCCGAGGTCGATGTCCACTATTCGACGGTGTCTCGCGTGATGAACCCCGCCACGCGCCATCTGGTGGCCGAAGAGGTGGCCACGCGAATCCTGAAGCTGGCCGAATTGCGCGGGTTCCGCCCGAACCGCATCGCCGCGGGGTTGCGCACGCAACGCTCGGGGCTGATCGGCGTGGTGCTGCCGGACATGGCGAATCCGGTGTTCCCGCCCATCCTGGCGGGAATCGAGGCCGTTCTCGGCCGGCACGGCTATGTGCCGATTGTCGTCAATGCCGGCGTGGAACGCGCGCGGCAACGCTTCGTGATCGACCAGCTGCTGGCCCGGCAGGTGGAAGGGCTGGTGCTAGCCACCGCCGAACGCGACGATCCCTTGCTCGACTACTGCTTCGAGCTTGGCATTCCGGTGGTCATGGTGAATCGTGGCGAGCACACCGGCCGGGCGTCCTGCGTGGTCAGCGACAGCCTGCTGGCGATGGCGCTGACCGTTGATCACCTGGTATCGCTTGGCCACCGCAGCATCGGTCACATCGCCGGTCCCGCAATTACCTCCACGGGTCAGTTGCGCCGGGAAGGCTTCATGCAGGCGGTCAAGCGCCATCGGTTGCGGCGCGACGCGTATGCAGTCGTCGAGGCCGAAAGTTATACCCGGGAGGCCGGCCGCAAGGCTTGCGCCCAGTTGTTCGAAACACTGCCGGGCCTGACCGCCATTGCCGCCGGCAATGATTTGGTGGCCATGGGTTGCTACGACTTTCTGCGCGAGCGCGGCTTGCGCTGTCCGGAGAACGTCTCCGTGGTTGGCCACAACGACATGCCCTTCGTCGATGCATTGACGCCGCCGCTGACAACCATCCGCATCCCGGTGCGTGACATGGGCGAGCAGGCGGCGGAACTGCTGCTGCGCAGGATTGACAAGCCGCAGACCGCCACCGTCGTCATCGAGTTGCGGCCGGAACTGGTGGTACGCGGCTCCACGGCTGGGCCGCCAGCGCGGGGTTAATCGTTCAGTTTCCCTAGGGAAGCGTCGGACGACGGCCCAGGAACGCATCGCGCAGCAGGGTGCGGATGCCAGACGCTTCCAATGGACGCGGATTCGGGTACTGATCCTGTCGTGCCAGTTCGCATGCCCGCTCCAGATCCTCTTCTTTCAGACCGATATCGCGCAACGCGGTAGGGGCGCCGAGCGAGGCGGCGAGGTCGAAGACCGCCGCCGGTGCATTGCCATCGGTGGCACCCAGCGCCCGGGCGATGGCTTCCATGGCGGCCGGCGCGGCAGCGGCGTTGTAGGCGAGCGCGTGCGGCAGCACAATCGTATGGACCTCCGCGTGCGGCAGATTGAAGGTGCCACCGAGTGTATGACACAGCTTGTGGTGCAACCCTGCCGTAACGCTGCCGAGCACGGCCCCGCACAGCCACGCCCCATAGAGCGCATCGCCGCGTGCGGCGAGCGTTTCGGCATCGTCCTCGCCACCCTCCCGGGCAATGACCGGCAACGCGCGACCCAGCGCGGCGATGCCTTCGCGCGACATCCAGTCGCTGACCGGGTTGCGATCGCCCGCATAGAGGCCCTCGGCCGCGTGGGCGATGGCATTGATGCCGCTGGTCACGCTGACCATGCGCGGCAGACGCAGGGACAACTCCGGATCGTAGATGACCGTGCGTGGCAGGACACGGGCATCGCGTCCGGTGCGCTTGAGGCCGGCGTCGGTGAGGCCGTAGATCGGCGTCGCTTCCGAGCCGGCGTAAGTGGTGGGCACAGCGATGACGGGCAGCGCGGACTCCAGCGCAATCGCCTTGCCGAGACCGATCGTCGACCCCCCGCCGATGGCCAGCGCGCAGTCGGCGCCGCGCTCCGCCGCCACGGTGCGCGCCTTGCGGGCCTGTTCCACGGGCACGTGCATGACGGCGCCATCGAAGATGCCCGCGCTGCGGTCGCCCAGCAACGCGCTGGCGCGCTCCGCGAGCGCACGTTGGCCGGGCGTGCAAAGCACGAGCACGCGCTTGACGCCGAGCGCATCGGCCTCATCGGCCAGTCGGGCCAGCGTGCCCGCGCCGAAGACCACGCGTTGCGGGCGGGACTGATAGACGAAAGGATTCATGACGGCGGCATCTATTCCAGGGTGATGTTACGGGCCTTGATCAGGCGGCCCCAGCGCGCGGATTCGTCCTGGACCAGCTTGTTGGTCTGGGCGGCGTTCCCTGCAACGATCTCGAAGCCGCCTGCGCTCAGCTGCTTCGCGATGGCAGGGTCGCGCAGGGTGGCGGTCACTGCCGCTGACAGCTTCTCCAGCACGGCCGGCGGGATCTTGGCCGGCGCAATCATGGCCACCCACGAGTACGCTTCGAAGCCCTTGTAGCGTTCCGCCACGGCGGGCACCTCGGGCAGACGGGCGTCGCGCTGCGGGGACGTTACCGCCAGCGCGCGCAGCTTGCCGGCCTGTACGTAGGGCAGGATTAGCGGCAGGCTGGCGATCATCGAGTCCACGTGGGCGCCCAGGAGGTCGTTGATCGCGGGTCCGCCACCCTTGTAGGGGGTGTGGATACCGCTGGTGCCAGCGGCTTCGAAAAACGCTTCCGCCACAAGCTGGTTCGAACTCCCGGCGCCTACCGATGCATACGAGACTTTCTTCGGCGTGCGCGTGGCACTGACGTAGTCCTGGAGGGTCTGGTAAGGCGAATTGGCCGGCACCACGAGCACCATCGGGGAACGAACCATGTACGACACGCCCGTCAGGTCGCGCTTCGCGACATAGGGCAGTTTGGGATAGATGTGGGATTCGGTGGCGAAGGAATCGAACACCATGCCGAGCGTGTAGCCATCGGCCGCGCTCCGGGCAATCTGGCCGGTACCGATGGTGCCGCCGGCGCCCGCGCGGTTGTCTACCACGACGGTTTGTGCCAGGCGGGTGTGCAGGCCATCCTGCACCTGCCGTGCCACCTTGTCGACGGTACCGCCCGCAGCGTAGGGCACGATGATCGTGACCGTCTTGGCCGGCCAGTCGTCGGCCATGACGTGCCCGGTCGCGCACATGAGGAGCGTGGCGGCCAGCATGCGGCGAGGGCGCCCGAGCATCGAGTGCAGGGCGGATGAGAGGTGACTTGTCTCCATTGCGGTGCCTTCCATTAGGGGTTCGACAATCCGGATGACGGAGGCAAGTCTTTGCGAGTTTCGCAAAGACTTGCCTCTCTGGTCTGGGATGTTGATACTATTCCTCACGGTCCGCCGTGGAAAGTCAATCCGGGCGCGTAATGCCTTTGCGGAGGGCGCACAGATGGAATTCATTCGTTTTGCTGAGAACCTGGCCGTCTTCGTCGATGTGGCACGCGAAGGGAGCTTCTCGGCCGTCGCGCGGCGGCGCGGGCAGGTGGCGTCGTCGGTGTCGCGCCAGATCGATGTGCTGGAGCGGGAAATGGGCGTGGCACTGTTCACGCGCTCTACGCGGGCGCTGGTCCGCACCGAGGCGGGCGATCTGCTCTACCAGCGGGCCGCGCGCATCCTCCAGGAACTCAATGAAACGCGCGACGCAGTGACGGCGCTGGAGCAGGGCGTCAGCGGCCGGCTGCGCGTGGCGTGCCTGCCGGCGTTTGCCCGGCGCCACGTGGTGCCCCATCTCGGCTCCCTCTACGCGCAGTATCCGGACCTGACCGTGGAGCTGGAGTTGACCGAGCGCGTGGTCGATCCGGTGCTCGAACGGTTCGACGTCGTGGTGCGCGTCGGGCAACAGGCTGACAGCAGCCTGATCGCCCAGCGCGTGGCAAGCCAGCGGTACGTGATCTGCGCCACGCCAGATTATCTGCGCGCGCACGGCAGACCCGTGCACGCCGACGAACTGTCGCACCACCGCCTGATCGACCGTGGCCACAGCACGAGCATGCGCGGCTGGCGCGAACTCCTGGAACCCCCCCACGCCGCGCAGGCGCTGTTCGCGGTGGAGTGCGACGATTGCGACGCGCGGCGGCTGTCGGTACTGCAGGGGCTGGGCATCGCCCTGATGCCGGACTGGTCGGTCGGCGAGGATATCGGCGCAGGGCGGCTGGAGGAATTGCTGCTGGATGGCCTCCGCCCGCAGGCCCAAGGCGGCATCTACTTGCTGCGCGCCCAGCCGCGCGCATCAGCCAAACTGCGGGCCTTCACCTCGCACCTGAACCAATGCATTGGCGACCCACCATCGTGGCAACTGGCGATGACGCGCGCCGACACCTGCGCGCCGGTTTTGGATGGGGCAGGGCGCAAGCCATTGGCATACGCCACGGTTAAATAAGCCCCTACATCTTCTCCGGCATGGCCGACGAGTGGTGGCTGGTGATCAGCCACTGGGTGCCGTCCCAGCGGTAGGTGTAGGTGTAGCGCGCCTTCACCGTGGCGCCGGTTCGGGCGAAGGTGAAGGTATAGAGCCCGGCATCCACGGCGGTGTTGCAGCCGAGTTCGATGGTGCGGAAGTCGATCTTGCCGGACGGGCCGCTCTGCAGGAACTGGGTGAAGTAGTCCTCTTTCTCGGCGGGTGTCATGCGCGGCTTGTTGGACACCGTGGCCAGCAGGATCGACCGTTCCGCGTAGTTGGCCACCACCTTGCGGGGATCGCCGGTCTGCAGGGAGCGGTTCCAGCGGTCGAACAAGGCCGAGATTTCCTGCTCGGAGGCCGCCTTGCAGCTCTCCGTGCGGGACGCCTGTGTGCTGCCGGGCGTACCCGGGCTCGTGGCGCAGCCGGCAAGCAGCAAGGCCAGCGCAGCAGTCTGATATCGCGCCATGACGATCTCCTCAGGCCGAATTCGAGACTTGAATACTAGGCGTGGGGGCGGCAGGCAAGCGTGACATGGGTAGTGCGTCTGTGCGACAGCGCACGGATGGCGGTGACGCCGGCCTTGTCCCTTGTCCCTTGTCCCTTGTCCCTTGGCGCTACAGCTCCAGCACCAGCTTCCCGCCCGCCACCGCCCGGGAGCAGCAGGCCATCATCCGGTTGTTCGCCTCGCGTTCGCCGCGCGTGAGCACCACGTCGCGGTGGTCCACCTGGCCCGCCAGCACGCGCACCTCGCAGGAGCCGCACAGGCCTTCCTCGCAATCGCTCTGCACGTCGATGTTGGCGCAGCGCAGCGCGGTGAGCAGGGTCTGGTGGGCGGGCACCTCCACGGTCAGGCCGGAATCCTTGAGTTCGACGGTGAACGGTTGTTCCCGCGACGGATCGAGCGTGCCGAGCGCCGAGACGAAGTGCTCCACGCGTAGCGCATCCTCCGGCCACGCAGCGCAGTGGTCTTCCAGCGCGGCGATCATGCGCGCCGGGCCGCAGGCGTAGATCTGCGTTTGCGGGTCGGGTGTGCCGAGCAGCGCGGCGAAGTCGGCGCGTTGGCCTTCGTCGCCCGCGTGGATGTGCAGCCGGTGGCCATGCAGCGCGGCCAGTTCCTCGCGCAGGGCCATGCTGGCGCGCGATCTGCCGCAGTAGTGGAACGTATAGTCGATGCCCAATTCGCGGGCCCGCCGCGCCATCGCGCTGACCGGCGTCACGCCAATGCCGCCGGCGATGAAGATCGCCTTGCGGCAGCCTTCGTCGAGCCGGAAATGGTTGCGCGGGCCACGAATGCGGAGCCGGTCGCCGGCGCGCAGCACGTCATGCACCCAGGCCGAGCCGCCCCGGCTGTCAGCCTCGCGCAGCACGGCGATCTCGAAGGCGCCTGCGTCGGCCGGATCGCCGCACAGCGAATACTGGCGCGAGATCCCGGTCTGGCCGCATTCCACGTCGATGTGGGCGCCCGGCGCCCAGCGCGGCAGCGCCTTGCCGTCGGGCGCCACCAGCCGCAGCCGCACCACGTTGTCCGCCTCGGGGTCGATGCGCTCCACCACCACGGTGCGGGCGATGGCGTGCCCGGTGGGCTCGCCAATCCGCACGGCGTCACGCCAGACCAGCACCGACGGATCGGTGCGCTCGGGATTGCGCGCCGGGTCCCATTCGACCCAGAGATGCTCCGGGCCCCGGAACGAGGTGTTCGGCACATAGGTGAACGACTGCTCGGCCAGCCGCAGATGGGGCAGCCGGCGCGTCAGTTCCTCCAGGAAGACCTGCATCTCCATGCGCGCGAGGTTCTTGCCCATGCACTGGTGCGAGCCGTAGCCGAAGGTCAGCTGGTCACTGGCATTGTCCCGGCGGATGTCGAACAGGTCCGCATCGGCGAAATGCCGTTCGTCATGATTGGCGGACGAGGTCACGATCAGCAGCTTGCTGCCGGCCGGCAGGGCGATGCCGCCGACCTGCGCATCCCGCGTGACCAGCCGCCGCCACGCTGCCACCGAGCCGTTGTGGCGCAGGCATTCCTCCACCGCGTTGGGGATCAGCGCGGGGTCCGCGCAGATCTCGCGCCAGGCATCGGGATGCTGGAGCAGCAGCTTGATCGCGTTGGCGGACGCATTGGCCGTGGTCTCGTGCGCCGCCACGATGCCCGCCATCATCATCGAATGGAGGTAGGAGTCGGTGACCACCTCGGGCAGCTCGCGCTGCTTGCGCAGGCCGTACTGCATCCAGCCGGGCGCGTCCGGGTTGTCGCGCATCTTGTCGAGGATCTTGCCGGCCAGCTGCCAGAAGTTGCCCACCGCGTGCGCCACGGCCACCTGTTCCTCGGGCTTGGGGCGGCCCCAGGTGTTCACCGTATGGGCGATCGAATACTGGCGCAGCCGGTCCATGTCCTCCTCGGGCACGCCGAGGAAGTGCAGCGCCACGGTCAGGGGCACTTCCCAGAGCATCTGGTCGACCAGGTCGGCGCGGCCGCTGTCGATGAATCGATCGACATATTCGCGCGTCAGCTGGCGCACCATCGGCTCATGGTGCGCCAGTTCGGCCGGCGTGAACGGCTCCATCAGCGCGCGGCGGCGCGGCATGTGGGCCGGCTCGTCCTCGTTGACCAGCGTACGGTTCATCGCATAGCCATAGGAGGCCAGCACCGCGTTGGCCTCGTCGCCCGTGGGCGTGATTTTCTCCAGGGCGATGGACGGGCTGAAGGTCAGGTTGTCGCGGAAGATCGCCTTGATGTCGTCATAGCGCGTGACCACCCAGTAGCCCAGTTTCGGGCTGTAGAACACCGGCTCCTGCTCGCGCGACCAGCGCACGTAGTCGGGCGGGTCCTGCTGGTAGCCGTCCTCGAACGGATCGAACGCGGCCGCGTGGGGGCTCACCGGGCAGCCGTTGGGCGCCCGCAGCGCGCTGTGGTCGATGGGACAACCGCCCGGACGGGCGGCGGCGGACGAGGAGGAGGACGAGGAGGACGAGGAGGAAGAAGGCGTGGCGGATGACGACATACAGCGAACCTCAGTTATCGAGCGTGATTTTCAGGTCGTGGATCAGCTTGGTCCAGCGCGCGATCTCGCTGCGCAGCAGGTCGCTGTATTGCGCGGGGGGGTTGCCAACCGGCTCCACGCCGAAATCGACCAGCTTCTTGTGGATGGCCGGCTCCTTGATGGCCGCCACCACCTGCTTGTTCAGCGTGGCGATCACCTCGGGCGGCGTGGCCGCCGGCACCACCATGCCGACCAGCGCCGCGGCTTCCACGTTCCGGTAGCCGAGTTCGGCGAAGGTCGGCACGTCCGGCAGCTGCGGCAGGCGCGTGGCGTTGGCCACGGCCAGCGGGCGCACCTTGCCGCCCTTGATGAAGCCGGCGCCGGCGGCGTAGTCGACCATCATCGCGGGAATCTGGCCCGCCGCCACGTCGGACAGCGCGGGCGCCGCGCCGCGATAGGGGGCGTGGGTCATGTTGAGTTGCGCCTCCACCTTGAGCAGTTCCATGGCCAGGTGGTGCGGGCTGCCCGCACCGGCAGACCCATAGTTCACGCCGCCCGGCGCAGCCTTCACCTGGGCGATGAACTCCTGCGCGGTCTTGGCGGTAGTGCCCGGCCCAACCACCAGGATCATCGGAAAGCGGCCCAGCAGCGTCACCGGTGCGAGATCCTTGGCCGGGTTGTACGAGAGCGTCTTGTAGAGCGCGGGGTTGAAGACCAGCGTGCCGTTGTCGGCCGAGAGCACCGTGTAGCCATCGGCCGCCGCGCGCGCCGTCTCCGATGCGCCAATCGCCGTGTTGCCGCCCGGCTTGTTGTCCACCACCACGGGCTGGCCGACCTTGGCGGAGAGCCCCTGCCCGATGGTGCGGGCGAGGAAGTCCGAGCCGCCGCCGGCCGGGTAGGGCACGATCCAGCGGATTGGCTTGCTGGGGTAGGCGTCGGCGGCGTGGGCCGAAGCGGCGGCGAAGGAAAAGGCAAGGGAAAAGACGAAGGGAAGGGATGCCGCGATGAGGCCGGCAGCGCGATGGCGGGGCATGGGTGCTTGTCTCCTTGGTATTTGGCCGGATAGTATTCGGCCTTGTTTTGCGTAAATCATATACGCAATGCGTAATCGTTGAATGGGGGTTAACCCAACGCCATGCCAGCCATACCCGACATTCCCGGCACGCCCGAGCCCGAAGCCCGCCCCGAGGAACGGCGCCAGCGCCGGCAGCGCGTACAGGCCGCCGAGACCGGCATGGCTGTGCTCAAGGGGCTGGCGCGCCTGGGCGGCCGCGCCAGCCTGACGGCCATCGCAGCGCATATCGACGAAAGCCCGGCCAAGGTGCATCGCTATCTGGCGAGCCTGATCGAGGAAGGGCTGGTGGCGCAGGAGAGCGGCACGCAGCAGTACCACCTGGGGCTGGAGGCGCTCCAGATCGGGCTGGCCGCAATGCGGCAGGCAGACCCGATCCGGCTGGCCGAGGCGTCGCTGATCCGGTTGCGCGAGCGGCTGGAGATCACCTGCTTTATCGCCGTGATGGGCAACAAGGGGCCAACCATCGTCCGCTTCGAGGAACCGGGCCTGCCGGTAACCGTGAACGTGCGCGTGGGATCGGTGATGCCGCTGCTGTGGTCGGCCACGGGCCGGGTGTTCCTGGGGTTGCTGGTCGACCAGCGCGTGCAGGCGCTGGCGGAGGCGGAATTGCAGGCGGCCACGCCGGAGCAGCGCGCGTTGCTCGACACCCTGGACCCGCTCGGCCCGCTGCGCGCGGCGGTGCGGACCGATGGCTGCGCGGCCGTGCGAGACACCAATCTGAAGGGAATCAGCGCCGTGGCGGCGCCGGTGCGGGACTACACGGGGCGGGTCTGTGCAGTGCTGACCGCGCTGGGCGCCACGGGCGGCTTCGACCCATCGATCGATGGGCCGATTGGCCGTGCGGTGCGTGAGGAAGCGGCGGCGGTGAGCACCCTGCTGGGCTTCGCCGCCTGATTCCGGCCCCCGGGGAGGGGCTTACTCGGGACGCTTGGGGATATTCACCGCGCGCTGCACGGCGGGGCGGGCCAGGAAGACGTCGAGCACGCGGCGCACTTCGGTGAAGTCATCGAACCCGACCAGGCTGCCGGCCTCATAGAAACCCACCAGATTGCGCACCCACGGGAAGGTGGTCATGTCGGCAATCGTGTAGTCATCGCCCATGATCCACTGCCGGCCCTTGAGCCGCTCGTCGAGTACGCCCAGCAGCCGGCGCGACTCCGCCACGTAGCGGTCACGCGGGCGCTTGTCCTCGTACTCCTTGCCGGCGAACTTGTGGAAGAAGCCGATCTGGCCAAACATCGGCCCGATGCCGCCCATCTGGAACATGACCCACTGAATCGTCTCGTAGCGGGCCGCCGGGTCCGTGGACATGAACTTGCCGGTCTTCTCGGCGAGATAGATCAGGATCGCGCCCGACTCGAACAGCGCCAGCGGCTTGCCGCCCGGCCCATTCGGATCAAGGATCGCCGGGATCTTGTTGTTCGGGTTCAGCGACAGGAACTCGGGCGTCATCTGGTCATCCTTGTCGAAGCGCACCAGGTGCGGCTCGTAGGGCAGGCCCAGTTCCTCCAGCATCAACGAAACCTTGATGCCGTTGGGGGTATTCAGCGAATACAACTGCAGGCGCTCGGGATGCTGCGCCGGCCATTTGCGGGTGATCGGGAAGGCGGACAAATCTGCTGCGGCCATGCAGGGGCTCCTGTGGGAATCTGGAATGATCCGCGATGGTAAACCGGATGGCGGAATGCTGCCGGGGCGACTGCCGCCCGCGCCCAGAAAACAAAACAGGCCGCAAAAGCGGCCCGTTCTGTTACGCATACATCACAAGCGAGAAGGCTTCACCCCTTCAACACTTCCCCGATCGCACTTGCCACCACGCCCACGTTGCGTTCGTTCAGCCCGGCCACGCACATGCGGCCCGAGCGGAGGATGTACACGCCGTGCTCGGCCTTCAGGCGTTCGACCTGATCGGCTGACAGCCCGGTGTACGTGAACATGCCGCGCTGGGTGATGTAGCGCGAGAGCGCCTCGCCGCTGACGTGGTCGCGCAGTTTGTCGTGGATGGCCTGGCGCATGTGGGCGATGCGCTTGCACATGGCCGCCAGTTCCTGCTCCCAGCTGGCGCGCAGGGCGGGCGTGGTCAGCACGCGGGCCACCACGCGGGCGCCGTGGGTGGGCGGGTTGCTGTAGTTGGCGCGCACGGCGCCGGTCAGCTGGCCCAGCACGCGGCTGGCTTCGTCGGCGCTCTGGCAGATCACGCTCAGGCCGCCGCAGCGCTCGCCGTACAGCGAGAAGTTCTTCGAGAACGAGTTGGCCACCAGCGCCGGCACGTTCTGGCGGGCCAGTTCGCGCACGGCGAAGGCGTCGTCGTCGAGCCCGGCGCCAAAGCCCTGGTAGGCCATATCGACGAACGGCAGCAGCTTGCGCGCCTTGAGCACCGCGATGACCTGGCGCCATTGGTCCTGGTTCAGGTCCACACCGGTCGGGTTGTGGCAGCAGGCGTGCAGCAGCACGATGCCACCTTGCGGAATGGCTTCGATGGCCGCCAGCATGGCGTCGAACTGCAGGCCGCCCGTGGCGGGGTCGTAGTACGGGTACGAATTCACCTGGAAGCCGGCGCGCTCGAAGACCACGCGGTGGTTCTCCCAGCTCGGGTCGCTGATCCACATCTGCGCGGTGGGGAAGTAGCGCTTCAGGAAGTCGGCACCCACGCGCAGCGCGCCGGAGCCGCCCAGCGTCTGCAGCGTGGCGATGCGGCCTTCGGCGCGGGCGGCGCAGTCTTCGCCAAACACCAACGCCTGCACGGCCTGGCGGTAGCCGGGAATGCCAGCCATCGGCAGGTAGGGGCGCGGGCCCATGTCCGCGAGCAGCGCGGCTTCGGCTTCGGCCACGGCCTGCATCACCGGCAGGCGGCCTTCGCCGTCGAAATAGATGCCGATGCTCAGGTTGACCTTGTTGGTACGCGGGTCCTGCTGGAAGTCCTCGTTGAGCGAGAGGATCGGGTCGCCCGGAAAGGCTTCGATATGTTCGAACATGGGAAGGCTCTGGCTGTGTTTCAGGAGGCGGTGACTCATTGCGCCTGCACGCTCGGGGCGCGCAGCGCGGCGGCGGCGTTCTTTTGCCGGAGGCGATAGCTTACGCCAAGTACGCCAAGCCATACGGGAATCAGGTACACGGAGATCCGCAGGCCGGGTGTCAGATACATCACATAGAGGATGCCTGCCAGGAACGCGAGGGTCAGGTAGTTGGTCAGCGGATAGCCCAGGCTCTGGAAGCGCGTGGTCTGGCCGGCCAGGCGCTTGTCGCGGCGGAACTTCAGGTGAATCAGGCTGATCATGGCCCAGTTGATGATCAGGGCCGACACCACCAGGCCCATCAGCAGCTCGAAGGCTTCGCCCGGCATGAAGTAGTTGATCAGCACGCAGGCGCCGGTGGCCAGCGCGGACACGCCCAGCGCGGCCAGCGGAATGCCACGGCGGTTCACCTTCATCAGCGCCTTGGGCGCGTTGCCCTGCTGCGCCAGCCCCAGCAGCATGCGGCTGTTGCAGTAGACGCCGCTGTTGTAGACGGACAGCGCCGCTGTCAGCACCACCAGGTTCAGCACATGGGCCACCGCCGCGCTATCCAGCGCGTGGAAGATCAGCACGAACGGGCTGCCGCCGGTGACCACCTTCTCCCACGGATACAGCGACAGCAGCACCGCCAGCGCGCCGACGTAGAAGATCAGGATGCGGTAGATCACCTGGTTGGTGGCCTTGGGAATGCTCTTCTCGGGGTTGTCCGCCTCGGCGGCGGTAATGCCCACCAGCTCCAGGCCGCCGAACGAGAACATGATCACGGCCATCGCCATCACCAGGCCGCCCAGACCGTTCGGGAAGAAACCGCCGTGCTGCCACAGGTTGGCCACGGAGGCCTCCGGGCCCGCGCCGCCGGACATCAGCAGGTAGCCGCCAAAGCCAATCATGCCGACGATGGCCGCCACCTTGATGATGGAGAACCAGAACTCCATCTCGCCGAACGACTTCACGCTGGACAGGTTGATCACGTTGATCAGCACGAAGAACGCCAGCGCGGAGATCCACGTGGGCAGCTCCGGCCACCAGTACTGCACGTAGATGCCCACGGCCGACAGCTCGGCCATGCTCACCAGGATGTAGAGCACCCAGTAGTTCCAGCCTGACATGAACCCGGCAAAGTGCCCGCAGTATTTATTGGCGAAGTAGCTGAAGGAGCCGGCGACGGGCTCGTCCACCACCATCTCGCCTAGCTGGCGCATGATGAAAAACGCGACGATGCCGGCCAGCGCGTAGCCGAGCAGTACGGAGGGGCCGGCCATCTTGATGGTCTGGGCGATGCCCAGGAACAGCCCGGTGCCGATGGCGCCGCCAAGCGCAATCAGCTGGATGTGACGATTCTTCAGGCCACGCTGTAGCGTGCCGTCCTGTTGGGGGGCGTGCATGGAGTTTGTGTCCTCTACCTATCTGGCCATCCTCGTGGAATGGCGATCACGTCTCTTGTGAGCGGACGCTATGAAAATGCCGCCGGCGCGGGTAGCTCCGGCGGCGGGGAGGGTCCGGCGTCCCGGGAGGACGCCGGACCCGGTGAATCGGGAAAACTGGGAAACGGGAAAACAGCGGGGGGAGGGTCAGACCTTGAGCGTGCCGCGCTCGATCTGGTCGCGTTCGAGCGATTCGAACAGCGCCTTGAAGTTGCCTTCGCCGAAGCCTTCGTCGCCGGAACGCTGGATGTATTCGAAGAACACCGGGCCCAGCGCGGCCTTCGAGAAGATCTGGAGCAGCAGGCGGGGCTTGCCGCCCTCGGTGGTGCCGTCCAGCAGGATGCCGCGCGCCTTGAGCTGGTCCACCGGCTGGCCGTGGCCCGGCAGGCGCTTGGCCAGCGCGTCGTAGTAATAGTCGTTCGGCGCCGTCATCAGCTCCACGCCGGCCAGTTGCAGGTTGTCGATGACCTCGATCAGGTTGTCCGTCAGGAAGGCGATGTGCTGGATGCCCTCGCCATTGAACGCCATCAGGAATTCCTCGATCTGGCCGCTGCCCTTGGACGACTCCTCGTTCAGCGGGATGCGGATCTTGCCGTCCGGCGCCGTCATCGCCTTCGAGGTCAGGCCGGTGTACTCGCCCTGGATGTCGAAGTAGCGGATTTCGCGGAAGTTGAACAGGCGTTCGTAGAAGTTCGCCCAGTAGGCCATGCGGCCACGGTAGACGTTGTGCGTCAGGTGATCGATCAGGCGCAGGCCGTGGCCCACCGGGCGGCGGTCCACGCCTTCCAGGAATTCGAAGTCGATGTCATAGATCGACTTGCCGTCCTCGAAGCGATCGATCAGGTACAGCGGCGCGCCACCGATGCCCTTGATGGCCGGCAGGCGCAGCTCCATCGGGCCCGTGGCGATCTCGATCGGCTGGGCGCCCAGCATCAGCGCGCGGTTGTACGCCTTGTGCGAGTCCTTCACGCGGAAGGCCATGCCGCAGGCGCTCGGGCCGTGCTCGGCGGCGAAATAGGCGGCCTCGCTGTGCGGCTCGTTGTTGATGATGAAATTGATGTCGCCCTGGCGATACAGCAGCACATCCTTGGAGCGGTGGCGGGCCACCAGCGAGAAGCCCATCTTTTCGAACAGGGGTTCCAGAACGTTCGGCGTCGGCGAGGCGAATTCGACGAACTCGAAGCCCATCAGCTGCATCGGGTTTTCAAAGAGATCGGCCATGGTGTGCTCTACAAGGAAGTGGGGGCAAGGGAGTCCAGCGAGGGGCTGGAAATCGTATTTCAGCGGCTTTCAAAGCCGTCCGAACTGGAATCGAGTGTATAACCCGCGCCAGTAAATAGGATTTCGTTCGGGACGCAGGGAAACCCTGAAATATGAGATAAGCTTTCGCGAAATAGCGCTTTGAGGAAACGGAAATGCAGAATACCGAGCTAGACCGCACGGATCGCCGCTTGCTGGGGGTGCTGCAGGAGAACGGACGGGCCAGCAATCTGGAGCTGGCGGAGGCCATCAGCCTGTCTCCGGCGCAGACGCTGCGGCGTCACCGCCGCCTGGAGGAGAACGGCATCATCAAGCGCTACGAGGCGCGGCTGGACAGCACCGCGCTGGGCTTCGGCGTCACCGCCTTTATCCATGTGACGATGGAGCGCGGCCATATCCGCGACCTGTCCAAGTTCAAGGGGCTGGTGGCGGAACTCGCCCAGATCCAGGAGTGCTTCTCCGTCACCGGCGATATCGACTACGTGCTGAAGGTGGTGGCCAAGGATCTGAAGTCGCTGTCGGACTTCCTGCTGGACACGCTGATGCGCATTCCCGGCGTGAGCGGGGTCAAGTCCAGCGTCTGCCTGGACGAGATCAAGTGCACCAGCGCGATGCCGCTGGAGGCTTGATTCGTGTGATTAGTGCGTCACTGACGCGCCGTCGATTTGCGCCATCGCCTCGGCAATCGCCTGCGCGTCGTCGGGGCGCACCAGCCGGGCCACTTCCTGGCCATCGCGCAGGAACACCAGCGTCGGCCACAGCTTCACGCGGAACGAGCGGCCAAGTGGCCGGCCGCTGCCGTCCTCCACCTTGATATGCCGGATGGCCGGATGCTTGCCGAACGCGGTCTCGATCAGCGGCTGGGCGCGCATGCAGAAGCCGCACCACGGTGCCCCGAACTCCAGCAGCGTGGCGCCCTGCAGCGCGTCGATCTCCGCGCGGGTGGGCTCGGTGGCGGCAAAGGCCTTGGTCATGCTCATTCTTGGATCTCCGTCGTGGCTTACCCCCTTCGGGGCAAGTAAGGGCAAGCGAGAACCGCGCCAGAAGCGCTGCCGTCATTCTGCCAGCGGGAGCGCCGGCGCGTGCGGCGTGCCGATACCGGTTTTTGCCATCGGCGCGACAGATTTACGTGCCGGGGTATCGATTTCCCACCACGCGGGCAGCAGCGCCTGCACCTCGGGCCGCCCGAAGCGGTCATCGATCAGCCACACCACGCCCCGGTCTTCGCGCGTGCGGATGACCCGCCCCGCCGCCTGCACCACCTTGCGCAGCCCCGGATACAGGTAGGCATAGGCGTAGCCGTCCCCAAACGCGGCTGCCATGCGCTCGCGCAACTGCTCGTTCACATCATTCACCTGCGGCAGCCCCAGCGTGGCCACGAAGGCGCCGATCAGGCGGTCGCCGGGCAGGTCTACGCCTTCCGAGAACACCCCGCCCAGCACCGCGAAGCCGATACCGCGCCCGCCCGGCGCGAACTGGCCGAGGAACGCGGCCTGCCCCGCCTCGTCCATGCCGCGCGCCTGGGCCCAGGTGGGGAGGTCCGGATGCTGCGCGGCCAGCAGATCGGCGGCCTGGCGCAGGTAGTCGTGGCTGCTGAAGAAGGCGAGGTAGTTGCCGGGCCGCTGCGCGTACTGGTCGGCCATCAACTGGACGATGGCCGGTAGCGAGCGCCGGCGCTGGGTGTAGCGCGTGGAGATATGGCGGGCGATGTGCACGTCGAGCTGGTCCGCGTGGAACGGCGAGGGCACCTCCACCCAGACCGCGCTGGCGGGCAGGCCGAGCATGTCGGTGTAGTAGTCCGCCGGCTGGAGCGTGGCCGAGAACAGCGTGGTGGCGTGCGCACCGGCAAAGCGCGGGCGCAGGAACGGCGCCGGCAGCAGGTTGCGCACGCAAAGCTGGGCCTGCACGCCGCCGCGCGGGCCGGGCGTGCGCGTGACCTCGAACAGGGAGTGCTGACCGCCATGGTCGGGCAACTGTTCGGCCAGGCGCAGGAAGTGCAGGGCGTCGAAGTAGAAACGCTCCAGCGTGGCGTCTTGCTGGCGGGGATGGGCGCTCAGGTGTTCGAGGATCGCGCCGCAGAGCTGGGTCAGCGCCTCCACCAGCGCGGCGGGCGCGGTCGCGTGGGTTTCGAAGGGCGCACGGCTTGACGACTCCCCCCGCGCCAGCGCCTGCCATGCCCGGTGGAGGCGGTTCACCGGCCGCGAGAGTACCTTGGGCGCGGTCAGCCGCACGCCCCGGAAGGCCACGGGGTCCAGCGTGGCCGTGTACATGGCGCGGCCGCGCTCCACCAGATTGTGGGCCTCGTCCACCAGCACGCTGGCGCGCCAGCCGTTCAGCACGGTCAGCGCGTACAGCATGGCACTGCGGTCGAAGTAGTAGTTGTAGTCGGCCACTACCAGATCGCTCCAGCGGATCATCTCCTGCGCAAGATAGTAGGGGCAGACGTTGTGCTGGCGGGCGATTCCGCGCATGGCGTCCCGGTCGAGCAGCGGCACGGCGGCGGCGGCTTCCCGGGCGGCGGGCAAGCGGTCGTAGAAGCCTTGCGCAAGCGGGCAGGATTCGCCGTGGCAGGCCAGTTCGGGGTGTTCGCACGCCTTGTCGCGGGCGGTCAGCTCCAGCACGCGCAGGGGCAATGGGTCGCAACCCCGGTCGCCTTCCCCCCGAAGCTGTGCCGCGGCCTGCAAGGCCACCGCGCGGCCTGTGGTGCGTGCGGAGAGGAAGAACAGCTTGTCCAGGCGCTGCCCCGGCATCGACTTCAACGCCGGAAACACCGTGCCGATCGACTTGCCGATGCCCGTGGGCGCCTGCGCCAGCAGCGTGCGCGCCGCCACATTGGCCTTGTAGACCGACTCCGCCAGCACGCGCTGGCCGGGCCGGAAATCGCCATGCGGGAAGGTCAGCGCCACCAGCCCGGCATCGCGCGCCTGACGGTGGGCGATCTCGCGCTCGGCCCATTGCAGGAAGCGCCGGCAACTGGCTTCGAAGAAGGCGCGCAGCGCGGCGGCGTCGTGGCGTTCCTGCTCCACGCGTTCGCGCTGGCTCAGGATGTCGAAATAGACCACGGCGATGTCGATCCCGGCCAGCCCGCGCGCCTGGCACAGCAGCCAGCCGTAGACCTTGGCCTGCGCCCAGTGCAGTGCCCGGTGGTTGGCGGGCACCTCTACCCCTTCGCCGCGCACCGTCTTGATTTCCTCGAGGCGGTTGGCGGCGGGGTCGTAGCCATCGGCGCGGCCCCGCACGTGCAGTCCTTCGAACATGCCGGAGAGGGATACCTCCGCTTCATAGCCCGGCCCGCGCCGGCTCGTGACCACGCCGTGGCCCGCTACGCCTTCCTGTGCGGTGGGCGACGGCGTGAAGCGCAGGTCGAGATCGCCCGCCTTGGCCGTGAACTCGCACAGCGCCCGCACGGCAACCGTGTAGCGCGGTAGCGCAGGCGATTCGGGGATTTCCGGGATGGATGTGGCGGACAAGGCGCGGCAGGCGAGGGCGACAAAATAACTGTATAAATATACAGTCTTTGCGGCGAAAGGAAAGCACGCGACGCTGTCAACGCCTAACGGAGCCATCCCCCAAAGGCTGCGCGGGCGCTCGGATGTGACGGGGTTGCACCCGCAGATACCCATTGGCCGCCGCCATGACACATGGGAAAGCACCCCAAAGGTTGTATCGGTGTCGAAGCTTTGGGGTGTATTTCAGGTATATCTGGCTATTTTCAATGGCGCACACATTCAGTGCGTGGCGGCATAAGTTGTCGCCATTGACCAAGGCGCGAAGTTGGCAGCGACGGTCCCTGTAGCCATCGCAGCGAGCGAGCCATCCACTCCGATCGTGTACTGCGAAACACTGTTGCCGCCGCTGTTCACCACATAGACGAACTTGCCGGTCGGATCGATCGACACCGAAATGGGCACGGTTCCGGATGCGACGGTCGCTGTCGCCATTGCCGTGAGCGAACCGTCCGTCCCGATTGTGTACTGGGAAACATTGTCACCGCCGCTGTTCGCCACGTAGACATACTTGCCGGTCGGATCGATCAACACTGAAATCGGCCCGAATCCAGAAGCGACGGTGGGTGTAGCCATCGGCGTGAGCGAGCCATCGGCTCCGATTGTGTACTGCGAAACGCTTGCGCTGCCGTTGTTCGCTACATAGGCATACTTGCCGGTCGGATCTACCATTACTGACTCTGGATTGGCGCCCGTGGCGACGACCGGTGTAGCCATCGGCGTGAGCGAACCATCGGCTCCGATTGTGTACTGCGACACACTGCTGCCACCGTTGTTCGTCACATAGGCATACTTCCCCGTCCGATCGATCGTCATCGAAAAGGGAGAGGATCCCGTAACGACAGTCGACATAGCCATCGGCGTAAGGGAACCATTCGCCCCGATCGTGTACTGCGAAACGTCATTGCCGCTGGAATTCACCACATAGACATACTTGCCGGTCGGATCCACGGCCCCCGCCCCGGGCCAAAGCCCCGCAGCAACAGACGCTGTGGCCATTGGCGTGAGCGAACCATCCGCTCCGATCGTGTACTGCGAAACGGTATCGTCGAGGCTGTTCGCAATATAGGCATACTTGCCCGTCGGATCAACCAGGACTGCCTGCGAACCGAAAAATCCCGTGCCGACGCTGGCCGTAGCCATCGGCGCGAGGGAGCCATTATTTTCGATTGAATACTGCGAAACGTCATTGCTGTTTCGATTCACCACATAGGCATAAGCGATGCGTTTGCATGCAACGCTAACTGTCGCAACATCGGCTGCCGACACGGTGCCGGCAGCACCGGTCACCGTGCAGTTCTGTCCCATCGGTTGTGCCCCGACAGTCACGCTGTAGGCACTGCCGGACACGAGCTTCGCAGGAAATGCAAAACTTCCTTCGGCCGTGACAGTTAGCGCGTCTCGGCCATTGGTCAATTGCAGTTGGGTGCCGCTGACCAAGCCGGAAACAGTACCGCCAACCTGATAAGTGGTAGTGCCACTGGAAGGAATGTTTGCGTCAGGGACGCTTGAGTCAGGCACGCTTGAACTGCTGCCATCACCACAGGCAGTAATGGCAGCGGCGATAAAGAAACCGCCAACCGTTATTTTTGCTGCAACCCAGAACCGATTTCTACCGTACGTCATTTTCTTGTTCCGTTAAGTAAATTCTTCAACTCATTTGAGTTCGGTCCGCATCGAAACTCTCATTGCGGCTGGACGATTCCTCGCGTAGATTAACTGCCGGAGCATTTGCGCACGTCTGTCTTGAATGCGTGCGTGCTTGCGGAGGCTTGCAGTATAACCGTCAAGACACGGATCATTTTAATGTGGTACGCGTTTCTTAATCTGCAATACAAAATACGTGACACCAAGTCGTTTCCCGTTAACGGCATGGAATTCGATTTTATTGAGTAACTCGAAGCCCCCCGGTCGGGTCGAGGCCGATAACATGAGCCAGTCGACCAACCTCGGAAGCCAAAAGAATCTCTACGCGCGTGCACGGCAACACGGGGGGCCATGGCCCCGTATGCAGTTGTTACAATCCCGGGCAAGATACCCGGCCTGGGAAACAGTGTTGCTGCCAGGGTTGACCACATAGGCATACGCACGCGTCAGCGTTGGCCACGGGCCGGGTTCCGTCATCGTGGATCCGTCTGGCAAGCCACCCTCGTAGCCGGCAGCACAGATCTCCTCGAACAGCCGGATGAAAGGAAAGCACGCGACGCTAGCGAAACTTGCCGAATCTTGCTGAAACTTGCCGATGGTGTTGCCAGCCTCGCACAGGAAGAGCCGATGTCCAGTTTCAAGATCGCCACCTTCAATATCAATGGCATCCGCACCCGCCTGCCGGCGCTGCTGGACTGGCTGGCGCGCGAGGCGCCCGACGTGGCCTGCCTCCAGGAACTCAAGACCATCGACGCGGCGTTTCCGATCGACGAGATCCGCGCCGCCGGCTACGGCGCCATCTGGCACGGGCAGAAGTCGTGGAACGGTGTGGCCATCCTCGCCAAGGGCACGGACCCGATCGAGGCGCGCCGTGGCCTGCCCGGCGACGACGCCGATACGCACAGCCGGTACCTCGAAGCCGCCGTCAACGGCGTGCTGGTGGCCTGCCTCTATCTGCCGAACGGCAACCCGCAGCCGGGGCCTAAGTTCGACTACAAGCTGGCATGGTTCGAGCGCCTGATCCGTCACGTGCAGGGTTTGGTTGATAGCGGCCACCCGGTGGTGCTGGCCGGTGACTTCAACGTGGTGCCGACCGACGAGGACATCTACAACCCGCGTTCATGGCTCAAGGACGCCCTGCTGCAACCGGAGAGCCGGGAATGCTATCGCCGGTTGCTGGCGCAGGGTTGGACCGACGCGCTGCGCACGCGCTACCCGGACGCGCGCATCTACACGTTCTGGGACTACTTCCGCCAGCACTGGCAGACCAATTCGGGGCTGCGCATCGATCATCTGCTGCTGAATGCCGAACTGGCGCCGCGCCTGGTCGATGCGGGCGTGGACAAATGGGTGCGGGGGGAGGAGCGGGCGAGCGACCACGCGCCGGCGTGGATCGAACTGGATCTGGGGCAGGGCGCGGCGAAGAAGGCCGCAGCCAAGAAGACCCCGGCCAAGAAGGCCCCCGCCAAAACGACAAAGGCGCCCGCCGCAAAGCGACGGGCGCCACGCGCCTGATTCCGGAGGGTGGACGTTACACCGTCGCCGCCTCTTCAGCCTTGGTCGGCACCCGGTCCGCCACGGCGCCCAGCAGCATGTCCGCCGCTGCATCCAGCCGGTCGCTCGACCCCGACATGCGCGCCGTGATCATCCCGTTCTGGATCGCGCCATACAGCACCTTGGCGAAGGCCGGCGGCGGCACCGGGTAGGGCTGGCCGCGCTGGACTTCGGCGCGGCGCAACAACTCGGCAATCCACGCCTCGTTCATGCGGAAGTGATCCTGCAACAGCGCGCCAATCGCCGGCGGCAGCATCATCACCTCGGCGGACAGCATGCCGACCAGACAGACCTGCCCGTTGCCCATGCCGCCACGCAGCGGCTCGATATAGCGCCGGGCCTGCTCGGCCAGCGGCAATGTGGTGTCGATGGCCCCGATCCGTGCCGTGGCGCTCTCGCGGTACAAGCGCACCACCTCCAGCACCAGGTCGTCCTTCGACGGAAAGTAGTAATGAATGCTCGACGTCTTGACGCCAACCAGCTCCGCCAGATCGCGGTAGCTGAAACCGTTGTAGCCCCGGCGCCGAATCAGCACTGACGCGTGTTCCAGCAATTGCTCGCGTACGGGTTGCGTTTTCATGGCGACTGTCTCTTTGTGAGAGACCCTCCGGTTCATGCCGCTGCAGATCAGATCAGATCAGATCAGATCGACAGCGACTGCGCGACGACAGAAAGCAGTGATCCGCTGGCAATGCAGAGCACTACCCATCCGCCCAGGATCAGGGCGCTGTCACGCAAACTCATGATCAAACTCCTTGTTCGATGAAGGCCGTGCGCCCGGTATCGTTACCGGGCGCGCGGCGCTGCACTACCGTGCGATCAGGCCAGCGCGCCGTCGGTGTACACGTCGATGGTGCGCGACGGCTCGCTCGAGACACCGGTGCGGTCCAGGCCGGCCACGATGCGGGCGCCGTCCGTGTACGGGTCGAACTTGCCGGCACGGGCGCCGTCGGTGAAGGTATCCACCGTGCGGGCCGGGCTGGCCGAAACGCCCTTGATGTCCAGGCCGGCCACGGTGCGGGCACCGTCGGTGTACGGGTCGGTCTTGCCGACGCGGGCGCCGTCGGTGAACGGGCTGCGTTGGTCATTCACGCGGGCACCGTCGACAAACGGGCTGCGGGGTTCGTTCACGGCACGGGCGCCATCGGTGAAGGGGCTGCGCTGGTCGTTGACGCGATAGCTGTAGCCGTAGACTTCGCCGGTGCTGTTGCCCGGGGCGGCCTGGGCGGCGCCAGTCACGAAAGCGGCGGCGAGGGCGGCGGCGGAGAGGATGGTCTTGGCGTTCATGGTGGTGCTCCTTGTCTTTGGTTGACCGGGCGATCTCGTTAGGTGGTGGATCGCGGGGCCGATGTCTTGCTGCGTTGTGACAGGCTTTTCTGCTTTGCTATCTACTGGTAGGTAGAGGGGCGGGGCTAAAAAAAAGACCGTCGTCCGGTACTCATTCACAACATGTACTGCGTGGACTTGAACTGCATCGCGGGGCTGGTTTCTGTTTGCCGGGTGGTGCAGCGCCGTCCATGAGCAGAATATTATCTACTACTAGATAGATAAGCAAGGACTTTTTAAAGAAATTTCGATTGCGGAATGGCCGGGCTCCCGCAGCGTCACACGTGTTTACCTAGTACATCGCTGATTTATAAAGAAAAACGGCATCGATCCCCGTGTGGATCGACGCCGTCTGGCGACCTTGCGAGCCCTCGGATCAGCGCTTGCCGACCGTAAAAGCGATCTCGCCGAGGCCGTCCACGCCACCGGTGACTACGTCGCCCGGGTTCAGCGCACCCACGCCAGCGGGCGTACCGGTGAAGATCACGTCACCTGGGGCCAGCGTCATGCTTTCCGAGATATAGGCGATCACATCGGCCACGGGCCAGATCAGTTCGTCGAGTTCGCCCTGCTGGCGGGGCTCGCCGTTGACCTTGAGCCAGATCGCGCCCTTGGCCGGATGGCCCACCGCGGACACCGGATGCAATGGGCCGCAGGGGCCAGAAGCGTCGAACGCCTTCGACCAGTCCCACGGGCGGCTCATCTTCTTGGCCACGTCCTGCAGGTCGCGGCGCGTGAGGTCGACGCCGACCGCATAGCCCCACACCAGATCCAGCGCCTGCGCAGGGGTGACGTTGGCGCCGCCCTTGCCAATGGCCACCACGAGTTCGATCTCATGGTGCAGGTTCTCGGTCAGCGGCGGATAGGCCACGGTGCCTTCAGCCGGCACCACGGCATCCGCCGGCTTGGTGAAGAAGAACGGCGGCTCGCGGTCCGGGTCCTTGCCCATCTCGCGGGCGTGCGCGGCGTAGTTGCGGCCGACGCAGAACACGCGACGGATCGGGAAGCGGGCCTGGCTGCCGGCCACGGCTACGCTGGCCTGCGGGGCCGGCTGGATAACGAATTCGGTCATGTCTCGCTCTTCTCTTATGGATCTTGGTTTGGTGGGGATTACTTGGCGAATACCTGGCTCAGGTCGCCGAAGGCCTTGAATTCCAGCGCGTTGCCCGACGGGTCCAGGAAGAACATGGTGGCCTGCTCGCCCACCTGGCCCTTGAAGCGCACGTGCGGCTCGATCACGAACTTGGTCTTGGCGGCGCGCAGCTTGTCGGCCAGCGCTTCCCACTTGTCCATCGGCAGGATGGCGCCGAAGTGGCGCACCGGCACATCGTCGCCATCCACCGCGCTGGTGGCGCGATGGCCGCATTCGTCCGGCGAGAGATGCGCCACCACCTGATGGCCGTAGAAGTCGAAATCAACCCAGGCGTCGGAGCTGCGGCCTTCCGGGCAGCCCAGCAGGTCGCCATAGAACTGGCGTGCAGCGGCAAGGTCGTGCACCGGGAAGGCAAGGTGGAACAGGGGCATGGCGCTCATGGCAATCCTTTCGTGGGCAGGGATGTTTTGACGTGTCGTTGATTGTAATCAGCAGAACTCGTAATATGAAACGAATGATTTCTGGTCTGAGTATCAGAGATTTCGATATATCCCTGCTTGCGCATCTGCTCCCGTCCCGCCTCTGCCCCTGCTCCCGTGATCCGCTACTTCCGCACCTTCCTGATGGCCGCCGAGACGGCTTCCTTTTCCGCCGCCGGGGCGCGGCTTGGCCTGACGCAGTCGGCGGTGAGCACGCAGATCCGCCGGCTGGAGGAGGATCTCGGCTACGCGCTGTTCGACCGCTCGGGCAAGTCCGTCACACTGAGCGAGGAGGGGCGGCAGCTGCTGCCAGACGCCACGCGCTTCGTGGCGCTCTATGAGTCGATGAAGGGCAGCGCCCAGGCGCGGCCGGACACGGCGCCGCTTGATCTGGGCGCCGTCTCCACGGTGCAGTCGACGCTGCTGCCCAAGGCCATGCAGCGTTTCCGCATCGCCTACCCGGACACCCACGTCAACATCGTGCCGGGCATGTCCACGCAGTTGCTGACCCAGGTGGACGCGCGCGAGCTGGACATCGCCGTGCTGGTGAAGCCTCGGCTGGGCATTCCGCCCGAACTGAAATGGGTGCCGCTGCTGCACGAACGCTTTGTGGCGATTGCGCCGGCGGGCGCCCCGGCGGACCTGAAGACGCTGCTCGCCACCGTGCCGTTCATCCGCTACAACCGGCATTCCACGGGCGGGCAACTGGTGGACCGCTACCTCAAGCGGCACCGGCTGTGGGTGCGCGAAGGCATGGAGCTGGACGAGCCGGCCGTGATCCTGCAGATGGTGGGCGAGGGGCTCGGCTGCGCGATCATCCCTGCCGATCTGGTGCCGTTGCGGCAGACGCCGAACATCGAGGAAGTGCCGATGCCCGGCCCGCCGCTGTTCCGCGAGATCGGCGTGCTGGTGCGCCAGTCGGCGCTCAAGCGCGCCCCGGCGGCGGCGCTGATCGAGGCCTTTGTGGCCGTCGCGCCGCCTACCGGGGCTGGCGAGCCTGGCGAGTCTGGCGTTACGCCTGCGCTGCCGCCTGAGGCGGCGTAGCGGCCGGCGCCTTGCGGCGCACCGCCAGCGCCATCAGCGCGGCGACCAGGCAGGCCGCGCCGGCCACGTACAGCGCCGGCGAATAGGTCAGCAGCAGCGTGCGCGAGAGCCCCGCGCCGAACGCCGCCGTGGCCGCGCCGATCTGGTGGGCGGCGAAGATCCAGCCGAACACCATCGCCGCGCGCTCGCGGCCAAACGTGGTGGCGGCCAGCTTCACCGTCGGCGGCACCGTGGCAATCCAGTCCAGGCCGTAGAACATCGCGAAGATGGACAGGCCGTAGAGCGTGAATTCCGAATGCGGCAGCCAGAACAGCGAGAGGCCGCGCAGCGCGTAGTACCAGAACAGCAGCTTGCGGCTGTCGTACCGGTCCGAAAGCCAGCCAGACAGGATCGTGCCGACGAAGTCGAACGCGCCCATCATCGCCAGCGCGGAGGCGGCCGGCACCGCCGACATGCCGAAGTCCGCGCACAGGGCGATGAAGTGGGTCTGGATCAGGCCGTTGGTGGACAGCCCGCAGATAAAGAAGGTGCCGGCCAGCAGCCAGAAGGTTTGCGTGCGCGCGGCGTCGCGCAGCACGATGAAGGGGCCGCGCAGCGTGAGCGGTGCGGGCGGGCCGGACGGCGCCGGCGCGGTGCCGGGCAGTTCGCCGAACGCGGGCAGGCCAACGTCGCCGGGCCGGTTGCGCATCAGCGCGAAGACCAGCAGCGCCAGCGCGGCGCAGGCCACCAGCACCGGTATCACCGCCGTGCGCCATCCCATGTGCTCGATCAGCCATGCGGCAACCGGCAGGAAGGCGAGCTGGCCGGTGGCCGAACTCGCCGTGAGGATACCCACCACCAGCCCGCGCCGCGCAGTGAACCAGCGATTGGCCACCACGGCGGCCAGTACCAGCGCGGTCATGCCGGAGCCGACGCCAAGCATCAGCCCCCAGGCGACGAACAACTGCCACAACTCCGTGGCCACCGTGGCCAGCGCCATGCCGCCCGCGATCAGCGCAAGCGCCGCACAGACCACATTCCTTACGCCGAAGCGTTCCATCAGGATGGCCGAGAACGGCGCCATCAGGCCAAACAGCGCGAAGCGGAAGGCGAGGATCGATGAGATCTGATCGGTGTTCCAGCCCATCTCCTGCGTCAACGGTTTCAGGAACGCGCCGGGCAGGCCGAGCGCGGCGGAAGTGGTCAGCATCACGCAGAAGGTGATGGCGGCAACGATCCACGCGTAGTGGATGCCGCGCCGGTCCAGCCGGCGGGAAAGGGCTTGCGCAAACATGGGGGCTTTGTGAGTGGGGTGTGGAGAAAAGGTGTCCGCGTCGCCTCAGCCGGCGGGGGACGGTTCGGGGGCAGACTCGACGGCGTCCGCGCCCAGCAGCCACGCACGCGTGGCATCGAGGATTGCCTCGGAGAGCGGGTCGCCAGCCGTGGCGCGGGCCAGCATCAGCGCGCCGGCCATGGCCGACACCTCCACCAGCGCCTGCCGGCGGGCTTCGGCTTCGGGCAGGCCGGCCGGGGCGGTCGAGAGCCATTTGTCGATCAGCGCCGAGAGCCCTTCGCGGTACACCGGGCGCACGGGTTTGTCGGCGTCTTCGCGCGCCACATCGGCCGCCAGCGCGGAGGCAGCGCAGCCTTCGGCGGCGTGGTCGCGGTGCGCGGGGGTGAGATAGGCCGCTACCAGCGCGCGCCGCGCGGCCTGGTGGTCGCCGCCGGCGCCAGCGATGCGCCGGTCCCAGCGCTGGTCGCCTTCCTCGAAGGCGCGCCGGCAGGCCACCGCCACGAGGTCGTCCTTCGACGCGAAATGGCCGTAGAAGCCACCGTGGGTCAGCCCGGCATTTGCCATGATTTCTGCCACACTGACTGCATGCGGCCCCCGTTCGCGGATCAGCTTTGCCGATGCGGCTTCGATGGCCGCCTTGTGTTGGCTGGCCACTGCTCGTGATGCGCGCGCCATTTGACGCCTCCCTCTGGAAACCTGACTGAAACTTGCCTTGACCGCAGTTTAGATGACGTCCATACTTTATTCAATAGATGCTGATCATCATTTAAAAAGGCCAGCATGGTTGTTGTCATGTCGTCCCATCGATCCAAGGAGATTCCTGCTATGTCCAAACTGTTCGACCTGTCCGGCCGCGTCGCGGTGATTACCGGTTCCACCAAAGGCATGGGGCTGGAGATGGCCCGCGCGCTGGGCCAGCAAGGCGCCCGCGTGGTGGTCTCGGGCCGCGATAGCGCGGTGTCCGAGCGCGTGGCGGCCACATTGAAGGCCGAAGGCATCGATGCCACCGGCATCGCCTGCGATATCGCCGACCTCGTCAGCGTGCGCGCCTTCGCCGACAAGGTGCTCGCCACCTTCGGCCGCGTGGATGCCCTCCTGCTCAACGCCGCCGCCAGCGGCGTGGTCGGCCCGATGCTGGAGCAGGGTGAGAAAGAGTTCGATGACGTGATGGCCGGCAACGTGCGCGGCAACTTTGTGCTGGTGAATGCACTCGCGCCGCAGATGATCGAGCGCCGCGATGGCTCGATCGTCTTCATGTCGAGCATTGCCGGCCGCCGCGGCTCGGCCTTCCTGCCGCTGTACAGCGTCTCCAAGGGCGCGATCGATGCCGTGATGCGCAACTTCGCGCTGACGCTGGCGCCGCACAACATCAACGTGAACAGCATCAACCCGGGCCCGGTGCGCACCGATTTTTCGCGCGACGCGCTGTGGGGCGACCCCGAACGCGAGAAGGCCCTGAGCGGCGCCATCCCGATGCGGCGCATTGCCGAAGCCAGCGACGTAGCCGGCCTGGCCGTGCTGCTCGCCTCGCCGGCGGGCCGCTACATCACGGGTCAGGTGATCGGGCTGGACGGCGGCGCCACGGCCTGATTTTTCGCCCCGCCGCCGTGCTTCGCGCACCGTGTGCGTGCGGCGGCGGCACCGTGTTTGTGCAGTGCGAAAAATAGCGGGGAAAGTGGCTTTATTCCTTCGAATCGAGACCGATACAGCGTGAAATCAGTTCTCGATAACAAGGAGCACCGTGGCCGCTTTCCTCACCCCCGCAATGCACCTGATGGCGCGTCTCACGATTACGCGCAAGCTGGCGCTGCTGACCATCCTGTTCCTGATTCCGCTCTGCGGCGCGCTGGTTGCCGTGCTGAACCAGTCGGTGCAGTCGATCCGTGCGACGCAGGATGAATTGCGCGGCCTGACGCTGGTTGGCCGCGCGCTCGACTTCATGCGCGAGACGCAAGTGCGCCGGGGCGCCGCCAACGGGCTGCTGCTTGGCAATGCCACCTTCCGGCCGACCTTCGACGCCGCCAACGGCAAGGCCGATGGGCATCTCAGCGCACTTCGCGCCGAGGTGGCAAGCGTGACGGCGTTCGACGTGAAGCCGGACGCGGCCAGGCTCGACGAAGCCTGGGCGCAGATCCGCAAGCTCGGGCTGGAAACCCCCGCCGCGCCGCTGTTCGAGCGCCACACCGCGCTGGTCAAGCAGACGCGGCTGTTTATTGGCGATGTGGCCGATCGCTCCTCGCTGGCGCTCGACCCGGACGCCGGCTCCTATTACCTGATCAACCTGATGGTCGGCCCGATGCCGAAGCTGGCCGAGCTGAGCGCGCTGGCGCGTGGCCGGGGCGCAGGCATCATCGCGCAGGGCGGCTATTCCGATGCGGCCCAGCAGGCCGACCTTGCCGCGCTGGCCGAGCAGATCCAGGACGGGCTGGAAGCCGTGCGGCGCGACATCGCCCGTGCCGAGCACGGTGCGCCGGCCTTCAAGGCCCGCATGGAAGCCGCCACCGCCAGGCTGGCCGCGATGGACAACTTCTATCGCACGCTGAAGGTGAGCATGCTGGGCTCCAGCGGCATCACGATCGATGCCAAGTCGTATTTCTCCGAAGGTACGGCGGCGATCGAGGCGGTGTCGGCCCTCAATCAGGAGTTCGCCGCGCTGACGGGCGAGATGCTCGCCCAACGCGTGGCCGCCGAGCAGCGCCAGCTGGTGCTGCTGGCCGTCATCGCGCTGGTCACCGTGGGCGGCGCGCTCTACCTGTTTGCCGGCTTCAGCCAGGGCATGCGCAGGGACGTGAACGACGTGGCGACGCTGGTGGCGCGCATCAACGCCGGCGATCTCACCGTGCGCATCGACGCCCACGGCCGGGACGAGCTGAGCAACGTAAAAAGGCACCTGATGTCGATGGTGGAAACGTGGCGCGGCATCATCGGCGAAACCAAGGACGGCGCGCAGAACGTGCTGGTGGCGGCGGGGCAGATCGCGCAGGGCAATGCCGATTTGTCCCAGCGCACGGAGGAGCAGGCGTCGTCGCTGGAGCAGACCGCCGCGAGCATGGAGGAGCTGACCGCCATCGTCCAGCAGAACGCGGGCAACGCCAACGAGGCCAGCGCGCTGGCGGCGGAGGCCTCGGCGATTGCGGTGGCGGGCGGAGAATCGGTGTCGCGCGTGCGCGAGACCATGGGCGAGATCGAGGCCGATTCGAAGCGGATTGTCGAGATCATCGCCGTGATCGACAGCATCGCCTTCCAGACCAATATCCTGGCGCTGAACGCCGCTGTCGAGGCGGCGCGTGCGGGGGAACTGGGCCGGGGCTTCGCGGTGGTGGCCAGCGAGGTGCGCACGCTGGCCCAGCGCGCCGGCCATTCGGCCAAGGAGATCCGCGCGCTGATCTCGCAGTCGACCAGCCGGGTGACGGCGGGCACGGCGCTGGCCGGGGAGGCCGCCGCGACCATGGAGAACATCGTCACGGCCGTGCAGCGCGTGACGACGATGATGGACGAGATCAGCCGCGCCTCCCACGAGCAGAGCGGCGGCATCACGCAGGTGAACCAGGCGGTGACGCAGATGGATCAGGTCACGCAGCAGAACGCCGCGCTGGTCGAGGAAGCCGCCGCAGCGGCCGAGGCCTTGCAGGAACAGGCGCTGCGCATGGAGCAGAGCGTCAGCGTGTTCCGGCTGGCGGCTTGAACTAGGAAGATTACGGGGACGTCGGCGCGCGCAGCAGGGGGTAGGGGTTGATCGCCCCGGTCCCGGTGTACACGCCGTAGTGCAGGTGCGGCGGCGTACCGCGCGCGTTGCCGGTATTGCCGACGTAGCCGAGCACCGCGCCGGGCGCCACCCGGTTGCCGATGCTTACATCGGCATAGTCGTCCAGATGGGCGTAGTAATGCATCTGGCGACCCGGCCCGAGCACCCAGACCACCTTCCCGCCCAGGCTGTTGGTGCCCACGCGCGAGATGACGCCCTCCGTGGCGGCCAGCACCGGGGTGCCGCGCGCGGCAAAGATGTCGATGCCTTCGTGCTTGCGCCCGCCGGAGCGTGCCCCGTGCCAGGTGTCCCGCAGCCCGCGCTGGGCCACCCCCTGCACCGGCATCGCCAGTGCGGTGGGCGCCGGCATCGACGCCAGCTGCACCGCGTAGAGCGCACTATCTATATAGGGTTTGACGTAGGGCCAGCCCAGCGCGCCCGCCAGCAGCAGCGCGGCCAGCCACAGCCAGCCGGCGTAGGACCGGGGCTGGGGTTGGCGTTGCTGCGGGGGCTGGTCGGCCGGGTGCGTCACCATGGGCGGCGGCTCCGGCCGGTGGCGATGGCATTACCAGCCGTTGGAGCCGGCGCTGGTCCCTTCGCCGGCACGCGCTTCGCGCTTCTCGACGCGGATATTGTTCTCGACTTCGGTAACGCCGAAAGTATTGTCGGCGATGTCCTCGATGGCATATTTCTGGCTCCGCTGGTGGACGGTGCCGGATAGCGTGACCTTGCCCTTGTCCACGTCGACGCTGACTTCGCCCACATCCACGCCGCTGGTAAAGGTCAGCCGTTCGCAGATCTGGTCGCGGATGCGCTCGTCGGTGCGGGTGTAGCCGCGCGGCACGTTGCGCTTGTCGATGTCATGGTCATCGTGGCCGAAGAAGTTGCTGACGGCCTCGCCGATCCGGTGGCCGAGATTGTAGAGCGCGCCGTGCTCCTCGCCTTGATCGCGGTCATCGTCCTCGTCTGCCCTGCGCCGTGGCGAGCGGTAGCCGAGTTCCTCGTCATAGCCGCTGGTGCCAAGGTAATTGCGCCCGTATGACTGGGCGGGCGGCTGGCGGCCGGCGTAGTCACCGGACGGGCGGGATTCCCCCCACTCGTCGCGCGGTTCGGTCCAGTAGCGCGTGTCGCTGCGCAGGTCGTTGAAATAGGCGTCATGGCCCGACCCGCCGGCCTGCCAGGGTTCGCGCTGCTGGGCGCGGCGCAGCCATTGCTGGTCGGCGCTGCCAAAGCCCTGCTCGCCGCGTTCGCCCTGATGACCTTGTTGCTGGCGTTGACCCTGACCCTGACCCTGTTCCCATCCGCGCTCGCCGCCGTAGCCGCGTGCCTCTTGATAGCCCTGATAGCCTTGATAACCCTGGTAGCCCTGCGGGCCGCCGTAGTCCTCGAAGTCCCCATAATCGCCAAACTCGCTGGCCTGGCGGCGGCTGCGGTACGCCTGTTCGCGGCGCCGGGCGTCGTCTTCGGGTGAGTCGCTGCTGGCATAGCCGCCGTTGAGCCCGTAGCGCAGGTTGCTGCCCTGCCATTGGCCGCTGTCGCGGTAGGCGCCGGCATAGCCGCTGCGGGGCGGGCTGCCGTCGCTGGTTTGTCCCGGGGTCAGGCGCTGGCGGCGGCGGGCTTCGTCCCATTCGTTACTGGCGTTGCTGGCGTTACTGGCGTTACTGGCGGATTCGGGCTGCCAGTCCTGGTCGCGCGCACGCAGCCCTCGGTTGTCGCTCCATGAATCGTCGCTCCATGGATCGTAAGCGTCGTCGTCGCGGACATTTTCAACGGCCCGCCAGGTCTGCCCCCGGCGATAACGCTCGGTGTAGTGGTCGCCCATTGCTGATCTCCTGAAGTTGCGGGTGTGCCATCACTGGCAATCCAGAAGCGCGGCAAGATTCGTACCGCGCCGGCCGGGCCTTGTCAGGGCTGGGCTGGCGGGATTTGATGTGGGCGGCGCCCATGCAAGCCTTGCGCGGGCGCGTGTAAAGACTGCTCGGCCGGCATCGCGCACGGGTTAATGGGCCGTCACACGGCGCAGCGAGCCCGGCGGATGCGCCAGCACGGCGCCCGGGCTCATTGGCGCGGAGGGCGTGGCCGGCGCGGCGGGTGCGGGGTCGGTGCGCTCGGCACGGGGTGCGCGCACCGGGGCGATGCCTTCGACGGCCCCCAGCGCCTGGCCGTTCTCGTAACCGGTGGACACCGCTTCGAGATAGCCGGGCGAGAACTTCTGCTCGGGCGTGACGGCCGTGGCCGGGGCCAACGCAGGCTGCGCGTACACCGCCGTGTGGGCGCAGAGCGCCAGCACGCGGAGCAGCAGGATGCCGCCACGCATGCGGTAAAGCACGGCGGGGGGCGTGCGGGGCGTGAGAGGGCGGGGCTGATAGAGGGGCGCGGCGTCCGCAGGGCGCAACGGTGGCGGGATCTTCATGATGGTTCTCCAAAGGAGCTTGCGCTCCGGCTGAAAGGGGACTCAGAACGAGCATCGCGGCGCCGCGCTCGTCCTTCCTTTTCGCAGAGAACATGCCACCATCATTTCGGCCCCGGGCGGGCAGGCCGGGCCACTTTCACGCGGAAAACAGGGGGGTGCTGGCCAACACGTGGTGAGGAACGGTTGGCCCCGGGCCAACATCGGGCCCACATCACGCCAGCATCCCTCGGTCAGATCCAGACGTCGTTTTGGGCAGTGCGCTCGCCCACGGCTTCGCCCGTATTGCGCACGCCGCGCGGCTCGATCAGCAGCATGCGCACCTCGCCATCGGCAAACGGCTTGTGCTCGATGCCACGCGGCACGACGTACATCTCGCCGGCGCGCAGGTCCACGTGGCCGTCGCGGAAGTCAATGCGCAGGTGGCCGTCCAGCACGATGAAGGTCTCGTCGGTCTCGGCGTGGCTGTGCCAGACGAAGTCCCCCGCAATGCGGACGATCTTGAACTGGTAGTCATTCATCTCCGCAATCACGCGCGGCTGCCAGTGGTCCGAGAACAGGGCGAGCTTCTCGGCGAAGTTGATGGCGCGGTAGGGAGTGGGGGAGGGGATGGGGATGGGAGTGGGGGACATGGGGCGCTCCGTCGAATGGGATGAAGGCCCGAGTCTGCGCCGCCGGCAGGCGGGCCGTCTTGTACGATCGTGCAGCTACGGCGTGCGCCCCAGCGTGCGCAGCCAGCGCGCCGGCGTGATGCCGAAGGTGCGCGCGAAATGCCGTGTCATGTGGGCCTGATCGGTGAAACCGGCCCACGCGGCGGCGTCGGCCAGCGTTTGGCCAGCCACGATCAGCCGGCGGGCCATGTCGAGCCGGCGCATGGTCAGGTAGCGGTATGGGCTGGTACCGAACAGCGCACGGAAATCGCGCGACAGGCGCCAGCGGTCACGGCCGGTGGCGGCTTCGAGTTCGTCCAGCGTCACGACGCGCGCCACGTTGTCGATCAGAAAGGTCCGGGCCATCTCGGCGGCGCGGTAGTCCAGCGCCTGCCGGCGCCCCGGCGCGGGTCCGCGGGCAACAGCGGCCAGCGCGTGAGCCACGTCGTAGATGGCGTCGTCTTCCTCGAGCGGGTCGATCGGGCGGTCCATCGCGCGCAGCAGCGTCTCGGTGGCGGTGAATAGCCGGGGGTCGTCCGAGCGGCCGCCCGGGATGAACGGCAACGGCTGGCCGCCCAGCGCGCGCTGCACGTGCGCGGGCTCCACGTAGATCATCCGGTACTGGAAGCCGGCCTGGGTGCCGGCCTGGCCGTCGTGCGGCTCGTCGGGGTGCAGGACGATGGTGCCGCCCGGCAGGCTGTTGCAGACGCCGCGCCGGTAGGAAAAGCGCTGCACGCCGGCCAGCGTGCGGCCAATCGCGTAGGTGTCGTGGCGATGCATGTCGTAGCCGTGGCCGCCGATAAACGCCTCGATGCGCTCCATGCGCTGGGCGGACGCATCGCGCCGCATCCAGTCACGCCGGCCCGGCAGCACGCCGTCACCCATGCGTGTGGCCGGAGTGGCTGTGCGAGTGGCCGGGAGCGGCGTGCGTGTGGATGTGGTCCGCCTCCGGTGGCGGCGAAAGGTCGGCGCTGCAGCTGGGCGACGACTCGTCGTGGCTGTGGGGCTCCAGCGCGCCCGGCACGCGGCGGCTCTTCAGGCCATCGGCACGCAGCCAGGCCACGGTGGCCTCGGCGGCGCGGTCGATCAGCTCGCCGCAGCGCGTGTAGTCATAGGGCGAGACATCGAGCGGGCACAGCGGCGGCACCACGGCAATATGCGCGTGGTCGGCCCAGCGTTCCAGGTCATGCACGAGTTGCCGCGCCACCAGCAGGGACAGCGCATTGAGCGCATGCTCCACGGCGCCACGCGGCGGGCGGCGCTCGGCGCAGGCGAAGCCGGCCGGCAGCACCACGATGCGCGTGGCGCCCAGCCGCACGGCCGTGGAGACGGGCGTGTTGTTGGCCACGCCGCCATCGATCAGCGCCCGGCCTTCCACGTGCACCGGCGGAAACACGCCCGGAATGGCCGCGCTGGCCAGCACCGCATCGACGATATTGCCCGAGGACAGCACCACTTCGTCGCCGCTATGCATGTCGGTGGCCACTACATAGAGTGGCAGGCTGGCATGTTCAAGCCGCGATTCGCCGAAGTGGCGTGAAAGTAACTTTTGGAGGCCGAACGATTCCACCAGATGCCCGCGCCGTCCGCCCAGCATGCCGAGCATGCTGCGCCAGGACCAGGGCAGCACCTCGGCCCGGCGAATGCCGCGCCAGAGGCTCTCCAGCTTGGCCGTGCCTTCCTCGTGCGGATGGCAGGCGAAATACGCGCCGTTGATGGCGCCGGCCGATGCGCCGATCACCATGTCCGGCGCCATGCCCCACTTCACCAGTTCCCGCAACATGCCGACCTCGATGGCACCGAGGCTGCCTCCACCGGCAAAGACGAATGCTGTTTTTTCCATAGCTGGGCCCGCGGGGAGCCATCCTCCCGGGATTCTCGATCTGTTCGTGGCGACAGCATAGGCCACTTCCGGGCGGGAGCGAAAGAGTCTATTTGTGTCGGGTCTGCGTGGACTTATTGTGCAATTAACCGCAAGGACTTTGGCGCGACTTCAGAGATGGGCTGGCAGGGGATGGGGTCGAAGCACGATGCGAAAAACGCACGCGGAACGCGGCGCGCGAACGCCAGATACGAAAAGGCGCCGACAGCGATATCCCGCTGTCGGCGCCCTGCGGTAGTCCAACCTGGCGCGCTAGCCCAGCAACGTCCCGATCAGAAGCCGGGAGCCGGCGTTTCCGGAATCTGGTTGCGCAGGCTCAGGTTCATCACGTTCCAGCCCCGGATGGCGGCGATGGTATAGGACAGCTCGGCGATTTCCTGCTCGCTGAACTGTTCGCGCAGGGCCGGCCAGGCGGCGTCGGTCAGGTCCTGGTGGGGCAGCGCGTTGACGGCCTCGGCCCAGCCCAGCGCGGCGCGCTCGCGGGCGTTGAAGAACGAGGCGGGCGCCTCACGCCAGCCGGCGATGGCGTTCACGTGGCGCGGGTCCAGGCCCTGCTTGATCAGGTCGCGCCAGTGCATGTCCACGCAGACGCCGCACTGGTTGATCTGCGAGACGCGCAGCTGCACGATTTCCACCAGACGCGGGCCCAGCGAGCTTTGCTTGACCGAACCCGACAGCGCGATCATGGCCTTCAGGTTGGCCGGGGCGAGCTGGAAGAAGTTAATACGCGATGCACTCATGATGGTTCCTCACGGTAGTTCAAGGGAGTTGGCGTGCGCCCTTTGCGCCTGCCTTTCCCTGTAAGACGTACCGCGACCCCGGCTTGTGACAGCTTTCCCAAAAAATTTCATAAAAATCCGATCGAACCCGATCGAACCCGATTTTCCGAACCCTCAGTTCATCCATTCCCGGAAGGTGAGGAAGAGCATGGCCGCGTTCATGGCGATGATGATGCCCACCGTCAGCGACGCCAGGATCACCACGCTGCGCGGGTTGGCGTAGGCGCCCATGCGGGCGCGGCTGCTGGTGAAGCGCACCAGCGGAATCGCCGCGAACGGCAGTTGCAGGCTCAGCACCACCTGGCTGGCGATCAGCAGTTGCGCCACGCCTTTGTCGGCATACAGCCATGCCACGATCAGCGCCGGCACAATGGCCACGCCGCGCGTGAGCAGCCGCCGCGCCCACGGCGCCAGCCGCGTGCGGATAAAGCCCTCCATGATGACCTGCCCGGCCAGGGTGGCCGTCACCGCCGAGCTTTGGCCCGAGGCCAGCAGGGCCACGGCGAAGATCACGCTGGCCCAGGCGGCGCCGGTCAGCGGTGAGAGCAGGTGGAAGGCCTGCTGGATCTCGGCCACCTCCGCGTGGCCGCTGCGGTGGAACACGCCGGCCGCCGTGACCAGGATCGCACTATTAATAAAGAAGGCGATGGCGAGGGCCACCAGCGTGTCGACGGCGGTGTAGCGCAGCGCCCGTTGCAGCGCCGGCGGGCTGTCCTCCACGGCGCGCGTCTTGACCGCCGCCGAGTGGAGGTAGAGGTTGTGCGGCATCACCGTGGCGCCGATGATGCCCGTGGCGATGACCACCGCGTTGGCATCGGTGAGCGAACGCGGCGAGGGCAGCAGCCCCCAGCCCACCTCCGACCAGGACGGCTCGGCGATGATCAGCATCGCCACGAAGCACAGCAGCACCAGCGTGATCATGCTGATGACAAAGGCTTCCAGCCGCCGGAAGCCGCGCTGTTGCAGGACCAGCACCAGCAGCACGTCCAGCACGGTTAGCGCCACGCCGGCCAGCAGCGGGATGTTGAACAGCAGGTTGAGGGCAATGGCGGTGCCGATGACTTCGGCCAGATCGGTGGCGCAGATCGCCAGTTCGGCCAGGATCCATTGCGACCAGGCCGACCAGCGCGAGGCGCCGTGCCGGCACGCCTGCGCCAGATCCATGCCGGTGACCAGCCCGAGCCGGCTGGCCAGCACCTGGAGCAGCATCGCCATGAGGCTGGACATCGCCACGACCCAGAGCAGGGTGTAGCCGTAGGCGGACCCGCCCGCGAGGTCGGTGGCCCAGTTGCCGGGGTCCATATAGCCCACGGCCACGAGGTAGGCGGGGCCAAGGAAGCGGACGAACTCCCGCCACCTGGCGGTGGGCGGGCTAGGGATGACGGCCGACACGTGCCCATCCTACGAGGTGATGACCGCGCATGGCGCTCCCGTTCAAGTTGTGTGTGGCTCGGATGTCTCGCACTACCAAGGCAGCCAATTTAGCCGAATTCGTCAATCGCTGCGCTGAGGGCACATGATCGGTACGGTCATCGGGGCGCCGGTATGGTCCGGGTCTAGGAGTGCTGCGCCACGGGCTTGGCGCGCGCCGCCTGGGCGCGCAGACACCGGAGCAGTTCCTCTGCGTAGGGCAGCACCACGAACAGGCCGAGCGCGGCGAACAGGCTGATCAGGTAGGACGGCGGCAGGGGGTCGCGTTTCGGGGCGAGGGCGAGGCGCGGCGGCTCGGTACCGGCGCCGAACAGCGCCTGGAATTGGTCCCAGTGGGCTGCGGCCAGCATGGCCACGGCCGTGACCGGCAGCATCTCCAGCAGGCTGTGCATGTGCTGCTCGTTCGGTGGCACCGTGCGCCGGCTCACCGCGTAGCGCACGTCGATCCAGGCGGTAACCGCGTGGATCACCACGCCCGCGATCATGATGGCGAACAGCAGCGCATTCACCTCAAAGAACAGCACCAGCAGAACCGGGATGCCCACCTGGACCATCATCAGGCTGTGCAGGACCGATTCCCACACGCCCGCGTTGGTTTCGATGCGCTGGCGCCGGTGAAACCACCAGTCGCCCAGGCCCGCGAGGATCCAGAGCGGGATCAGGCCGTACATCAGGATCAGGCGAACCGGTTCTTGCATGGCGTCTCCAGCGGTGGCGGGAACTCACGCCACCTTCCGAAGCACGCTGCAAGTGCCGTTCCATGCCGAAAAGAGCCCGTTTGGGGGCCGTGGGAGGCAGCCGGCAGCCGGGCGGGATGTAAAAACCGCCCGGGGGTGCAGAAACGTCAGGCCGCCAGCGGCGTGGCTTCGATTGGCGCGATGGCCGCCGCCCGGGGCGCCGGCAGCATCGTGCCGTGCTCGCGGTAGTTCAGATGCCACGCAAACGCCTCTTCCAGCAGGTGCGGGGTCTGGCCGCCGCGTGCCTGGGCCCGGCGGAAGTAGTCGAGCAGGCCGTCGCGGTAGGCCGGGTCGGCGCAGTTGCGGATCACCTGGAGCGCCCGCTCGCGCGGTGCCAGCCCGCGCAGGTCGGCCAGGCCGTGCTCGGTGACGAGGATGTCCACATCGTGCTCGCTGTTATCCACGTGGGAGACCATCGGCACGATGCTGGAAATCCGCCCGTCCTTGGCCACGGACTTGGTCACGAAGACCGACAGGTAGGCATTGCGCGCGAAGTCCCCCGAGCCGCCGATGCCGTTCATCATGTGCGTGCCGCCCACGTGGGTGGAGTTGACGTTTCCGTAAATGTCGCACTCGAGCGCGGTGTTGATGGTGATCAACCCCAGCCGGCGCAGCACTTCGGGATGGTTGCTGATTTCCTGCGGCCGCAGTACCAGACGGGATTTGTAGCGCTCGATCTCGTCCAGCACACGGCGGTAGACCGGCCCGGACAGCGTCATCGACGATGCCGAGGCGAAGCGCAGCTTGCCGGCGTCGATCAGCGAGATGGTGCTGTCCTGCAAGACCTCCGAGTACATCGTCAGGTCATGAAATGGCGAATCTACGAGCCCGTGCAGCACGGCGTTCGCAATCGTGCCAATGCCGGCCTGCAAAGGCTGGAGCGAGGGCGAGAGCCGCCCGGCGCGCACCTCGCGCTCGAACAGCGCATTGAGATGCCCGGCGATCAGGCGCGTCTCGCCGTCTGGCGGCAGCGCGTTGGACGGGCTGTCGTCGCGCGCGGTGAGCACGATGGCCGCAATACGCGACGGATCGACGGGGATATAGGGCAGGCCGATGCGCTGCTCGACGGCAATCAGCGGAATCGGCTGGCGGTAGGGGCGCTGCACTGGGAAGGCGATGTCGTGCAGCCCTTCCAGCGCGGCCGGCATATTGGTGTTGATCTCGACGATGACCTGCTTGGCCATCATCGCGAAACTCGCCGAATTACCAACCGAGGTGGTCGGCACGATGCCGCCGGTCTCGGTGATGGCAGCGGCCTCGATCACGGCGATGTCCACCGGGGCAAGCTGGCCGCTGCGCAGCTGCTCCACGGTCTCGCCCAGATGCTGGTCGATGAACATCACCTCGCCGTCGTTGATCTTGCGGCGCAGGGTGGCGTCTGACTGGAACGGCAGGCGGCGCGCCAGCACATTGCTTTCGGCCAGGATCTTGTCGATGTCGTTGCCGAGCGAGGCGCCCGTGATCAGCGTGATCTGGAGCGGGTCGGTGGCGGCGCGGCGCGCCAGGGCGAAAGGTACGGCCTTGCAGTCGCCGGCGCGGGTGAAGCCGCTCATGCCGACCGTCATGCCGTCCTGGATCAGCGCGGCGGCCGCGTCGGCCGACATGATCCGGTCCTGCAGGGCGGCCAGGCGAATGCGATCACGGTACATCTTGTCTCCTTGCTTGTAGGCTTCTGAAGCCTGTCGGGGGCTTTTTTGGGGGCGTTGTCGGAGCCAGTGTAGCGAGCGCTGAGTATTCTCACCATGATTTAAATCGCTAGAAACAAGTCGATTTTTTCATGGATGGTGCTCGTCGTGCAAAGCGCCGCGCGCCGGGCAAATCGGCAAGCAACGGTGGGCATCGCTCCCTAAAATCTTCAGGTGTGTTTCGTGGCCACGCCGGCTACTATCTCAGTCGAGTACGCAGTCGAGTCCTGTCCTACCTGGACCTAGAGAGAGGGGAGTCGCATGGAGATGAAGCAGGCCGTTTCGGAGCCCGAAGCCAGTCCGGACCCGGTTGCCGATCAAGTCGCAAACCAGGCCGCGCACGAGCCGGTGGTGGGGCTGGAGGCGCCGTTCTCGGTGCTCGAGTCCCGCAAGCACCAGATGTTTCCGACCCTGACGCCGGCCGAGATCGACCGTGTGCGGCGGTTTGGCACGGTGGCGTCGTTCAAGGCCGGCGAAACGCTGTTCTGCATCGGCGACCCCGCCCCGGGCATGCATCTGATCCTGACCGGCAGGCTCCAGATCATCCAGCGCGACGGGCTCGGCAACCGTTTCCCGATTACCGACGAGGGCCCGGGCCAGTTCCTGGCCGAGGTGGGCCAGCTCTCCGGCAAGCCGGCGCTGGTGGATGCGGTGGCGCTGGAGGATTCCACCGCGCTGGTGGTGCCGCCCGAACGGCTGCGCGCGCTGCTGGTGGCCGAGGCGGATCTGGGCGAGCGCATCATGCGCGCGCTGATCCTGCGCCGGGTGGGGCTGATCGAGCGCGGCGGCGGCCCGGTGCTGGTCGGCAAGGGCACCCAGCCGCTGCTGCTGGCGCTGCAGGCTTTCCTGCGCCGCAACGGCTATCCGCACAAGGTGGTCGATATCGATACCGACCCCGACGCCATGGCGCTGCTCGATGTCAGCAACGCGCCCGCGAGCGATTTCCCGATGGTGATCTGCCCCGACGGCGGCATACTGCGCGCGCCGGACGAGGGCCAGCTCGCCTCATGCCTCGGTTTGGTGCCTGAATTCACGCCGGACCATGTCTATGACGTGGTGGTGGTCGGCGCCGGCCCGGCGGGGCTGGCGACGGCGGTCTATGCCGCGTCCGAAGGGCTGTCCGTGGCCGTGATCGACTGCCGCTCCCCGGGCGGGCAGGCCGGCGCGAGCGCGCGGATCGAGAACTACCTGGGCTTTCCCACCGGCATCTCGGGCCAGGCGCTGGCCGGGCGCGCCTTCGTCCAGGCGCTCAAGTTCGGCGCCCACGTGGCCATTCCGCTGGAGGTGAGCGCGCTCCATTGCGGCGAGAACCCGATCCGGATCGAGCTGACCGATGGCCGGATGGTGCCCACGCGCACCGTGGTCATTGCCAGCGGCGCCCAGTACCGGCGCGCGGAGATCGAATCGCTGGACCAGTACGAGGGCCGGGGCGTCTACTACTGGGCGTCGCCGGTGGAAGCCAAGCTCTGCAAGGACGAGCACGCGATGCTGGTGGGCGGTGGCAACTCGGCGGGGCAGGCGGCGGTGTACCTGGCCTCCCACGCGGCGGAGGTGCATATGCTGGTGCGCGGCGAGGGGCTCGAGGCCACCATGTCGCGCTACCTGATCGACCGCCTGAAGGGCCTGCCGAACGTATTCCTGCACACGCACGCGCAGATCACGGCGATGGAGGGCGATGGCTGGCTTTCCACGGTGCGCTACAAGGAGCGCTCCTGTGGCCCGGACTGCATCACCCGGCCGATGCGCCACGTGTTCCTGTTCATCGGCGCCGCGCCGAACACGGAATGGCTGCGGTCCTGCAACGTCACCACGGACCCCAAGGGTTTCGTGCTGACCGGCTATGAAGCCCACCAGTCCTGCACCGAGCGCGCCGACTACACGCTGGAGACCAGCGTGCCGGGCGTGTTCGCAATCGGGGATGTGCGCTCGGGCTCGACCAAGCGCGTGGCCGCCGCGGTAGGCGAGGGCGCTGCGGTCGTGGCGCAGATCCATCGCTACCTGGCGGGCATGCAGGCCGGCCAGACCGTGCAGGCGGTGGCCTAGGCGGCGCGTGCCGCACCCCGGCCACCTGCCATCAGGCCACGATCAGGCCGCCATCGCCGGAATTGGCACGCCGGCGGCTGGCATCGCGTACATCAGCGGTGCCATGGCGGCCTCGATGCGCGCCATCTGCTCGGCATCGACCATCCCGCCCAGCAGCTTGCTGAAGCGCGGTTCCAGCATCCCGGAGACGATATAGGTCCAGCGGTACGCCTTGAGCACCACGGCTTCCACCTCGGCGGCGCGCGGGGCGTCTGGCGTGCCACGGATCACGCGCATGACGTAGTGCGCGTCGGCGGTGGCCTGGGCCTGCAGGACCTGGTCCACGGCGCCCACCAGCGCGATCAGGTCGTCGATGGCAGCGTCACGCGTGGTGGGGCACATGCGGGCGTCCTCGCGCAACCATTCCAGTTCGTCGAGGTTGGCGTGCTGGGACTCCTCGCGCCAGTGGTACAGGAACACGTCCTTGTACAGGTCGGACAGGTCCGGCGACGTGCCGATGCTGCCGCGATAGTGCGCCTGTGACAGCAGCTCGATATGGCAGGTCAGCGCCAGCACCGCCCAGGTGCACTTGGAGAGCACGAAGGCGGCCACCTCATTGGCATCCGCCGTGAAGGTGTAGCCGGCCGGCATGCCCTGCGCGGCCAGTTGCTCGATGCGGCGGAACAGCTCCTGGTGCTTCAGTTCCTCGTCGGTGAAGCGCACCAGCGCCTCCAGCGCGACCTGGTCGCCAAAGCTGTGGGTGTGCGTCAGCTCCAGCACCTTGGCCGAGACAAAGCGCTCCACCAGCCCGAACATGTTGGCATAGGTGCGGCCCTGCACCTGGCTCACGAAGCGGCGTTCGGCCGCGCTGAGGAACGGCAGCTCGTCGGCCAGGGACAGCCCGTCGGGCAGGAACTTGTGGGAGAGATCGAAGGTGCGGTCGCGGATGACGTCACGGTCGATGTCCCAGCGGATGCGCTTGGAAGCGGCGATACAGCGGGCGTAGCGTGCGGTGTCGGCGGACAGGGATACGGCTTGCATTGCAAAACTCCTCTGGAATGAACGGCGTCCATGCAGAAGATGCCTTGCAGGACGTAGCCGGATCATTCCAGCGGCGCGCGCCGCCGACATGAGGCGGTGGTCCCGGGTTTGGCGGGCTTCGAGGGTTTTGGAGTGGGGCGGCTGTCCTGCTCGGGGGCTTGCCCGCTCCCCGGCGATCTCCTCCGGCTGTTCTGCCTGAGCGTGTGCGCAAGCGCGCCAGCGCCTCCAGCGCCCCCGGTAATTACCCGTGCCCGGGACCCTTGTCCCACGGAATCCCCCCGCATAGACCCTGAAGAATCCCTCAAACCGGGACACTCGCCTCATGTTCCCCCGCACCCTGCTGCCCACAATCGGCCCCTCGAACAAGGAGCGGTGCGGCTCAGGCGATCCCCCCACCGGTCCTTCATCCTGAGCCGTGATCGCCTTCCTGTAGTTGTAGTTGGAGTTTGCGATGTACACGAATCTTGCCAAGACCCTCTTGACCGCTTCCTCGCTGGCCATCGGCCTGTGCAACCTGGCTTACGCCGGGCTGGGGGGCGATCGTTCCGATCCTTCGATTTCCACCACAGCCTCGGCGCAGGCCAGCATGTCCGCCTGCAAGGGCGGCAAGTTCGATCCGTACCAGGACGGCCTGCGCATCGGCAAGCCGGATTCCTACACCGATGGCGCCCGGATGGATCAGCGCGACCCGTACACCGATGGCGCGCGGCTGGGCGCTACCGGTGGTGGATGTCTGCTGCGCATCGCCTGACCGCGGAAAATGCGCCGGGCACGGTATGCACCACGTCTGGCTTTCCGCACTTTGCGGGGCCAGCTGGCCGTGGTTTTGCCTGCACGCTGGGGATCGTTGACTAAGATTAGTCAATCGCCCGTTCCAAGCGGACGAGGTGAGCTATCGCCCCGGCGCTCCGCACCGGCCGTACCCTGTCCCGCGCGCGATCCCACCATGCCGATGCTGAAGCAGCAGATACGCCTTTGCACCAGCCGTGACCGGGTGCGACTGGCGTATGCCATCACGGGCAGCGGACCGCCGCTCGTGAAGGCCGCAAACTGGATGAGCCACCTCGAATTCGATGTGGGGAGTCCGGTCTGGAGCCACATGCTGTGCGCGCTGTCGGAGAACCACACGCTCGTGCGCTACGACGAACGTGGCTGTGGCCTCTCTGACCGCCACGTGGAGGACCTTTCCTTCGAGGCGTGGCTGCGTGATCTCGAAACCATCGTGGACGCCACCGGCGTCGATCATTTCCCCTTGCTGGGCATCTCCCAGGGCGCGTCGATCGCCGTGGCGTACGCCGTGGCGCATCCCGAGCGGGTGAGCCACCTCGTGCTGCACGGCGGCTACGCCCGGGGGCGCCTCAAGCGCAACCTGGGGGCCGAGATGCGCGAGGAAGCCGAGCTGATGGCGCGGCTGGCGGAACTGGGCTGGGGGCAGGAGAACCCGGCCTTCCGCCAGTTCTTCACCACGCAGTTCATCCCGGGCGGCACGGCGGAGCAGCACCGCTGGTTCAACGAGCTGGAGCGCGTGTCCACGTCGCCCGGCAACGCGGCGCGCTTCATGCGCATCTTCAACGACATCGACGTGGTGGAACTGCTGCCGCTGGTGACCTGCCCCACGCTGGTGCTCCACGCCGTACGCGATGCGCGCGTGCCGTTCGACGAAGGCCGGCTGATCGCCAGCATGATCCCGAACGCGCGCTTCGTGCCATTGGAGAGCGGCAACCACCTGCTGCTGGAGACGGAGCCGGCGTGGGACCGCTGGCTCGAGGAAGTACGCGCCTTCCTGCCCGCGCCGGTGCCGGTGGACGACCCGGCGTTCCACACCCTGACCCGGCGCGAGCGCGACATCGTCGTGCTGATCGCGCAGGGGCGCGACAACGCACAGATCGCCGCCTACCTTGGGCTGTGCGAGAAAACCGTGCGCAACCACATCACGAGCATCTTCTCGAAGCTCGAGGTGGAAAACCGCTCGCAGGCCATCGTGCTCGCGCGTGAGGCCGGCTTCAACCGGTCGCGCGCCTGAGCCGGCGGACCTGCCGGGCGATCCAATCAGGAGACCCCCATCATGACGACTACCCCCGACGCTGCCGCGTCTTCGGCCAATTCGCCGGCCAATTCGCCGGCCACTTCGCCGGCCACTTCGCCCGACCTTGCCGCCCTGAAGGGCCGCCAGCAGGTGGCCTGGGCCAGTGGCGACTATGCCGTGATCGGCACCACGCTCCAGATCGTGGGCGAGCAGCTGGCCGAAGCCTGCGACCTGCGCTGCGACGAGCGCGTGCTCGACGTGGCCGCCGGCAACGGCAACGCCACGCTGGCGGCGGCGCGCCGTGGCTGCATCGTGACCTCCACCGACTACGTCGGCGCGCTGCTGGAGCGCGGCGCCGAGCGCGCCCGCGCCGAGCGGCTCGACGTGACCTTCCAGCAGGCCGATGCCGAGGCGCTGCCCTTTGAGGATGCGAGCTTCGACGCCGTGCTCTCCACCTTCGGCGTGATGTTCGCCCCGGACCAGCCCAAGTGCGCTGCCGAGATGGCGCGCGTGACCCGGCCCGGCGGCCGCATCGGGTTGGCGAACTGGACCCCGCAGGGCTTCGTCGGGCAGATGTTCAAGACGCTGGGCGCCTATGTGCCGCCGCCGGCGGGCGTGTCGCCGCCGTCGAAATGGGGCGTGGAGGAGCACCTGAAGGCGCTGTTCGCGCCGCATGGGGTGGATGTCCACGTCACGCCGCGCCAGTTCAACTTCCGCTATCGCTCGGCGGCGCACTTCATCGACGTCTTCCGCACCTGGTACGGCCCCGTGCACAAGGCGTTCGCCGCGCTGCCGGCGGACAAGGCCAGCGCGCTCGAGGCGGACCTCACCACGCTGATCAACAGCCTGAACCGTGCCGGCAAGGATTCGATGGTGGTACCGAGCGAGTACCTGGAGGTGGTGGCGACGAAGCGGTAGGTGGGGAAGCGGTCTGCCAAGGATGGCGGCGGCGCGGCCGCCGCAGCAAAAAAAGCGCCACCGGTGCGGATGCGGCGGTGGCGCTTTCTGCTGCCGGTACGCTTCGCTTGCCATATCGATTTTTTGCGTCTTCCGTCACCCTTTGCAGCATTCATGAGGGCAGGCGGGTAGAAACTCTATCGCGATGGTTGAAGACGTTGCGCTGCTATATGAACCGATATTCTCCGTGCGATAGACACTCGTGCCTCCCCACACGATACCCGCAGGATCCTCGCCCATGTTGATAAGAAAATCCTTTACCCATGCCGCGCGACGTTTGACGATATCTTCGTTGTCACCTTCTTTTTCGATATATCCAACCAGCAATAACATTGCATGATTGGGATAATCTCGCTGCAATGTCGATACCCACGCTCCAAGGCTGCCAGCCTCGGCGCCGCTTAACCGATCCATCGCCGCTGGGAAGCGTACATTGAATTGTTTGCCCGGCGAGCAAGCTATCGCGCTACCGAATAAAAGCGCCGAAGCTGTCAGGAATAGGGCCATGAACGACGATATACCCCGCAACGTTGTCCGCATTCCTGATGCAGCCCTCGTTCTTTTCTCGTGCAATGGCAATAGCGTTCCACAATTTGTAGTAATCATCTTCGGTGTCCATGGTGTCGTGAAAATGGGAGACCTCGTGAGCGATGGTCAGCAGTTGTGAATCGCTTCGGTCGGAGAATTCAGGCAGTTCGCAGAACTTCAACGCGATGGCTGTCGTATGAGTCGAGACGTCGGGCTTGCACACTGCAGCGACGACGCCGCGTGTCTCGGCATTGGGGCGGGATACACATCCGACGAAGTCAAGCGCGCTAGCGGAGTGGCGCACGAAGTTGATTGGACGCAGGTTTTTGAAGACCGCCAGCATACGCATCAAGCCGGTAGTCAGCGTTTCGCGCATTCGGTTATCGGCAACGCCAAACCAGGTTTCCACGTCACCCCGAGCGTGATTATCCCAACGGTGAAGTTCCGCCAATCGCATCTCGGTGCGCGTCACACCAGCGCAGCGCATAGCCTTAGCGTCAGTTGGCCGAAGGCTTGGTTACTCATATTTGGACAGATGAGCTTCGGATTGTCCGCCAATTATCTTCTTGTATCGGTCCCGTCAGTCTTGTAACGAACTTCATCCGCCCATTGCGAGCGCACGGGAGATGGGGCCGCTGCCGCGTCCTTTCGTCGATTCACCTGCGTCGGCATCGTGAATTGCGAAGCAAATACCCGTGGATTTTCCTTGCATTGGCAGAATACCCTCGCGCCTTCCACCAGCACGGCTTTCCCCATGTCTGTCCAATGCGGATCGCAGTCGTTATAGACCGGCCCACCGACCTTGCACGCAGGACAGGTCGCGAAATCGCCCTCTACAGCGATGCGCTTGCCCATGTTTGTGGAATTGCTGGATGCCGTGAGAATGCCTTCGGTACCGGTGCGGTCCCCTTCGCCAAGCAGGTAGCGCTCGTCCACACCGTCAACACCTGAACGCATGGTCCTTCTCCATTCGTGAAAAGAACGAAGAGGGTGGCGCAGCCGCCGCTGGCGGGTCCATAGGCGTTCCGCGAATTTGTGTACCAGACTGCCCCAGAGAACCGATATGGCTATGCAGAATCTCCTTGACATACAGATCTGTCTACTCCACGATAGTAGACAGATCTGTCTCATTCTGGTGCCAGCCACCCATCCTCAAGGAGCTTCGATGTCGACCCAACCCGAATCCCGTCCGCCGTTTCCGCCCTTTACTCGTGAGAGCGCCACCCAGAAGGTCCGTGCGGCCGAGGATGGCTGGAATAGTCGCGACCCTGCGCGTGTGGCGCTGGCCTATACCGCCGACAGCCAATGGCGCAATCGGGCGGAGTTTGTCACGGGCCGGGCCGACATCGAGGCCTTCCTGTCGCGCAAGTGGCAGAAGGAACTGGATTACCGGCTGATCAAGGAACTGTGGGCGCACGATGGCAACCGCATTGCGGTGCGCTTTGCGTACGAATGGCATGACGACTCGGGCAACTGGTACCGGTCGTATGGGAATGAAAACTGGGAATTCGACGATAACGGGCTGATGCAGCGGCGTTTTGCCTGCATCAACGACGCGCCGATCCGCGAGGCGGACCGCAAGTTCTTCTGGCCGCTGGGCCGCCGCCCGGATGACCACCCCAGCCTGAGCGACCTGGGGCTGTAAGCGTGTAAGCGTGTAAAAGCCGGCATGCGGGGCGGGGGCCCTGCAGCCCCCGCCCCGCATGCCGGCATGGCCGGGCCAAAGTTGATCGCGTTCGGCATCAGCTTGGCCGTGGTGCTGCCGGCCGTAGGCACCGGCTTGGCCTCAAGCCCCGTGGTGTCGCCGTAGATATTCAGCAGTGTGGAGAGCCATGCGCCTTTGGGATCACGCGCCATCCAGTTGCCCTGGTCGTGCTGGATCTCCACCGCAGTCTGCGTGGCGCTGGCCCAGGTGTTGATCCTGGTCGCCACCCGGGCGCGCAGTTCGTCCGGCGTGGCGCCGCGCGGCATGCGTACGTTGGCGGTGACTTCGAGCTTGCCGTTGCGCTCGCGGATCAGCGTGGGCGACATCGTCAGCGGACCCATGAAGTCGTCCCGATAGCCCACTTCCATCTTCTCGCCCAGATAGCCGGTGCCGTACAGGTCGCCCAGGTAGCGGATAGCGCGCGCGTACTGGTTATCCGCGAACGGCACGCCGGCACCCTGCAGGAACAGCGCCAGGCGCGGCACCGGGTTCACGCCTTCCTCGGGGCGGGAGCCATGGGCCGACGAGCCGGTCACCTTGACGTCCACGCCGCCGGCACCCGGCGTCACGTCGATCGAGAACTTGCCTTGCGCGGCGTGCTGGGCGATGAACGGCTCGCGCGCTTTCTCCAGCGCGGCGGCCACGGCGGCCGGATCGCCGCCCGTGATGCGTGCCGTGGCGGTCTGCGGAATCGCGTTGGCGGAGGCCGCGCCGGCCATCGCCACGATGGCGGGTGCCTTGCCGTCCGTTGGCTGGTCCGCGAAGCGCACCGTCAGCGCGCCCGAACCCTTCTCGGCCACCACCGCCGGGTACTTGCTGTCCAGCACGATGTTGTACGCCGGCAGCGTGGTGTGCGCCTGGTAGTACTTCATGCCGTCGCCGCCGGTTTCCTCGGTGGTTTCGATCATCAGCCGGATGGTGCGGGCCAGCGGTACGCCACTCTCGCGCACGGTCTTCATCGCGTACAGCGCCGCCGCGATGGAACCCTTGTCGTCGATGGTGCCGCGCCCGTACAGGTAGTCGCCCACGCGGGTCACCTTGAACGGGTCGAGCCTCGTGCCGTCGTCGAGCACCCATTCGTCGGCCACCACGGGCACCACGTCGGCATGCGTGAGGATGCCGAAGGTGTCCGTGCCGGTGCCGGGCAGGGTCACCTCGAACACGCGGTTGTCCACGTTGCGGTAGGTCAGGCCGAAGTCCCGCGCCATGCGCTCCACCACCTTGCCGAACGCGATGATGGCCGGGTTCTCGTGCTGCGGCACCTTCTCGTCGCGCACGGTGCGGATCGCCACCATCTCGGTGATGCTGTCCAGCACGGCGGTCTGGTTGTGGAGCCGGTTATAGACGCCGAGCAGCCGGCCGATATTGACGAGATCGTCGCCCTTGAGCGGCTTCTTCGCCCGGTAGGCCCGCACGGCCGGCGCCAGCTTCGGCTCGGCCTTCACGGCGGCGGCGAGGAAGGCGTTGAAGCTGGCCAGCGGCTTGGCCGACTGGCTGGCCACCAGGCGATCGAGCGCGGGTTTGGCCAGCGTCTCGGCCAGCGCCGCGCCGGGGAGGGAAATGGCGAGCAGCGGGGCGAGCAGGGCGGCCAGCAAGGCACCCCGCAGGGGGGAGGTCGGCACGGCAGGCAGGCGGTTCATCGATGTCTCTCGTAGCGGTCTTGTGATGGATGCGCATGATAGCAGCGCCTCCATCGTCACCGATGGCCTGGATCGCCCCGCATGGGCCGCGCGCCGGCCCCGCCAGGGCTCAGGCGGCGTCGTGCCGGCCCATGATGCGGGTGCCGAGTGCCATGCCCCAGCGCACCAGTTGCGCGCCGGCCGGCAGCTGGGTGCGCTCCCATTGGGACAGCGCGGCGTCGATGCCACCGCGGTTGGCGTACAGTGCGCGGCCCAGTGCCACCGCATTGCCGGCCGCCTTGCCCGCGCCAGCGCCGGTATGGGGTCGTGCGACGAAGGCCGCGTCTCCGGTCAGCACCACGCGGCCAAACACCATGCGCGGCGCCTCGTAGTCGTGAATCAGCTGCAGGAAGGGGTCGGGCGTGCCGGTGACCAGCGTGGCAAGGTCCGGCGCGAGGTCGCGCCGCGCGGCGTGACGCAGGCCATCGATCTCGCCGTCGCGCATGACGCCCGGGGGGAGCGAATGGAGGTGCTGATGCCCCACGCGATCCCGCAGCGCCGCGTCACGCGCCGGGCCGCCCGGCAATGGTCGATACCAGACCCAGTTCTGCCGGCGCTGGCCCGGCGCGGTCTCGCCGTTCTCGCCGGGAATCAGGTAGGTCAGCAACTGGTGACCGTGCCCTTCCTCGAAGGCGAAGGTGTTGTGCAGGAGCTGGCGCGTGGCGTCCGGCAGGGCGGACTCGGGCAGCACGCCGCGCCAGGCCGCGTAGCCGGCGTAGGCCGGCGCGGCGCCGGGCAGCAGTTGCGCGCGCACGGTGGAGAGCGGCCCGTCCGCCGCCACAAGCAGGTCGGCGGTTTCCGTGCGGCCGGAGGCGAAGCAGGCGGTCACGCGTGCGCCATGCTGCCGCAGCGCCAGGAAGGTCTCGCCCGCATGCACGGCGCGGGGGCCGAGCGCCTGCCGCATGTGACCGTACAGCCCGTTCCAGGCGATCTGCGTCTGCGGCATGTAGACGCGGCGCACGTCGCCACTGCGCGTGACGAAGATGCGGCCGCCCGATGGCACGCCGAAGTCCTCGGGCAACGGCGCGCCGGCAAAGGCGAGCGCGTCGGCCACATCGGGCTGCAGGACGAGGCCGCCGCCCCGGCTGTCGAGCGCCTGGGGCGAGCGTTCGAATACATCCACGTGCCAGCCGATGGCGCGCAGGCAGAGCGCCGTGAACAGGCCGCCGAGAGAGCCGCCGATGATCACGGCGCGAGGGGTGGAGGTGGGATGCATGGTCGTCAGGGAGGTGGAGGCGTCTTCGCATCGTAGGTTCGGGCCCGGGTGCCGCCAATCGGCCACAGGTTTGCTGCGCGTGACACGAAGGTATAGGCGCCCGCCCTCGCGGCGTTCCAATCGACAAAAAACCGGCGGACGCGCCATCCCTGCGGCATCGGCGTGCCAACAATTCGCTCCAAGGGATGTCCTGCCCTCGTCCTCAAGGAGTTGTCATGAGTATCCGGTCGCATGCATCATCGGGACGGCCGCTTGCCGCCGCGTGGGCCGTCGCCTGCGCGATGGCCGGCCTTGCCGCCGTTGTCGGGCACTGGTGGATCGAGGGGCGCCATTTCGAAACCACCGATGACGCCCACGTGGCCGGCAGGATTGCCGATGTCACGCCGCGCGCTGCCGGCGCGGTGGTGGCGATCGGCGCCCTCGACCCGCGGCGCGCGCCACCGGACGCAGTGTGGGTCGATGCACGGTTCATGAAGAGCCAGCTCGCGCGGCTGCGCACCGGCCAGCCGGTGACGCTGTACGCAGACGCGTATGGCGCGCGGGTGCGCTACCACGGCACGGTGGCGGGGTTCTCCGCACGCAGCGGTGCGGCGCTCTCGCCGCTGCCCGCCCGCAGTGCCATCTGCCGGTGGATCAAGCCGCCGCAGCGGTTGCCGGTGCACATCGCCCTGAACCGGGCCGAACTCGCCGCCCATCCGCTGCCTGTGGGGTTGTCGATGCACGTGACGGTAGACGTGCGCACGCGGGGCGCGCCGGACCCGATGGGGCTGATGGAACCGAGCCAGCGCCCGCTAGCGTAGCCAGCGCTGCCAGACGGCGACGGCGGCGATACCCAGGCAGACGACGGCGACCACCGCCAGCATGTTGGCCGATGCCACCAGCACCGCCTGCTGGTCGATCAGTTGCGACAGCGCGGCCAGCGCGGCGGCATCGGGCGGGGTGGCCAGCCCGTAGGGCGTGACGCGGGTGATGAGGTGCGTCCGCGCCACGGCCTCGCCCGCCTGGAGCCACTGGCCAGCCAGCCCGGTGCCGGCCATCAGCGCCACCTGCCGGAGGATGTTCTTGAACTGGTAGGCGTGCGAGAAGTCCTCGAGCGGGGTGTCCATGAAGGTGAGCTTGGCCACGAGGATCAGTGTGAACGGCAACGCCACGCTTTGCAGCAGCAGCACGGGCAGGATGGCCGACACCGGGAGTCCGTCCATCAGGCGGGTGCCCAGCAGCCATGCCGCCGCCGCCGTCATGGCGTAGCCGAGCGCGAGGTAGCGCCGCGCGCCGGGCAGGCGCGCCCCCAACAGCACGAACGCAACGCCGGCCACCAGTCCGCCGAGCGCCGACAGGGTCAGGACCATGCCGGTGGTTTCGAACGTGAAGCCGAGGCCGAGCTGCATCACGTTGGAGACCGTAAAGCTCCAGAGTCCGCTCAGGCAGGCAAAGATCGAGTAATAGGCCAGCCCGGTGAAGTAGCGGCGGCCGTTCAGGCGGCGCGGGCTGAGCCAGGCGTCCGGCGCGCGGCGCAGCCGGATGAACGCGAGCACGACGATGACCAGACCGGCCAGCGGCGCGGTCGCCACGCGCAGCGAGTCGCCGGTGGCATAGAGCCGCAGCGAGGCCAGGCCATGTACCAGCACGAGCGCGCCGGCGCCAATCAGCAAGACGGTGAGCCAGTCCATGCTGGCTACGTCGTCGAGGTCCGGTGTGCGTGGCGGACGGGCGCGGTGCGGGTAGACGCAGAACACGAACAGGGCCGTCAGCGCGGCCAGCAGCGCCTGCACGAGGAAGATCATGCGCCAGCCGGTGTCGAGCATCAGCGTGGCGGTCAGCCAGGGCGCCAGCGCCGGCAGGCCAATCGTGCCGATAACGAAGCCGATCAGCAGGCGCGGGCGCTCCGCCGGCGTGGCGATCAGCTGGATCAGCACGCGGGATGCCGAGAACAATCCGCCGGCGCCCAGCCCCTGCACCGCCAACGCCGCGGACAGCTCCGCGACATTGGACGACGCGGCGCACAGCAGGCACCCGACGAAGGCGATGGCGAGGCCGAGCAGCGTGTACCCGCGATAGCTGAGATCGTCGGCAATGCGCCGGGTCAGCAGGTTGGCGACGATGGCCGCCCCGGCATAAGCGGTGAGGCACCAGAGGAAGTCATCGGGCGTGGCGTAGATGCCGGCGCGGATGTGGAGTGTCCCGGTGGCGAGCATCGACGTGGCGACAAAGTCCACGCCCGTTGCGCAGCCCAGCGCCAGGCCCAGCCACTGCACACGCGCCCGGGACAGCTCGGGCAGCGCCTGCAGCGGTGCGGCGTCAGCCGGCATGCGGGTCGAGGCGCGTGGCCAGAGGCCTGGCGCGCAGCGTGAAGGGAAGGGCGATTCGGGACATGCATTGCTCCGGGGTCAGGCCGGCATCCGGCAGGTCTCCAGCTTAGGCGTGTCGCGCCGCCGGCACACTCGTCCCCGCGCATGGCCGCCCCCGTGCCACGGTCGCAAACAACTATCCCTGCGTATAGGGTCCAGCGTTTCGGGTCTAGCGTATAGGGGTGCGTTCGGGGGACGCCCGGGGCGCGTGCTTCCTCACCCGCCCAGCGGCCAACACAGCGGCAGCGTGAACGAGAATTCGGTGCCGTGCGGCGCGCGCGGCGTGGCCCGGAGCCGGCCCCTGTGTGACTCGACGATGGAGCGGCAGATCGCCAGCCCCATGCCCATGCCGTTCTCCTTGGTCGTGTAGAACGGCTCGAACACATGGTCGATGTCGCCGTCGCCGAGGCCCGCGCCGGTGTCCGCCACGCTGATTTCCAGCATGTCGTCACCGGCGATGCGCGTGCCCATGCTCAGCACGCGGGCGCGGTTGGTGACGTCGCCCATCGCCTCCACGGCGTTGACCACAAGGTTCAGCAGCACCTGCTGCAACTGCACGCCGTCGCCAAAGACGCGGAAGGCATCGGCATGCAGCGCCAGTTGCACGGAGACCTGCCGGCGCTCGATCTCGCTGCGCGAAATGGCGAGGATATGGCGGATGGCCTCGTGCATGTCCACCTCGCCCAGGACCGGCGCGGCGTTGCGCGTGAGCCCCTGCAGGCTGCGGATCATGTCCCCGGCGCGCTGCCCCTCGCTGGCAATGGCATGGAGGCCCTCGCGTGCGTACTCGATCTCGGGCTTGCTGCGCGCTAGCCAGCGCAGGCTGGCGCCCGCGTTCGAGACGATCGACATCAACGGCTGGTTGATCTCGTGGGCGATGGAGGCCGTGAGCTGGCCCACCGTGGTGGCACGCGCCACGCGCGCGAGGTCGGCCTGGGCGTTGCGCAGTGCGTCGTCGGCGCCGCGGCGCGTGGTCACGTCCGTGACGGTGCCGACGTACTCCAGCGTCTCTCCGTCCGTCACCAGCGGCTTGCCGATGCCTTCTACGTAACGGATCGCGCCGTCGCTGCGCACAATGCGGTACTCGAGGTGGATCGGCGCCTGGTTCGCCACCGACTGGTTGATGGTGTGCAGTGCACTCGCGCGGTCGTCGGGATGCATCCGCGCGCCGAAGTCCTCCAGCGCGAAGTGCGCGCGCGCCATATCCAGCTCGAAGATCCGGCGCATCTCGTCGGAGCACGAGATGGCCTGCTGGCGCAGGTCCCAGCGCCAGCTGCCCGTATGGCTGACGCTTTCGCCCATGGTCAGCGAGGCCTGGCTCGCGCGGAGGGCGCGTTCCACCTGCTGCCGGCGGTCATTCTCGGCCAGCAGGTCTTCGTAGAGCCGTGCGGTGCGCAGCGAAATGGCGGCCTGCGAAGCGATCAGTTCGAGCACCTCGGTCTGCTCGGGCGTGAAGCCGTTGCCCAGCAGGCGGTTCTCGAGATACAGCACGCCGATCAGCGTGTTGTGGCGCGACATCGGGATGCAGATCGCCGCACACTGCGCGTGGGCCGCAAAGTACGGGTCGAGTCCGAACGGGTTGGCGCCGATTGCCGGGCCCACCATCGCTGGCTGGCCGGTGCGGATCACGGTGTGGAACATCGACATCGGCAGGTCATCGGCGGCAGGGGCGGCCTGCGCCAACTGCACGCGGATACCGGTGGGCGAGGTCTGGGCGCGCGCCTCGATGACCGGCGCCTTGCCCTGGAGGCGGATCAGCAGCCCGCGCTGCGCGGCGGCGTATTCGAGCGTGATGGTCATCAGCGTGTCCACCAGCTTGTCGAGGCGAATCTCGTCGGTCAGCGCGCGCGAGGCGCGGATCACGCTTTCTACGTCGCGGATACGCTTGCCGTTGGCGAGCACATAGGCTGGCCCCCGCGCCGCGTCGAACAGTTCGGGGTAGGTGACGACCATGTGGCGGGCCTTGCCGGTCGCGCCCCATTGCCGATAGCGGTCATGCGCCGCGCGCAGGTGACCCCGCGCGGCAGTGGTCAGGCCGGCCGCCATGCAGTAGTGGCCGGCGCGTTCGTGGGCCAGCGCGGCGATGTGCACGAAGCCATGCGCGGTGGCGTGGGCGATGGCCTGCTCGTAGCGCCTCATCGCGCCGAGCCCGTCACCGTCGAGCCGCGCCAGTTCCGCTTCCACGAGCAGCGCCTTGTCGGTAAAGGTGAGCGGATTGGCGTCCGCCCAGCGGCGCAGTCTGCGGGCGTCCGCTTCGAGCGTGGCGCGGCCTGTCGCGTCCGGCGTGCCGGCAGCCAGGGTCAGCGCGCGATAGAGGTGGAAGTCGACCTGATGGATATGGCCCGGCGCGGACCACGCAAGCGCGCCGGCCGTCTCCAGGCTCGCGGCGGCTTCGGCGTGCCTGCCAGCCAGATACTGCAGCGCGGCGCGATAGAGCCAGTACCAGAATTCCAGCGTGGACATGCGCTCCCGCGCCGGCGTGCGGGCGAGGTCGTGGCCGTCGAGCACGGTGGGGGCGGCGGCGTCGGGTGGGAATGCCGCTTCGCGCAGCCCGTCGACAAAACGCTGTTGCAGCAGCAGGATGGCCTCCACGTCGTGGAAGCCGGTCTGCCGCACGAAGTCTAGTCCACCGGCGATTTCGGCGGAAACCTCGTCCAGGGTGTCGCCGCGTGCGAGCCGGTTGGCCACCAGATGGCAGCAGACGAAGCAGGCCGTGGTCATGTCGCCGTTGGCGACGCCGGCCGCGAAGCCCGCCCGGGCGCAGTCGGTCGAGTAGCCCAGCGGCTGCGTCCACACGCTGAGCTGGTCGAGCGGCAGCAGCGTGCGGGCTTCATAGGCGGCGTAGCCATGCCGCGTGACCAGTTCCCGCGCCATCGCGCCGTAGCGGAAGCCGTCCTCGTAGGCCGCGTAGCGATGGCAGACCAGCACACCGAGCCAGCCCAGCGCGGCGGTGGAGGGGCCGCTGATGCCGTGCGCGAGCGTCAGCCAGATCATCTCGCACAGCTCCAGGAAAACCAGGTGCTCGTCGACGAAACTGGCGGGCACCGAGAGCGCGGCCAGCAGCGCCATGGCCGCCTTGACATCGGGGTCCGACATCTGGGGAAGGTGCGCCAGCGCCTTGAGTCCATCGGCGTCCAGCCGGGCCTCGATGGCGCGGTAGGCGGCGTCGGCATCCGCGGCCGAGGGGTGCGCGGACAGCGAGATGCCGAACATGCGCAGCCCCCGGATGGCCGTTTCCACCGCCAGCGCGTTCTCCGAGCGCCGGGTGTGGAGTTCGGTCTTGAGCCGGTAGACCTCGGCAAGTTGGCGCGGGGGCGCGTCTGTCTCGAGCAGGGTTTCGGCCAGCTTCAGCGCCTCAGGCAGCCGGCCTTGCTGGAGCAGGCACGCGCAGCGCTCGCGCAGCAACGCAAAGTCCACCTCCCCGGCACCGGCATGCCCCTGCACGCGCGCGGTGCGCACGAACGCCAGGCCGGCGGTGACGGCGTCCAGCGCGGCCGGATAGGCGATGGCGCGCCGCGCGCGCGCGGCGGCGGCGAGGCACAGGCGGGCGGACTGGACGGCTTCGTCGGGGTCGGTGATCAGCTCCACCACCTGCGCCAGCAGCTCGGTGGCGCGGAACACGGTATCGTCGCGCAGGGCGCCTTCCGTGGCGTCTGGGGCGTCCCGCAGCAGCCGGCCCACGCGCAGGTGCACGCGGTCGCGCTCCTCGGGCGTCAGCAGCGCGTGCGCGGCTTCCTGCACGCGGTCGTGCGAAAACACGTAGCAGGGCTCCTGCAGGCCGATGGCGTCGGCAGCGCGCGCCGGCGCCAGCAGGGCGTGCAGTGCGCGCTCCTCCACCTCGAACGCGGCACAGACCAGCGCCACCTCCGACTGCCGGCCCAGGCACGCCATGCCGCCAAGCAGCTGGCGCGTGCGCGGCGGCAGCCGCTCCAGGCGCTGGAGCACCATATCGGCGACGTTGTCCGTGTAGGCGTGCCGTGCGATGTGCTGGAAATCGTACTGCCAGCTGCCGTCGTCGGGCGAGTAGGTGACAAGCCGGTCATCGACCATGGTCTTGATGAACTGGCCGACGAAGAATGGGTTGCCGAGGGTCTTCGCGTGGACCAGCCCCGGCAGCGGCTGCAGGTCGCGCCGGCGGGCGCGCAGCGTTTCGGCCAGCAGCGTGCCCACGGCCTCCACGTCCAGCGGCTGCAGCGCGAGGTGGCGGTCCTGGGGTCTGCCTTCCGGGCGAGCCAGCGCATCGTCCAGCGTTCGCGTGCTGCCCACGATCAGCAGCGGCAGCGGCGTGGTGCAGTCCAGCAGGCGCGCAAGCAGTTGGCGGGACGAGGGATCGAGCCACTGTAAGTCCTCGATCACCAATACCAGCGGGCGCTCGGGCAGCCCGAAGGTGCCGACGAGATTGCGCATCGCCAGATCGAAATGCACCGCGGTATCGGCGCTGCCTCCGCTTGCCGGGGCGGGCAGCGGGCCGGTCAGCGCCGCGAGCGCGGGCGCGATGCTCACGGCGGTGCGCGCATACGGGCCCAGGCCGTGGCTGACGCGCGCCTGCCAGTGGCGCACGCGGTCTTCGGGCTGGCCGAGGATATCGATGACCAGCCCGTGGAAGGCCTCCGCGATGGCGGCGTAAGGGGCCTCGTGCCGGAACTGGTCGGCCTTGCCCACGGCGCAGCAGACCTGCTGCTGGCGCAGGGGATCGACAAAGGCCCGCATCAGGGCAGATTTGCCGATGCCGGACGGCCCCCTCACCGTCACCAGTGCGTGCTGCCCTGTGAGGGCCACGCGCGCGTAGGCTTCGGCGAGTTCGCCCAGCTCGGCGTCGCGGGCAAGGAGCCGCTCCGGCAACTCGAGTTCGGCGGGCTGGTCGCGGCGGCCCAGTTCGAAGACGTCGATCCGGCCGAGTGTGCTCCACGCGGCCCGGCAGCGCCGGATATCCGCCTCCAGCCCCGCTGCGGACTGGTAGCGTCGGCTGGGGCGCTTGTCGAGCAGCTTCATGATCAGCAGCGACAGCGCTTCCGGCACGCCGGCGGCCACCCGGTGCGGCGGCACCGGTTCGCTGGCCACGTGGGCGTGGATCCACTCGTTGGCATCGGCCGGATCGCGCGCGGCGAACGGCAGCTGGCCGGTGGCCAGGCGGTACAGCACCACGCCGAGGGAATACAGGTCGCTGCGCGCGTCCAGCCCATTGCGGGTGCGGCCGGTGTGCTCGGGTGACATATAGGCCAGGCTCTCGCCACCGGCCAGCGTGTGCGGCGGCAGGGCGTCGGCGATGTCCCACTGCTGTGCGGTGGCCAGGCCGAAGCGCGTGAGACGGCACCGGCCTTCCGCGTCGGCGAAGAGGGCCGACGGCATGATCGCCTTGTGGATCAGCCCGGCCTCATGCGCGGCGCGCAGCGCCTGGCTGGCGCTTTCGGCCAGGGGGAGCAGCCGGGTGACCGGCAGGGGCGCGGGCGGCAGGCTCGCCAGCGGCGCCGCGTCTGTGTCGTCGTACACCAATGCCACGCCGCCCCGGTGCTGCACGCAGGCGCGCGGCATCATCGCCCAATCCGGGCGCAGCATGGCGGCGAGGCTGAATTCATTGTGGAGCCGGCGTGCCGCCTCGCCCTCGGTCAGCACCGACGCCGCGTGCGCCACCAGCAGGGTGCGGCCGTCCTCGACATGATGGCCGCGTGAGAGCGCGACGATGCCGTTGTGGCAGAGCGGCGTGAGGGCGAACTCGTCCAGCGATGCAAGGGTGGCCGGGCTTGTGTCGTAGGGCGTCATCGTGAGGCATCTATTGCCGGCCGCCGCACCGGTGAGCCGGTGCGGATAGTGGGGCGGGGGTGGGGGCGTTGCGCCGCGCTAGGTGCCTGGGTCTTCCGGGGCGGGCGCCAGCGCGCGCTCGATGCACGCAATGATAGCCGTGTCGAGGAAAGGCTTGTGCAGGAAGCAAGCCGCGCCGGCGGACATGGCGCGGGCCTCGTGGCCCGCCTGCGCGAAGGCGGTCATGAAGATCACGGGCATGTGCAGGCCGCGTGCGCGCAGGGCCTCGCACAGTGCGAATCCGTTCATCACGGGCATCTGTATGTCGGTTACCACGCAGGAAACCGTATCGAGGGTGGCCGATTGCAGCAATTCCTCGCCGCTGGCGTACAACGCCACGGCGAGGTCGAACGAGCGCACGAGCCGTCCCAGGGCGTGTCGGACCGACGCGTCGTCATCGACGATGGCGATCACCGGGGTGGCAGTCACACGGGGTTCCTTGAGTAGTCCAGAGCGATGACGGGGCCGCTTCGGGCCCCCACCGCTTGCTCACAGGATACTGCCAGGCGGGCGCGGCCCATATCATACGGTGGTATTGTCAGCGCCCGTCCCACACGGCGGCCGTGCCGCGCGGCGCCGGCCGCGTGATACCTAGGTATGGCTTGCGGCGGGTCAGAAGTAGTGGCGCATGCCCAGGGCAAAGGTCTGCGGGTCGGCCCCCGCGCTGACGCCAAGCTCGTTGATGGCGAAGTCGTAGACGGCGTTGGGGTGGTTGTTGATGCGGCTGTACCACGCGAACAGGGCCGTGCGCTTGGAGAGTGGATAGTCGTAGCCCACCGTCACCTGCGTGGCGCCGGTACCCGAGCCGCTGCGGAAGAAGCCGATAGTGTCCGTGGACGAGCCCGTGCCATTGGCGGCATAGGCGAAGCCGATCCGCACGCTGCCGGGACCGAGCTGCTGCACCAGCGAGGCGTAATAGCCGTTGCGCTGGAGGTCGCCGGTATCCGTGCGGTAGTGCAGGTGCTCGTAGATGGCGGAGACGCGCGTGCCGGCGAACAGCTGGTAGGCCAGGCCGACCTTGATGGCGTCGTCGTTGCGGCCGGCGGCCTGGTAGTGCTGGTGCACCTCGTAGGCCACGGTGGCGTTGAGCGGGCCGCGCTCGTAGACCGCCGCCGCCGAGTACAGCGCCGGATTGCGCGCCACGGCGGTCTTCTCCTCCGGCAGCCCCCAGCCCAGCCAGACGCTCACGCCGCCGAACTGCGGCGAGCGATATTGCACGATGTTCTTCTGGCGCCGATCGAACGAACTGGTGTCCTGCACGTTGTCCGACGAGGACGTGGAGCCGTTGCCGATCAGCGCCATGTAGCCGGCGGTGGTCGGGTAGTACGGGTCGTAGGCCGCCGTCGACTCGGTATAGGGCGTTTGCCAGTGCCCCATGAACAGCAGGCCGTAGTCGCCCTGGAGGCCGATGCGCGAGTTGCGGCTGGCGATCTGGCCCTGGCCGGTATCGAGCGACAGGTTGCTCTCGATCTGCCACAGCGCCTTGAGGCTGCCGCCAAGACCTTCCTCGCCGCGCAGGCCGAACACGGAGCGGTAGTTGGTCTGCCGCACCACGCTGCCCAGGGCAGTGCCGTCGGTGGCCGTGCTGGCGCGGCTATATTCGATGGCCGTATTGAGGCGGCCGTAGAGGGTCACGGTACTCTGCGCGGCGGCCGGTCCGCCGGCCAGGCACAGCCCGAACCCCAACCCCAGCGCGGCGACGCGCGCTGATACAAGACGTCGGTACGGCATGGGGTCAGCGCTGGCTCTCGTTCGATTTGACGGCCTCGCCGCCCTGGTTGGCGGCGGTCAGCGTGCTGGGCGGTGCCCCGGTGATCTTCGGCACACATTCGCTATGAAACCACGCGGCGGTGACCGGCTCGCCGGCCAGCATGCGCTTGATCGGCGGCACGACCTGTTCGCCGATCAGCATGCCTAGCAGGCCGATCAGCGCCACCACGGGCGGCGCGGGGGAGCGCACCTGCATCAGTGCATAGATGATGCCGACGAGGATGCCGGCGCCGAGGGAGACGAGATAGAGCTTCATGTGGGTCCCGATGTAGAGGAAAGGTCAGGCAGCCGGCTTGCCGGGAGGCAGGCCAACGCCCAGCAGGTGGCGCACGCGTGGCGGAGTGGCGCCGGTGTGGTAGCGCGTGACGTCGCGCTGGAGGTCGGCATCGGCGTGGTGCACGCGCTCGTGCTGGCGCAGGTGTTCCGCCCAGGATTCGACCAGGAACCACTCGGTCAGCAGTTCGGGGTCGGCCGGGTCTTCCATCACGCCCCAGTTGAACGCGCCGTCGCGCAGGCGCTCGTCGGACAGCTTGTGCACGGCGCGCAGGAAGGCGTCGCGGTCGGCGGCGGTGACGCAGTATTCAATCAGGATCATCACCGGGCCACGGTCCTGGGCGATCTCGCCCGCCATCTCCGGCTGGGGCCAGTGCCGCGCCGGGACGAGGTCTTCCTCACCCTGCGGCAGGCGCACGCGGTGCAGGAGCAGCGCGGCCACCACCAGCCCTGCCGCCGCAATCAGCAGCGCGCGCGGCGTGCCGGTCTCTTGCGCCACGAAGCCCCACAGCAGGCTGCCGCCGGCCATCGCACCGTTGAACACCATCTGGTAGACCGCCAGCGCACGGCCGCGCACCCAGTTCGGCAGAATCGCCTGCGCCACGCCGCCGAGCGTGGTCAGCGCCGAAATCCATGCCGCGCCGAGCAGCAACAGCAGCGGCAGGGCGATCCAGACGGGCGGCGCCACGGACAGCACTGCCATGACGCCCGCCGTGACGAGGGCGGAGAGCAGCACCATGCCATCGGCATCGAGCCGGCGTTGCAGCCGGGGCATGATCAGCGCACCGAGGATGGCGCCGGCGCCCACGCCGCCCAGCAGCACGCCGTAGAGGCTGGCGCCGCCGTGCAGCAGTTGCTTGGCGACCAGCGGCAACAGCGCCCAGATGCTGCTGCCGAACGCGAAGTGGACGGCGGCGCGGGCCAGCACCACGTGGAGCTGGCTGTGGGCGCGCGTGAAGCGCAGGCCGGCGCGGAAGGCGCCGAAGAAATGTTCGCGCAGCGGGTCGGTGGCGCGCTCGGGGCGCTTCCACCAGAGCAGCGCGGCAATCACGAACAGGTAGCTGAGCAGGTCCAGCCCGTAGGTGGTGGCTGCGCCGAACGCGGCCAGCAGCAGGCCGCCGGCGGCGGGGCCGATGGCGCGTGCGATGTTCACGCCGAGCGCGTTGAGCGCCACGGCGCGCTTCAGCTCCTGCATCGGCACCAGTTCCGGCACGATGGACTGCCATGTCGGCCCCATCATGGCCGCGCCGATGCCGCCGGCAAAGGCCATGGCGATCAGGATCTCGATGGTCAGCGCCTGGTTCCAGGCCAGCAGCATCAGCGTGCCGCTGACCGCCGCCATGCCGAACTGGATGACGATCAGGAAGCGGCGCCGGTCCAGGATGTCGGACAGCACGCCGGCCGGAATGGCCAGCAGGAACACCGGCAGCGTGGCGGCAGCCTGGATCGTGGCGACGGCAGCGGGGGATGAAGACAGGTCCGTGGCCAGCCACGCGCTGGCCACGTCGCGCATGAAGCTGCCGATGTTGCCGAGAATGGTGGCCGCCCACAGCACGGCGAACGTGCTCTGGGCGAGCGGGGCAAAGGTGCCGCCCGCTGGGCTGGCGGCGGCAGGGGAGGAGTGGGAATCGGCCATGGAATCAGTGCTTGCGGAGGTCTTCCCACGCCACGAGCACGAAGGCCCCGGCCAGGCCCAGATGCTCGAAGAAGGCGTTGGCGAGCATGAAACGGGCCTCGGGCGGCGCGCTCCAGAAGCGGTTGGCCATGAAGGTGGCGGCGACCGTGAACACCGCCAGCGCCAGCGCGCCAAGCCAGCGCCAGCGGCCGAGCAGGATCAGCGCGGCAGCGCCCAACTCCAGCACGATCGTGGCGACGGCCATTGGCACGGCCGGCGTGAGGCCGAAGTGCTCCATCTCCGCCACTGCGCCGGGAAAGTCGAACAGCTTGACGAGCCCGCCCTGGATATAGGCGCCGCAGAGCAGCAGCAGCGCCAGCCAGCGCACCCAGCGCGGCAGGACGCCCGAGCCGGCCGTGGCCGATCGCATCGAGGAAGTGGTATCAGCCATGGCCGGTCTCCGGTCAGCAATCAAGGAACAGGGGCATCAGAACGCCCAGCAGGAACAGCCCAGCGCGCCCCAGAACGAGCTTTCGTCAGCCGTCGGCACGCTCGACGTCCACGCCTTGGCGTGTGCGTGGCCGTGCACGCCGCAGGAGCTGGCGCAGCCGCAGGCGGTGGCCAGTGCGAGGGCCTTGGCCTGCGGGCGGGGCTGGTACTGGCTGCCGTGGCGGGCCGGCGACCAGTCCGGCATGGCCGGCGGAATCTCGGGCGAGAGCTTGTTGAACTCGCTGTCGCCGTAGACCACCTTGCCGCCCAGGATCGTCATCACCGAGGTGATGTCCTGGATGTCGTCGCCCGGCACGCTGAAGTAATCCTGCGACAGCACGGCCAGGTCGGCCAGCTGGCCCGCCTTGATCTGGCCCTTCTTGCCGACTTCCGACGAGAACCACGTGTTGGCCTCGGTCCAGAGGCGCAGCGCGGTTTCGCGGTCGAGCAGGTTGGCTTGCGGGTACATCGCCATGCCGCCCACGGTCTTGCCCGTGGTCAGCCAGTACAGCGACACCCATGGGTTGTAGGACGCCACGCGCGTGGCATCGGTGCCCGCGCCCACCTTGACGCCTTTCTCCAGCATCCGCTTGATCGGCGGCGTGGCCTCGGCAGCCTTGGCGCCGTAGCGCTCGACGAAGTACTCGCCCTGGTAGGCCATGCGGTGCTGCACGGCGATGCCGCCGCCCAGGGCCGCGATGCGGTCGATATTGCGGTCGGTGATGGTCTCGGCGTGGTCGAAGAACCAGTTCAGGCCATCGAACGGGATGTCCTTGGCCACCTTCTCGTAGACGTCCAGCGCGCGCGTGATGGTCTCGTTGTAGGTGGCGTGCAGGCGCCACGGCCAGCGCTTCTCGGCCAGCAGGCGGATCACGGGCTCGAGGTCGCCTTCCATCGACGGGGGCATGTCGGGCCGTTCCACGCGGAAGTCCTCGAAGTCCGCCGCGGTGTAGACCAGCATCTCGCCGGCGCCGTTGTGGCGGTAGAGGTCATCGCCCTGGCCCGGCTTGACGGTCGAGGTCCAGGTCTTGAAATCGCTCAGCTCTTCCTTGGGCTTCTGCGTGAACAGGTTGTAGGCCAGCCGCACGGTGAGCTGGCCTTCCTTGTGCAGTTCCTCGATGATGTTGTAGTCATCGGGGTAGTTCTGGTAGCCGCCGCCGGCGTCGATCACGCCGGTCACGCCGAGCCGGTTCACTTCGCGCATGAAGTGGCGCGTGGAGTTCTTCTGGTACTCGGGCGGCAGCTTCGGGCCCTTGGCCAGCGTGGCGTAGAGGATGGTGGCATTGGGCTTGGCCAGCAGCAGGCCGGTAGGATTGCCGGCCTTGTCGCGAATGATCTCGCCGCCCGGGGGATTCGGCGTGTCCTTGTTGTAGCCCACCGCGCGCAGCGCCGCGCCGTTGAGGATGGCGCGGTCGTACAGGTGGAGGATGAAGACCGGGGTGTCCGGCGCCGCGGCGTTCAGTTCCTCGATGGTGGGCAGGCGCTTTTCGACGAACTGGTGCTCGGTGAAGCCGCCCACCACGCGCACCCACTGCGGGGCCGGCGTGCGGGCCACCTGGTCCTTGAGCATGCGCATGGCGTCTGCCAGCGAGCGCACGCCGTCCCAGCGCAGTTCCATGTTGTAGTTCAGGCCGCCCCGGATGATGTGCATGTGGCTGTCGATCAGCCCGGGAATGGCCCGCCGGCCGTTCAGGTCGACGATCTTCGTCTGCGTGCCGGCCAGTTTCATGATGTCCTGGCGCGTGCCCACGCCGATGAAGCGGCCATTCTGGATGGCGACGGCATCGGCCTGGGGGTTGGCGCGGTCGAGCGTGGCGAACTTGCCGTTGACCAGGATGAGGTCTGGCGTGGCGGATGTCATGGCGAAGAGCTCCGAAGAAGCCGCCGCACCGAGTGCGGCAGCCGAGGCAATGAAATGCCGGCGGGTAACTGACATGGTGCGGCTGGGATCAGGTGTTCAGGAAGGCGAGCAGATCGGCATTGATCTGGTCGGCGTGGGTCACGCACATGCCGTGCGGCGCGCCGGGGTAGACTTTCAGCGTGGCGTTCTTCACGATCTTGGCGGACAGCTTGCCGGCGTTGTCGATCGGCACGATCTGGTCGTCGTCACCGTGCATGACGAGGGTCGGCACGTCGATCTTCTTCAGGTCGTTGGTGTAGTCGACTTCCGAGAATTCCTTGATGCACGCGTATTGGCCCAGGATGCCGCCGGCCATGCCCTGCGCCCAGAAGGCGTCGATGGTGCCTTGCGAGACCTTGGCGCCCGGACGGTTGAAGCCGAAGAACGGCACGGCCAGGTCCTTGTAGAACTGGGAGCGGTTGTCGGTCACGCCCTTGCGGATGCCATCGAAGACTTCCATCGGCAGGCCGTTGGGATTGTTGGCGGTCTTGACCATGATAGGCGGCACGGCGCCGATCAGCACGGCCTTGGCGACGCGCCTGGTGCCGTGGCGGCCGATATAGTGCGTGACTTCGCCGCCACCGGTGGAGTGGCCGACCAGCGTGGCGCCCTTGATGTCGAGTGCGTCGAGCAGCGCGGCGAGGTCGTCGGCGTAGGTGTCCATGTTGTTGCCCTGCGACGGCTGGCCCGAGCGGCCATGGCCGCGACGGTCATGGGCGATCACGCGGAAGCCCTTCTGCACCAGGAACAGCATCTGCGCGTCCCAGGCGTCCGCGTTGAGCGGCCAGCCGTGCGAGAACACGACCGGGCGACCCGAGCCCCAGTCCTTGTAGAAAATCTGCGTGCCGTCCTTGGTGGTGATGGTGCTCATGGTGTTGCCTCCTGCGGGGTGATGGGTAGCGCCGGCCTGCGGCTTGCCGGCAGCATTGGCCTGGGTGGTGGCGGACAGCGCGGCGACGGCGGCCACACCGACGGTGCCGGCGCCCGAGACCAGCAGTTTGCGACGCGAGGAATTGAGCGCTTCGATTTGTTCTTGGGGTTGCATGTTCGGTCTGGCGAGGAATGTGAAGAGTGCGGCGGGTGATCGCCCCGCTCCCGCAGGCGGCAGCGGGGCGGCAGACATCAGCGCGCGGCCACCGGCGCCACGGACTCGTGCGGCGTGGCGGTGCGCTGGGCGGCCTTGTGGACCATGGTGTAGGCGTAGTCCACACCCATGCCGTAGGCGCCCGAGTGTTCCTTGACCAGCTTCATCACCGCGTCATAGGTGTCGCGGTGGGCCCAGTCGCGCTGCCACTCCAGCAGCACCTGCTGCCAGGTCACCGGCACCACGCCGGCCTGCACCATGCGCTGCATGGCGTAGTCATGGGCTTCCTTCGAGGTGCCGCCCGAGGCATCGGCGACCATGTAGATCTCGTAGTCGCCTTCCAGCATGGCGCACAGCGCGAAGGTGGTGTTGCAGACTTCGGTCCAGAGGCCGGCCACGACCACCTTCTTGCGGCCGTTGGCGGCCAGGGCGTCGCGTACCTTCTGGTCGTCCCAGGAGTTCATCGACGTGCGCTCCAGCGTCTTCTGGTTCGGGAACACGTCCAGCACCTCCGGGTACGTGAAGCCCGAGAACGACTCGCTTTCCACCGTGGTGATGGTGGTCGGCACATTGAAGATCCTGGCGGCCTTGGCCAGGCCCACGACGTTGTTCTTCAGCGCCTGGCGGTCCATCGACTGGACGCCGAAGGCCATCTGCGGCTGGTGGTCGATGATGATGAGCTGGCTGTTTTGCGGGGTCAGGACTTCGAGCTTCGGATTGGACATGATGGTGCTCCAGGAAAACATTGGCGGGTGATGGGGGCATACTTGGGTAGCAGCCCGTCGAGAGGCTAAGCGCCCGCCCCGCCGGCGGCTACTGTTCGATCGTATTAGTTACTCGCACGATCGGGTGGCTAGCTGTCGGCGCGTGCCGGCATGGCGCCCGCCACGCGTGGCCAGTCGTGTGTCCGGATGACATGGTGGCGGCTGTGCCGCGTCTGGCCAACTAACCCGATGGTATGAATGGCGTGTGCGCACGGACTGTGTTGAAATGCGCGCTGCCGCGTCCGCTGCGGCCGCCGGGGCATTTCGTTGTCCTCGATATAATCCGCAACAGACACCCGGGAACCCTCCCGCGGACAGGGAGAGAAGACGTGACATCGAAAAGCCTGGAGCCCGCTGACGACAGCACGCGCGACGACGCACTGGTGCTGATCGTCGACGATGACGCGATGCTGCGCAGCGGTCTGGGCAACCTGTTCCGCTCGGTGGGCATGCGGGTGGCGCTGTTCGCTTCGGCCGCCGAATTGCTCGACTACGCCATGCCGGACGTGCCGAGCTGCCTGGTGCTCGATGTACGGCTGCGCGGGCCGAGCGGGCTCGACCTCCAGACCCGGCTGGCCCAGATGGGCATCAACATCCCCATCATCTTCATGACCGGCTACGGCGACATTGCGATGACCGTGGCGGCGATGAAGGCCGGCGCCGAGGACTTCATGGCCAAGCCGATCCGCGACCAGGACCTGCTCGACGCGGTGTCCGCCGCGCTCGACAAAGACCGGATTCGGCGCCTGGGGCTGCGGCAGGTGGAAACGCTGCGTGCCAACTACGAGGCGCTGACGCCGCGCGAGACGGAGGTCATGACGCTGGCCGTGTCCGGGCTGCTCAACAAGCAGATCGCGAGCGAGATCGGTATCAGCGAGGTAACGGTCAAGATTCATCGCGGTCAGGCCATGCGCAAGATGCGTGCGCGTACGTTCGCCGATCTCGTCCTGATGGCGCAGCAACTCGGCATCTGCAGGCAGCGCCTCTGAAAGACAACCTCTGAAGGGGGGCGGCTAGCCCGGCCCGTGCGCGGCCGGATGTGGCTGCATGCGCAAGGTTGCCCGGAACAGCGGGCGCGGGGTCACCGTGAACGTGGACGCCGCCGTGGCTTGGGCCACCCGGGTCAGGATGCCGGCCATCAGGCGCTTCTGCTGCGCGAGCGCCTCAGGCCGAACATGGTTCGTGACGTGCAAAGCCATAGATTCCTTCCTTCTCCCCTGTCCTGCCTGGTTCGGGCCGCGTCACGCAGCGGAATCGCGCGCTGCCGCCGGCGCGCGCGAACTGTCGGATCACGCGCTCGCACAGGAAATCCATCTTGCGGGTCTGCGACACGCACACGTACTGCTGCACCGCCGGGTGGGCGTCCACATGGTGGCGCATCGCCCACAGCAGGGCCTCCGAGAACTGCCAGACCATGTGCGGGCAGGGCAGGCGCCAGAAGTCCGGCAGGAACATCGTGCCGTGGTCGGCCTCGACGCGCACCACCGTGACGAACCGGGTCACCTCGCCCGCTGAGGGGTCGGCCATGTCCTCGGGCACCTCCGCGAAGAACATCACATAGCGCAGGTCGGCAAAGCCGATGCCGACGACCTCCAGGCCATCCTCCACGCGTATCGTTTCCGTCACGTGAATGTCGCCGCGGCCGCCTTGCGGCTGCTGCGGGGGAAACACGCGCGTGACCAGTCCGGGGCAAATGTAGTCGTACATCGGGCAACGAAAAAAGCATCACAAAAGACGGCATACCCCGCCTTTTTCAAGCCCGGATGCTAACCGCCGTGCTGCACGGCGGGCTGCTTCTTTACAACATTTCACGGCGCCCGGCAGCTTTGGAAATCCCGTGCGATAGCGAAAAGCAATCGGAAAATGTCGATTGATAATAGATTGTCTCAATCGTCGAGGTAGAAACGATGAATTGTACAAATCACATGACGGTGTTCAGAATCCATCCCATCGCTACGACATGTGGCGCCAACCCAACCCAGAGGAGTCTTACCGATGCTGCAATCCCGCGAAGGCCAACGCGTTCCCCAGGTCACCTTCCGTGTGCGTGAGAACAATGAATGGAAGAACGTGACCACGGCCGAACTCTTCGACGGCAAGACCGTCGTGGTCTTCTCGCTGCCGGGCGCCTTCACGCCGACCTGCTCGTCGACCCATCTGCCGCGCTATAACGAACTGGCGCCGGTGTTCGCCAAGCAGGGCGTGGACGCCATCCTGTGCGTGTCCGTGAACGATACCTTCGTGATGAACGAGTGGTCCAAGGACCAGGAGTCCCAGAACATCACCATGATTCCCGACGGCAACGGTGAGTTCACCGACGGCATGGGCATGCTGGTGGACAAGGCCGACCTGGGCTTCGGCAAGCGCAGCTGGCGCTATTCGATGCTGGTCAAGGACGGCGTGGTGACCAAGATGTTCATCGAGCCGGAAGAGCCGGGCGACCCGTTCAAGGTCTCGGACGCCGACACGATGCTGAACCACATCGCCCCGAACGCGAAGAGCCCCGACCAGGTCGTGGTGTTCTCGAAGATCGGCTGCTCGCACTGTGCCAAGGCCAAGCAACTGCTGTCGGACAACGGTTTCGAGTACATCGACGTGCCGCTGGAAAACAAGGTGCGTGGCAAGGTGCTGGGCGCGGTGTCCGGCAACATGACCGCCCCGCAGGTGTTCATCAACGGCAAGCTGATCGGCGGCGCCGAAGCGCTCGAGCAGTACCTGTCGCGCTAAGCGATCCCTCCCACGTCCTCCCCTGGCCCGGCTTCCCGCCGGTGTCCAGGGGGACATTTCCCGAAGCAAGACAGTCGTCGGATCCGATGACATCGGGCGCCCAGCCTGGCGCCGGTGTCATGCCGTCCGCTGATTGAGAAAAGCCAGCAACCCGCTCATTACCAGGAATCGCATCATGAAGACGACCATCCAGACCGACGTAGCCGTGATTGGCGCTGGCACCGCCGGCCTCGCTGCCTACCGGGCCGCCATCGCGGCTGGCAAGCGCGCCGTGATCATCGAGGGCGGTGCCTATGGCACCACCTGCGCCCGCGTGGGATGCATGCCGTCGAAGCTGCTGATCGCCGCCGCCGAGGCCGCCCACGAAGCGCGCCACACCAGCGCGTTCGGCGTGCATGTGGATGGCCCGGTGCGCGTCGATGGCCGCGAGGTCATGGCCCGTGTCCGTAGCGAGCGCGACCGCTTCGTCGGCTTTGTGGTGCGCGGCACGGAGACCATTCCGGCGGCGGATCGCCTGATCGGCCATGCGCGCTTCATCGACAACACGGTGCTGGAGATCGACGACCACACCACGGTGCGCGCCAGCCGCGTGGTGATTGCCACGGGTTCGCGTCCGGCCGTGCCGCCGTCGTTCCAGGTGTTTGGCGACCGGCTGATCGTCAATGACGATGTGTTCGCCTGGGACGACCTGCCCGCCAGCGTGGCGGTGTTCGGCCCCGGCGTGATCGGGCTCGAACTGGGCCAGGCGCTGTCCCGGCTGGGTGTGCGGGTGCGCGTGTTTGGCGTGGGTGGCGCGGTCGGCCCGTTCACCGATCCGGCGATCCGCGCCTATGCCGCGCAGGCGTTCAACCAGGAATTCTCGTTGCAGCCCGACGCCCGCGTGACCGACATGCGCCGTGAGGGCGACGAAGCGGTGATTACGTTCGAGGACACCGATGGCCAGCGCGTGACCGAGCGCTTCGCCTACGTGCTGGCGGCCACCGGACGTCGCCCGAATGTCGATAACCTGGCGATCGAGAACGCCGGGCTGGCGCTCGACGCACGCGGCGTGCCGGTCTTCGACCCGCTCACGCTCCAGTGCGGCTTCGCGCCGGTGTTCATTGCCGGCGACGCCAACAACGTGCTGCCGCTGCTGCACGAGGCCGCCGACGAAGGCAAGGTCGCCGGCGACAACGCCGCGCGCTGGCCCGACGTGCGCCCGCTGGCACGCCGCGCCATGCTGGCCGTGGTGTTCTCCGATCCGCAGCTGGCCATCGTCGGCAACAGCTACGCGAGCCTGGAGCCGGGCAGCTTCGTCACGGGCGAGGTCAGCTTCGAGGATCAGGGCCGCAGCCGAGTGATGCTGAAGAACAAGGGCCTGATGCACGTCTATGCGGACATCGCCACGGGCCGCTTCCTTGGCGCCGAATGGATGGGCCCGCGTGCCGAGAACATCGCCCACCTGCTGGCGTGGTCCTACCAGCAAGGCCTGACCATCGCCCAGATGCTGGCCATGCCGTTCTACCACCCGGTGGTGGAAGAGGGCTTGCGCACCGCGCTGCGCGACGTGGAAGCCAAGCTGGCAGATGTGGCGAATAAGTGATGAGTAAGTAGCAGCAGGGCTGACCAGGGGTCTGGTTGGGAGGGCCGGCAGCGGTGACGCTGTCGGCCTTTTGTCGATTATCGATTGTTGTTAATTCGATTAAAGAAAAATTGACTTCCGTAAGACCGCGAAGTGGAGAAGGATCAGGCACGAAACCAGATTTCAGGGAGCCTGCCATGAGACGCATTGCGGTATCGAGCGTGCTTGCCGTTTCGCTCTGGGGCTGTAGCCACGCGCCATCGACGCCTCCGGCGGCACCTCCGGCAACCAGCGCTTCCCAACCGAGCGCCGCGCCGCCCCCGGCCCCGGCTGCGTCTTCGTCCGCGCCGCCGGCGGCCAATGCCGTGGACCCGGCTGCGGTGCAGGCGCTGCAGAACATGGGCAAGTACCTCCAGACGCTGCGCACGTTCGAGGCGCAGGTCGACCTTTCCGGCGAACGCGTGCTCCAGGATGGCCAGAAGCTGCTCCACATGGCCACGGCCAAGGTGGACGTGCAACGCCCCAACATGCTGCGCGCCGAAATGCGCAGCGCACGGTCTGCGCGCGACCTGATCTACGACGGCAAGACGGTGGTGCTCTACCTGCCCGAGCAGAAGTACTACTCGAAGGCACCGTTCACCGACAACCTGGATGAGCTGGGGAACCGGCTGCAGGAGCGGTACGGCATCGAACTGCCGGTGGCGGACCTGTTCCTCTGGGGCACGCCCCAGGCACCGCTCGGGAATATGACCTCCGCGATGAATGCCGGCCAGGACGTCGTGGATGGCGAGGTCTGTGACCACTATGCCTTCCGCCAGGGCGATGTCGACTGGCAGATCTGGATCGCCACCGGCGCGCGGCCTCTGCCGCGCAAGCTGGTGATCACCAATCGTGCCGATGAGGCACGCCCGCAATCGGTCTCGCTGATCCGGTGGCGCGTCAATCCGGGCTTCAATGCATCCCGCTTCACGTTCACGCCGCCCAAGAATGCCACCGAGGCGAAGTTCGTTCCGCTGAAGTCTCAGTAAAGGAGCTGCATCATGCACCACGCTATTGGGAAGGGCTTCTTGCTGTCGATGGCCGTGATCTTCCTCGCCGCAGCCACGGCGTGGGCCCCTGTGGCGGACGCGCGTCCCGCAGGCGGAGGCGCGCACGCGGGCGGCAATCGTGCCGCGGCGGCGCCGGCGCGGGGCGGTGGCGGTGGCGGCGGCGCGCAACACGTCAACAACCAGAATGTGGATGCGCGCGCCAACAACGTGCGCAGCAACAGTGTCAACAGCGTCAATACCAACCGCAACGTGAACGTCAATTCGAACCGCAACGTGAACGTGAACGTGGAGGGCGGCGGCGGGTGCTGCCACAACGGCTGGGACAATGACTATCACCCCGTGGCGACGGCTGCCGCGGTAACTGCCACGGTGGCCGTGACCTCCGCTGTGATCGGCTCCATGGTTCGCACCGTGCCGCCCGGCTGTGCGCCGGTCAATTACGGCGGCATGGTGTACCAGCAGTGCGGCACCACCTGGTATCAGCCGCAGGGCTCGCAATACGTAGTGGTGAATCCACCTTACTGACGGGCATGGGACGAGGGCCAGCGAGTGGTGGCCTTCCTGTTTCCCAAGTCAGCAGGGCGCCTAGCGCCAGGCGTAGGCGATGCCAGCGCCGTAGGTCACCTGGTTGCGTGTGCCGCGCTGCGTGACGATGGGGCTGTCGGCGGCGCTGCCGGCGATGCGCTGGTAATAGACCATGGCGCCCGCATGCCAGTGCTTGTCGATCCGATAGATCGCCCCGAGCCAGCCCGTGCCCTGTTGCAGGCCGCCGCCGGGCGTGTAGACGGGCAGGCCGCTGGCGGCGCTGTCTTCGGCAGTGACGCCGAAGTAGGTCCGGTTGAAGCTGCCGCTTACCCACGTCAGGCCCATGCCGAGCCCGAGCATCATTCGGGTGTGCACGGGCACCCAGAAGGTACCCGTGGCCGACACACGGGCCCCGCCATACACGATGCCCGCGTTGGTCAGCACATTGATCCCGCCGCGCAGGCGGTACGGAATGCCCCCGCTATGGATGTACTCGTAGCTGATGAAGCCGCCGGCTTCCACGGTAGTGTCGATCTCGTGGATCCTGGCGACAACGGCATCGTCGACATTGTTCCGCCCCAGGCGGAGCGAGACGGCCGGGCCGTACTGGAAGCCGGTCAGGCTGCCGAAGTTGAACTGGGCGTAGGGGCCATACCATTCCAGCAGCCGGCCGCTTTCCGAGGTGTAGCGCAGGCCCGGCAGCACGCCGATCATGCGTTCGTTGCCGCCCGCGTACTGGGTGGTGGAGCCCACGCCAAGGCCAAACATGTTCGGGATCGTGCTGGGCAGGTCGAAGGGAGAGGCCATCGCCGTGGAGGCGGCGCCGGCCAGCAGCACGCCAAGGAACCGGCTCGGCGCAGGCTTCCGGCGGTAGGGCGGTCGCGCGCTCATCGTAAGAGTCTCCTTGCGGCGAACCCGCGCAGGCACGCGGGACTGGCCATCTGCGGATTGTGCAAGCGCCCGGCCGGCAAGAGAAGTCAGTCTTTTCGGGCGGCCCGTTAAATGAAATCGACGCTTCCCCGCCGCTGGTGTGTGTCGATGTGCGTGTCGATTGGCCTGGCAGGCGCCGCCACGCCGGGATGGGCGGACGAGCCGGTGGAAGCCGTGGAGGGCGCGGCGAGCGCGGAGGAAAAGCAGGACTGGATCGACAGGATACTCACCAAGCTCGGCGCATCGGACGCCGTGGACGTGAGCCAGGGCATCGACTGGGGCGTGCTGCCGGGGCCGTTCTACAACCCGGAGATGGGTTTTGGCATCGGCGCGGCGGCGATTGGCCTCTATAAGCCGGCCAACGCCGCGCAGGAGACGCAGCTGTCCACGCTGTCGATTCGCGGCTTCGGCACCGTCAAGGGCGCCTACGGCATCTCGATCGAGAACAACACGTTCTTTGCCGACGACAGCTACCGCTTTCTCATCGAGGCGGATCTCATCAACATGCCCACTGCCTACTGGGGCATCGGCTACGGCAGCGCCATCGACAGTGCCAACAAGGAGGCGTACACGCGCAAGGAGGTGGTGCTCCAGCCGAAGATCATGATGCGGGTGCGCCCCAACGTCTACGTGGGGGCGGGATGGAGCCTGCAGTACGACGACGCCACGAAGCTGGAGCGCGGCGCCGACAGCAAGCTGGCGACCGACCCCCACGGCCCCCGCGTGCTCAGTTCCGGGATTAGTGCGCATTTCTCGTACGACACGCGGGACTTCATCCCGAACCCCTACCGGGGTGAATCGCTGCTGGCCAACGTCACCGTCTACCGCCGCGAACTCGGCAGCGATACGGATATGGAGAACGTGGAACTCATGTTCAACAAGTACTTCCGCATGCGCGAGCGCGATGTGCTGGCCTTCGACGCCTACGCCAACATGAACTGGGGCGATGTGCAGTGGGACATGATGGCGACCCTCGGCAACAACAAGCGGATGCGCGGCTACTTCTCGGGTCAGTTCCGGGACAAGGTCATGGCCGGGGTGCAGGCCGAGTACCGCTGGCACATCGCCGGGCGGCAGGGCATGGTCTTCTGGCTCGGCACCGGGGCGGTCAGCCCCAATGTGGGGGCGCTGTTCCGGGGGCACTGGCTGCCGAACGGCGGCATCGGCTACCGCTTCGAGTTCAAGCCCCGGGTCAACGTTCGCTTCGATGCCGGGGTGGGGCGCAATACGAAGGGCGTGTATTTCCAGATCAACGAGGCGTTTTGACCTTCACAAAATTGTCACACTAACGTCACAATAGTGCTTCGGTCCGCCGCCGTGTAGAGCGGGGCCGCCTCCGGAGAGAAGACGATGACGTTGTTCGCAGCCCGCCGTGCCCGGCAAGCCCTGGCCGTACTGGCCCTTACCCCGCTGGCCCTTGCGGCCGGCGTTGCCCACGCTGCCTGGCCAGACAAGCCGATCCGGATGGTGGTGGGCTTTCCGCCTGGCGGTCCGGTGGACACGCATGCGCGCATCCTGTCCGAGAAGCTCCAGCCCTTGCTGGGCCAGTCCGTGGTGCTGGACTACAAGGCTGGCGCGGCCGGCAATATCGGTTCGGACAGCGTGGCCAAGGCGGCGCCGGACGGCTATACGCTGCTGATCGCCAATACAGGCCAGATGGCGATCAACAATTCGCTGTATCCCAAGTTGCCTTACGGCATGCCGAAGGACTTCACGCCTGTGGCGCGCACCGCGTTGATCCCGCTGGTCATGGTGATCAACAACAACGTACCGGCGCGGAACCTCAAGGAGTTCATCGCCTATGCCAAGGCGAACCCGGGCAAGCTCAACTTCGCTTCGGGCGGTAACGGCGGTATCTCGCACCTGATGCCGGAGATGTTCAAGCAGGCATCGGGCACGTTCATCGTTCACATCCCGTACAAGGGCAGTGCGCCGGCCCTGACGGATGTCATGGGTGGGCAGGCCCAGATGATGGCCGACTCGATTCCGCTCTTTACCCAGCACATCAAGGCGGGCAAGGTCCGCGCGCTGGCGGTGACCTCCGGCAAGCGCTCGCCGGCATTGCCGGACGTGCCGACGATGGAGGAGTCCGGCCTGAAGGGCTTCGAGGTGGTGGGCTTCTATGGCGTGCTGGCGCCGGCGGGCACGCCGAAGGAGATCGTCGACAAGCTCTCGGGCGCGCTGCGCACCGTGCTGGCGGACCCGGATACCAAGGCCAAGCTGGAAGCGCAGGGCGCCGAGCCGGCGTGGCAATCGCCGGAAGCGTTCGCGGCGACCATCGTCAAAGAGCAACAGCGGTGGGGCCAGACGGTGAAGGTATCGGGCGCGAAGATCGACTGATCCGGGCGGCGGGAGGCCCTGCCTCCTGTCTTTTATTGGGGTTTACCCTTGTAAGAACGTGTCCGTGGCGCAACAAAAGCAGTGATTCGCATTACGATGTGTTGCAATCCCCACATACAATGCCGTTACAATCTACACGTTTACTTACAAAGCTAAGTATTCGAGGCATTGCAAAAAAAATAAATATGTTCGGGGTGGGGTTGCCATGCGTGTTTCCGTTTCTTTGGTGTTCGTGACAGTTTTGGGCTTGGCGGGATGCGCCGGGCAGACTGCGGAAGGGCAGTTGTCCCGCTCGCCAACGGTGCGCGTGTGCAACGGCAATGCCTGCGCCGAGCAAGACCGACGCCTGACCACATTCCAGGGCGCGCCCGTCGATACCGAGGCCGAGCGCCGCATGCAGGCCCTGACCGAAGTGGCGGAGCGCAATCCCAACGCGGCTTATGACCTGGGCCTGCGCCTGCTGCGCGGCGACGGCGTGGAGCGCAACAGCTATCAAGCCCTCGAATGGATGCGCAAGGCCGGCGACAACGGTCACGTGCAGGCCCAGCTGGCGCTTGGCCGAATCTATCTGATGGGCTTTGAGGAAATGGGCTCGGACCCGGCGGAAGCCGAGGCCTGGCTGACCCGTGCTGCCTCCAAGGGCAGCAAGGAAGCCAAGGACCTGATCCCGCAAGCTCAAGCCGCCAAGAAGGACGAACAGAGTCTGTACCAGGTACGCGAGGCGTATCGCAAGTCTTGGTACGCGTGGTACAGCAGCTACCCGTATTACTGGGTCTGGGGCCCTTCCGGCTGGTATCTGCGCTAAGCCCGTCCCCTCCTCCTCTTTCCATCACTTCCAACAACAGGCGATTTCATGCCCAAGAAGACTTCTTTGCGCTTGGCCGCACTGGCCGCGTCCCTGGTTCTGACTGGCTGTGCCGTGCCGGGCGCTGGCGGTAGCATCTCCACTGGCACGGCACCGACGGCCGCCACCGGTGCCGCGGGCGGCGCAAGCAGCGTGAATGCCAATCCGTCGCTGGAGCGCTGCGACGCGCCCCTGGGCACGCTCGCCGTGGATGATGGCCGTGGCAAGGAATGGTACGCAAGCTTTGGCGCCACCACCAAGATCACGACTATCGAGCCGCTGATCCGCCTGGCCGTGCAGCAGTCGAACTGCTTCGTGATTACGTCTGTCGGCAACAATCGCACCGAGAGCAAGCTGTCGTCGATCACCGACAAGCAGCGCAATTCGGGCGAGTTCCGGGCTGGTTCGAAGCAACAGAAGGGCCAGCGCGTGGCCGCCGACTTCTACATGGAGCCGGCCATCATCATCGATAACGACGCCACGGGCCAGCTGGCTGCCGGTGTGGGTAGCCTGTTTGGCGCCGCCGGTGCACTGGTTGGCGGTGCCATGCAAAGCAAGGCATCGGTCGTGACGCTGACGATGTTCGACATCCGCTCGGGCGTGCAGCTGTCCATCTCCGAAGGCAACGCCACGGCCACCAACTTTGGTGCCGCCATGGGCGCCTTTGGCGGCGGTGCGGCCGGCGGGCTTGGCGGCTTCTCCCGCACGCCCGAAGGCAAGGCCACGGTTGCAGCGTTCATGGACGCCTACAACAACATGGTGGTCTCGCTGCGCAACTACAAGGCGCAGGAAGTGAAGGGCGGACTGGGACGCGGCGGCCGCCTCAAGGTCGGCTCGTAATCGTCTTGGCAGTGCCCCCGGCCACCGCGCAACGCGGTGGCTGATCAGGCGGGAGACGGGCACTAGCCCGTCAATCCCCGCCGCCTGTGCCGTCTTTGCCGCCTGTGCCGCCTTTGCGCAAGGCGACACGAATCCCCCCTCCCGTCCGTTCCCATGCCGTGTCGTTCCGAATCGTGGAACATCCATGCGCTTTGCAGGGGCTCGTCCAGAATCCTTGCAGGCCTGTCGTTAGCGACAGCCGGCATAACGACTGGAGGAGACGACGATGACTTTGCACATGGGGAGCGCGGCCACACGCGCATGGCGTTGCGTGCATTGGCTGCTGTGCATGATGGTATGCATCGCTGCCACGGCTGCGCATGCGGAGTATCCGGATCGCCCGATCAAGCTCGTGGTGGGATTCCCACCGGGCGGCGGGGGCGACCTGTATGGCCGGCTGATTGCGGATCAGCTCTCGCGCAAGCTTGGCCAGCCCGTGGTGGTCGAGAACAAGGGTGGCGCCGGCGGTATGATGGCCGCCGAGCAGGTGGCGCGCAGCAAGCCTGACGGCTACACGCTGCTGATGGGCATGAGCAGCAATATGTCGCTGGCGGCGGCGCTGCGGGGCAGCGAGTTGCCCTACAAGGTGCCCGAGGACTTCGTCGCCATCGGCATGCTGGTGCAGGCGCCGCATGGCCTGTTCGCCGCCGCCGATCGCTACAAGAGCGCCTCCGCCGCGTTCGCCGAGGCCAAGGCGCGCCAGCTCAGCTACGGGTCATCCGGCCCCGGCAGCGTGGGCTATGTGACCATGGAGATGGTCAAGGCAAAGGCGGGCGTCGAGATCGCGCCGATTCCCTACCGGGGCTCCGGCCCCGCCATCACGGACCTGCTGGGCGGGCATACCGATCTGTTCTTCGCCACCGCGCCGCCGATCATGGGGCAGGTCAAGTCGGGCAAGCTCAAGCTGCTGGCCTTGACGGGCGAGCAGCGCACCCCAGCCTTCCCCGATGTGCCGACGTTCCGCGAGCTGGGCATCGATGTGACCGTGACGCAGTGGTATGGCCTGGTGGCGCCGGCCGGAACGCCGGACGCGATCGTGCAGCGCCTGTCCAAGGCCGTGTCGGCAGGGCTGCGCAATGCCGATCTGCAGCGCGTGGTGCGGCAGGATGGCGCCCGGGAGGTCGACATGCCCACCGCCAGGTTCCGCCAGTACATCGTTGATGACATCGCCCGCTACCGTGCCGGCATCAGCGACAAGCTGCTGAAGACGATGGAGGTGAAATGAACGCGCCGCATTCCTTGCCCCCCGTCGGCCTGCCGCAAGGGCTGACGCGGGAACTGGTGGCGCACAGCCTGTCCATGGCTTCGGGCGGGCTGCGGACCGACGTGGCGCGCATCGCACGTCACAGCCTGCTCGACTGGTTCGCCGTGGCGCATGCCGCGTGGCAGCAGGCGCCCGTCCAGATCCTGCTGGCCGAAGTGCGCGAAGAGGGCGCCACGCCCTGCGCCACCTTGCTCGACGGCTCGCGGGCCAGCGCGGTGCAGGCCGCGTTGGTAAACGGCACGGCGTCACATGTGCTGGATTTCGACGATGCACACTTGCAGTCCCGCGTGCATCCGTCCGTGCCGCTGTGGCCGGCGATTCTCGCGCAGGCCGAAGGGGGCCGGCATCATGGCATCGCCGCGCTGGCCGCCTTTGCCGCAGGCGTCGAGTTGCAGAGCCGCATGGCGTCGTGCATGGGCGAAGACCACTACCGCCTAGGCTGGCACAACACCGCCACGCTCGGCACGCTGGGTGCCACGGTGGCCGTGGCGTCACTGCTTGGACTCGATGTTGACCGCACCGCGCATGCGCTGGGCATCGCCGCCACGCAGGCGGGCGGGATGCGCGCGCTGTTCGGTACGATGTGCAAGCCTTTGCACGCCGGGCAGGCTGCCGCGATTGGCCTGCGTGCCGCCCGGCTGGCGGCGCGCGGCTTCCAGGCGGTGCCTGACATCCTCGAGCGCGAGCGGGGCTTCGCGGCGCTGTACGCAAGCGCGTGGGAACCCGACGCAATCTGGCGCGATGCCACCACCTCACGCGTGCACGGCATCGTCTACAAGTACCACGCGTCCTGCTATGGCACGCAGGCACCGATCGAGGCCTGCCTGCAACTGCGCCAGCAGCACGGCGTTGCCGCCGCCGAGATCGCGTCGGTGGAGATCGCCATCGAGCCGCAATACCTGGACGTATGCTGCGTCGCCAATCCCACCACGCCCGCGGAGGCCAAATTCAGCATCGCACACATGGCCGCGCTGGCCCTGTCAGGCCGCAGCACCGTTGCGGCGGAAAGCTTCACCGCTGCGATCGACGACTCCGCGCTGGCCGCACTGCGCCGACGCATCCGCGTGCACGGCGACGCAGCCATGCCGCGCGCGAATGCCCGGGCGACGGTGACGCTGGAGAATGGCCTTGTGCATGACTGCCATAGCGATGCCAGCCGTCCTGAGACCGACCTGGGCCGCCAGGAAGGGCGCATCGCCAGCAAGGCCCGCACGCTGCTGGTGCCGGGGCTGGGCACCGAGCGCACGGAAGCGTTGATTGCCACGGTCCTGTCCTGCGAGACCCTTGCCGACGCCGCCGACTGCTTCATTCCGCTGCGCCAGTAGGTCTCGCCCACAAACCGTCGCAATGAAAAGCGGGTGCCGGAAAGATCCCGGCACCCGCTTCTTGTTTGCAGACGCGTGTCAGCGCTCCTGCCGTCCCACCACGCGATCCACGAAGACGCCCGCCATGCCGGTATAGCCATGCGGGTCGAGCATCCTGTCGATCGTCTGCGCGTCGATGCCCGCTGCTACCTTCGCGTTCGCCAGCAGCGCCTCGCGGAAGTCGCCGCCGCGCTCGAACACGTCCATGCACACCTCGTAGACGATCTCGTGTGCCTCCTGGCGCCCCAGGCGCTCGCTGAGGCCCATCATGACGGCCTCGGACATCAGCAGGCCGCGCTGGATGAACAGGTTCTTCTCCATGTTGGCGGGGCGCACGGTCAGGTTGGCACACACATAGCCGAGCTTCAGCGCGGCCGCATCGCTCATGCAGCACAGGCGAGAGATGAACTCGCGTTCCGTCTGCAGCACGATCTTGTCGCGCTCGTGCTCGGCCATGATCGACTCCAGCGCCATCGGCGCCGTATTGCGCACCAGGCGGGCCAGGGCCACCACGGTTTCACAGGTCGGCGGATTGCGCTTGTGCGGCATGGTGCTGCTACCCACCTTGCCCATCGCGAACGGTTCCTCCAGCTCGGCCGTCTCCGTCTTCTGCAGGCTGTACACCTCATGGGCGATCTTGCCGATGGTGCCGGTGCAGATTGCCAGCACGCAGGCCAGTTCGGCGATGTTGTCGCGCGAGACATGCCAGTGGATGCGCGGGCAGCCCAGACCCAGCTCCTCGAACAGCGCCTCCTGCACCGCGATGCCCTTGTCGCCCAGTGCCGCCAGCGTGCCGACCGCGCCGGAGAACTGCCCCACCAGCACGCGCTGCTTCATGGCGGCGAAGCGCTCCTGGTTCCGGCGCACCTCCTCGACCCATACGGCGGCCTTGAAGCCGAACGTGATCGGCAGCGCCTGCTGGCCATGGCTGCGTGCCACCATGGTCAGGTCGCGGTGCGTCTGTGCCAGCTTGACGAGATGGCCCTCCAGCTCCGCGTAGCGGGTGCCGATGACCTCCAGCGCATCGCGCACCTGAAGGATGGTGCCGGTGTCGATGATGTCCTGCGTGGTGGCGCCCCAGTGGATGTACTCGGCGGCGTCGCCGCTGCACACCTTCTTCATGGCGCGCAGCAGCGGCACGATCGGGTGGCTGGTGCGGTCCATCTCGCGCTTCAGGTCGGGCAGGTCGATCAGTTCGACCCGCGCCTTCGCGCAGATTTCGTCGGCGGCGCGCTGGGGAATGATCCCCAGGCGCGCCTGCACCTTGGCCAGCGCGGCTTCCACGTCGAGCCACCGCTGCACCGTTGCTTCATCGCTGAAGATCTCGCGCATCTGCGCGGTACTGAACTGGTCCCGGAACAGGGCGCTGTCGATGACGTATGCGGCCATGTTTGTCTCCTCCTTGTCGGTGCGCGGTGCGCGGTGCGCGGTTCGCCGGATCAGGCGGCTTCCTTGAGCTGGCTGACGGCCTCCATCGCGCGCAGCGAATACACATAGGCCGCGCCCGCATTGAGTGCGATGGCGGTGCCGAGGGCATCGCTGATCTCCGCCTCCGTGGCACCGGCCTTCACCGCCGCCGCGGCGTGGGACGAGATGCAGCCGTCGCAGCGCGTGGTCACGGCCACGGCCAGCGCGATCAGCTCGCGCGTCTTGGCGTCGAGCGCGCCATTCGACCCCTGCGCCGCGGCCAGATTCCGATAGGCTTCCAGCATCTTCGGGTTGGAATTGCCGAGGCGGTTGTAAGAACGCTTCAGCGTGTTGAGCAGATCGGGCCAGTTCATGAACATCGACATGCGGAATCTCCTTGGTGATGTGAGGGGAAATCGGGGGGTTACTGAACCTTCACGTTGCCGGCTTTCACGACCTTGTGCCAGCGGGCAATGTCATCGGCCAGGAAGCGCTTGAAATAGTCGGGCGACTCCGACATGGTCTCCGCACCCTCGCTCCGCATGCGTTCGCGGAACGCCGGATCGGATACGGCCTTGTTGATCGCCGCATTGAGCCGGTTGATGATCGGGGCCGGTGTGCCGGCCGGGGCCAGTACCCCGTACCACGCGGCCATGGTCATGTGCGGCATGCCCGCCTCGACCATGGTGGGCACGTCGGGCATCAACGGCGAGCGGCTGGCGCTGGTGATGGCCAGCACGCGCATGCGGTTATTGGATTTCACCGCCATGACGGACGGGATATTGATAAAGGTGTACTGCACCTCGCCGCTCAGGATGGCGACGATTGACGGCGCCGAACCCTTGTACGGCACGTGGCTGGCCTTGATGCCGGTCTCCTGCCGGAACAGCTCGCCGCCAAGATGCTGGGAACTGCCGGCGCCCGACGAGGAGAAGTTCACGCCATCGGCATCCTTCTTCTTCGCGTAGGCCACGAACTCGCTGACCGAACTCACGCCCAGCGAGGCGGGCACCACCATCAGGTTAGGACTCTGCCCGAAGACGGCAACCGGCGCGAAGCTCTTGATCGGATCGTAGTCGAGCTTGTTGTACAGGCTGATGTTGACCGCCAGCGCGCTGGAACTGAGGAACAGGGTGTAGCCGTCCGCCGGCTGCCGGGCCACATAGCTGGCCGCGATATTCTGGCCCGCGCCCGGCTTGTTCTCGACGACGACGGGCTGCCCCAGCGCGATACCGATCTGCTGGCCGATCAGGCGCGCCATGATGTCCGTGCCGCCACCCGGGGCGTAACCCACCACAAGATGGATCGGTTTGGACGGATAGGGCCCCTCGCCCTGCGCCTGTGCACCCGTGGCGGCCATCCCCGCCATGGCGAGGGTCACGGCCGCCGCAATACGCTGGATATTCCCGTTCATCGTTTGTCTCCTCTGTCTTTGTTATTGTGCCTGCCGGGCCTCGGCCTGTCGGTTCACATAGGCCGTGAGCCGTTGCTGCAAGCCGGCGCAAGCGGCCGAACGCACGAGTGCGGCAAGGTCGCGCGCGTCGTCGAGTTCGGCATTGCCATCGATGGCGCCGGCGAGCGGGTCATCCGCCACGTTTGCGACCGGAGCCGTGAACGTGGCCGGGGCCGCTTCCACGCGTGCCGTGGCAAGGCCGGTGGAAAGCGCTTCGGCATCGTCGATTAGGCACGCGCGCTCGATCCAGTCCCGCGCGCGATTCGTGCCGACGCGTGCAGCCAAGCGCCGGCTGCCGAGCACCAGCCCGAAGCCGCGCCAGCCTGGAAAGGCGAAGCTGGCTCCGGCTACTGCGACGCGCGTCGCGCAGGCTGCGAACAGGTCGGCGCCTGCGCCGACGGTGCGGCCATGCGCCACGGCAATCGTGGGGTACGGGGCGCGTGCCACGCGCTGAAGCAGCAGCTCTATCCGCGTGAAGCGCGCCAGCAGGCTGTCATCGGTTTCGTTCGCCAGCCCGGAGAGATCGAAGCCGGTGCAGAAATGGCGTCCCGCACCTTCGATCACAAGACAGGCCGGCGGGCGAGCGGCGCAGACGTCCAGCGCTGCATCCAGCGCATCGAGCAGTTCGCGGGACAAGGCGTTGCCCTGCTGTGGCCGGTTCAGGGTCAGCCGGCATACGTCATCGTCCCGGTGGAGCCGCAACGGCGCCTCGTTCATGCGGACGCCTTTTCCACGTTGGCGTAACCGGAGACAAAGGTCTTCATGGCGCCGGTGGCGGCATCGAACACATGCCGGGACTGCTTGCCGATATCCGTGCCGTACACATGGATGCTGATCGACACCTGGTCTTCATAGGCATTGCGCACCACGTGGATGTCGCCGATTGCAGGGGAGACGAAGGCCACGTCGCCCGGCTCCAGCCGCTCGGCCTCGCCGGTCTCGACCATGCCCGCCGCGCCCTGCGCGAAAGCCTGCCCCACTTCGGCACCGCGCAGCATGCCGATGGCGCCCCAGGTGCAGTGGTCATGGATCGGCGTCTTCTGGCCCGGCCCCCACACGAAGCTCACCACGCTGTAGCGGTCCTGCGGGTCACTGTGCAGCAGGTACTGGCGGTAGTACTCGGGATGCGGCACGGCGAACTGCGGGTCCAGCCAGTTGTCATGCGCCACCAGATCGCCCAGCGCCTGCCCGACTTGTTCGAGGGTGGCCGCTTCGGGATGGCTGGTGTCCGCGACGATGGCGTCCATCCGGGCGATGAAGCGCCGCAGGGCCTGGGTGTCTGCTGTGGATGTGTTCTGCATGGTGTTTATCCCTGTTTGTCTTGCGGGTTGCCGATCGTGCGGCGGACTTCCTCCGAATGCTCGCCCAGTGCGGGCGGTGCGCTGCGTACCGGCACCGCATGGCCGTCGATGCGAATCGGCGAGGAGAACGTGCGCGTCTGGGTGCCGCCCGGGAGCTCGATATCGCGAATCCAGCGCATGTGGTCTACCTGCGGATCTTCCAGCGCGCGGGCGTAGTCGTTGATGCGCGAGTGCGGCACGCCGGCGCTGCGGAAGACATCGATCCAGTGGTCGACGCCTTGCTGCACGAAGACCTCTTCCAGCAGTGCCTTCAGCTCCGCCTGATGGCGGGCGCGCAGCGTGGGAGACAGGAAGCGCGGGTCGTCGGCAAGCGGTTCCATCCGCACCGCACGCAGCACGTCGCGCCACAGGCCATCGTTGCCGGCGGCGATGGCGAAGTAGCCATCGGCGGCGCGATAGGCCTGGTAAGGCGCATTGCGCGGATGTGCCGAGCCGAGCTTGACCGGGCTGCGGCCCGTGCCGAAGTACTCGCTGGTTTGCAGTGCACCAATCGCCAGCGTGCAGCCGAACATCGGCACGTCCAGATGCGCACCGCGCCCGCGCGCCCGGGCCTGGAGCAGGGCGCTGGCGATCGTGAATGCGCCGTACAGGCCCGAAGCGAAATCGGACACCGGCACGCCGCATTTGACCGGGGCATCGGAGTCGCCAGTGACGCTCATCACGCCAGCGGCCGCCTGAATCGTCAGGTCGAAGCCGCCCTCGGCGGCGCGCGGGCCGGACTGACCGAAGGCGGAGATCGAGCAGTAGACGAGTTCGGGGCGCAGCGCGCTCAGCCGCGCGTAACCCAGCCCGAGCCGATCCATCACGCCGGGCCGGTTGTTTTCGATAATCACGTCGGCCTTGGCGCACAGCGCGAGCGCCACCTCGAGATCGGCGGGAAGCTTGAGGTCCAGGACCACGGAGCGCTTGTTCCGGTTCAGTGACGCGAAGTTCTCGCTGAAGCCGGCGCTAATCGGCGGCCAGGTCCGCAGCGCATCGCCGCCGGGCGGTTCAATCTTGATCACATCGGCGCCCATATCGGCCAGCAACATGGCGCAAAATGGGCCGGCGGCCACGGAGCAGAACTCCAGCACGCGGATGCCGCGCAGCGGCAGGTCTTCGGTTTGGACGTCGGTCATGGATGGGTGTCGTGGGTCGTCATGGCTGGGGTGCATGACGTCAGGACCGAGTCTAGAACCGTTCCTCATTCCGGCACGGGTGTTCTACACTTTGGAACAGTTGCCCGGGCTGCGCCGGGCGTCAGATGCTCGGTGCCATGAACAACACGCTGATTAAGGGTCTTCACCTACTCGACATCATGGCGCGCCATGGAAAGCCGATTGGCGTGAGCGAGCTCGCCCAGATGGCGAGCATGCCCAAGAGCGGCGCGCACCGGCTGCTACAGGCGCTGGTGGACGAGCACTATGTGGTGCGGGTACCGCCGTCGAGCTACACGGTATCGATCAAGCTATGGGAGTTGGGGTCGGCGGCGCTCTGGAGCTTTGACCTGCGCCGTCACGCGGACACGCTGATGGAAGCTCTCATGCAATCCACCGGAGAATCGGTCCACCTGTCCGTGCTGGACGGCCGGGAGGTCGTCTATGTGCACAAGGTGGAGTGTCCGAACCCGATTCGCGCCTACAGCCAGATTGGCGGCCGCTCGCAGGCGCATTGCGTGGCCACCGGCAAGGCTATGCTGGCTTTCAGGAATCCGCAGTGGCTGGCCGAGATCGCCAATGACCTCAGCGCCGCCACTCCCCGCACGATCACGGAGCCTGACGCCTTCCTTCACGAGATGCAGCAGGTCCGTCGCTTGGGGTACGCCATCAATCGGGGCGAATGGCGCCCGGGCGTGAACGGACTGGCCGCGCCCATTTTCGATGGATCGGGCGCGGTCATTGCGGCGGTTGGTATTTCCGGACCGGACACACGGCTGCGGCCCACGCGTTTGCGCGATTTGGCCGCAGCCGTGTGCGAGGCAGCCGAGCAACTATCGACAGGGCTCGGCGAATTCGGCCCGCATGCCTCGCTGCTGCGCGTGACCAACCACTGGGGCGGCCTGCGCTAGGGCCTGGACATGCCTGCATCGTCAAGCGCCATCGAAGAACGCATTGCGGGGCCGGTCAATGCGCGGGATTGCCGATGCGGCGGCCATCGTGACCATCGGCTTCTGTACCGGCGTGGGCGAAGCGGTGGTTGTGCCGGCTGCTACGCGTGCCTCGGCGGCCTGGAGTTTGGCGGGATACGTGCTGCCGACGCGGAACGGGTCGTATCCGGCCTTCTCCACGTGCAGAAGATCCTGCCGAACCTCGGCGCGGGTTTCCGGCTGGATGGCCGGCGTGCCTTGCTGCGCAGCCACCTTGGCTTCCGCTGCCTGGATATCGGCGGGATAGTGGTCGCTGTTGCCGAACGGGTTGTAGCCGGCCTTCTCTACACGGATGAGGTCCGCGCGCACTTCCGCGCGGGTAACCGGGCCCGGGGTGCTTTGCGCAAAGGCCAGCGCGGGCAGGGCGACAAGGGCCAGGCTGGTGAGTCGTACGAGTGTTTTCATGATGTGCTCCTTGCGAACGAACGGGTGAATCCGGATGGACCCACGACGCCTCTCAGCGTCTGATGCCAGCATGCGCGTGTACGGCCGGCAAGATTTTCGGGTTCGCATGGATTTCTTGCGCGATCACGATGCGGGAAACTGGCGGGCGGTTGCAGCGCAGCGCGATCCACTTCGGGCGCGCGGAGGCACCGGCAAGCGCACGATCAAGCGCTTTCAAGGGGGAATCATGACGGATTGCGATCAAGTGTTTGCGGGCACGATCCCGAGGTTCTACGACACGTTCATGGTTCCGTTGATCTTCGAGGTCTATGCCGCCGACCTGGCGGCGCTGGTTGCAGCCGGCTCGCCCGGCGCGGTGCTGGAGACGGCAGCCGGCAGCGGCGTGGTCACGCGGGCGCTTGCGCCCAAGCTGGGCGCCGGCGCGCGCTATGTAGTGACCGACCTCAACCAGCCCATGCTCGACTATGCCGCCAGCCGGCAAGGGCCCGACAGCCGTATCGAATGGAAGCAGGCGGACGCGCTCAACCTTCCGTTCGAGGCGGCGTCATTCGATGTTGTCTATTGCCAGTTCGGCGCGATGTTCTTTCCCGACCGGGTCGCCGGCTATGCCGAGGCGCGTCGCGTGCTGAGGCCGGGCGGGCGCTTCATCTTCAGTGTCTGGGATCGGATCGAAGAGAATCTCTTCGCCAATGACGTTACCGATGCCGCTGCCGCGGTGTTCCCGCAAGACCCGCCGAGATTCCTCGCGCGTACGCCGCATGGCTATCACGATGTTGCGCAGATCCGGGAAGAGGTGACCCGCGCCGGGTTCGCCAGCGTCCAGATCGAGACCCACGAGAAGATTAGCCGTGCGAACTCGGCGCGCGACGTCGCCATCGCCTATTGCCTCGGCACGCCGCTACGGAACGAGATAGAGGCGCGGGACGCCAGCCTGCTGCAACACGTTACGGACCGGGCGGCCGAGGCAATTGCCAGCCGCCATGGCGACGGTCCCGTGGCCGGGAAGATCCAGGCCCACGTAATCGTGGCGGCAGGCTAGCTGTCGCCCGGCAAGGTCACCACCGAAGCAGGCGGGGCCCGAGCAGCGCGCCAATTGCGGTCGGCACCAGCATGCCCAGCACGTACCACACTGCCCAGAACGCGACGCCCATCTCCGGGCAATGCAGGCAGTAGGCGAGCGTAGCCACCGCACCGGACAACAAGCCGCCAATGGCACCGGTCAGGGCCAGCCGTGTCGGGGCCAAGCCGCGCAATGCCCAGAAGACGGCGATGAAAACCGGCACCGACAGCATCGTGATGTTGAGCGGGCAGACCCGCCACGTCTGCCCCAGGATGGCCGCCGCGCGCTCTCCGATGGGTGTCTGCGCAACCGCATGGATCGCGCCCAGCCAGACGGCGCCAAACGGCGCCGCGATGCCCAGCCAGCGCAAACCAGTGGTCATCCCGGGGCGGGCCAGCCGGGCCGCCATCCACAGCGCGCCCAGCAGGAGCGAGAGCGGTAGCGCCACCTTCGCCCAGAACAGGGGCGTGGCGGCGACTTCGGCCAGGTCCGCACGGACGTGCAGCAGGGTGGCCACCAGCAAGGTCGCCAGCGCCGCTCCGACCGCCACGGCGATGCCAAAACGGCGGCTGAGCGCGTGCCGGTCCACCGGCGCGGCGCCCGTGGCAAGCATGGAAATCAGGTCGTCCGTTTTCATTTCGTTCCTCGAATCTTCGCCGCGAGCGCCTTCAGCCCGCGGTGCACGCCCACTTTGACCGCCGATTCGGATAACCCGGTCATCCGCGCGGTTTCGCTGACAGACAGTCCCTCCAGCTTGACGTGCACGATCGGCAGGCGTTGCCGGTCGGGCAGCTGGTCGAGCAGAAGGTTCAGATCCCGCCTGGCCTGGGCCGATTCCAGGTCCGGCGCCGCCAGGATGTCCTGCGCGGCATCCAGCGGCATGCTCAGTGCGTCGTGCCGCGCATGGGCGCGAAAGTGGTCGGCAAGCTTGTAGCGGGCGATGGCGTGTACCCAGGCCGTCAGCGGCTGGCCCGGCAGGTAGGTGTGCCGGGCGTTGTGCACCGCCAGCAGGACTTCCTGGGTCAGGTCCTCGACATCGCCAGCCTGCTGCGGAAGCCGGAGACGGAAATAGCCGCGCAATAGCGCCGCCAGCTCGGTCAGGAACCGCGCGTAGGCGGCCTGATCCCCCGCCAGCCCGTCGGCAAAAAGATCGCGCAGGCGCGCCTCCCGCCGCTGCAGCGCTTCCTGTCCTGTAGTTCGCTCCATCGATCGCGTTGGTTACACCGGCCACGTTAGTTTGCGCGAATTCTACGCCGCGCCGGCGGTCATGTGGTGCGCAGCGCACCGTCGCCGTACGGGAAATTTTTTCGATGGCTGTAACCGGAAGCGCCGCCGGGGCGAATTTCCCTTCAGACGCACACATGCTGTGTGGATCTACCGCCAGCCGTCCCGGCGTGGCGCGATGTTTCCTATGCCGGGTGTTCCCGGTCCATGTCCAAACTATGAGGTGTCAAGATGAAGAAGATCGCAATCGCCGTGGTTTCCGCTGCCGTCCTGATGAGCGGCACGGCAGCCTTCGCGCAGGCCAGCGGATCGATGGCCAGGGATTCGATGTCGAAAGACAGCATGGCGAAGGACGGCATGCACAAGGATGCCATGTCGAAGGACAGCATGGGCAAGGACGCGATGTCGAAGGACAGCATGTCCAAGGACAAGATGAGCAAGTCGAAGTCGGGGGACAAGATGGGCAAGGCTGGCGACGGCATGTCCGGCGGCATGAGCAAGTGACGCTGGGCGAGTGAGCGCGACCGTGCGCCGCAGGCGGGATCTCGTCCCGCGCGGCGCACGGGTTCTGGAGGCCGAAATGGAAACCACACATGTCGCGATGCCGCGCCGCGCTGCGCCGCGCGTGATCCAGCCCGTCTGGGTGCGGATATCGCACTGGCTGAATGCACTGGCCGCGGTGGTGATGATGTTGTCGGGCTGGCGCATCTACAACGCTTCGCCGGTCTTCGCCGGCTTCAGCTTTCCGGCCGACATCACCCTCGGAGGCTGGCTGGGCGGCGCGCTGCAATGGCATTTTGCGGCGATGTGGCTGCTGTTCTTCAACGGGCTGTTCTATCTGGCCATGAATGTCGGCACGGGTCGCCTCGCGAGGAAGTTCTTTCCGCTGGCGCCGCGCGCCGTGCTTCACGATCTGGCCGCCGCGCTGCGCGGCCATCTCTCGCATGCCGACCTCAGTCAGTACAACGCCGTGCAGAAACTGGCGTACCTGTTCGTGATCGCGGTCCTTGTCGTGCTGGTGCTGTCCGGCATCGCGATCTGGAAGCCCGTGCAGTTCCCACTGCTGCGCGAGCTGATGGGCGGCTATGACTTCGCGCGCGTGGTGCATTTCTGCGCCATGGCGCTGCTTGCCGCTTTCATTCTCGTGCATCTGGTGATGGTAGCGCTGGTGCCGCGCAGCCTGCTGACGATGATTCGCGGACGCTGACGCGGACGCCACTACGGCGGTGCCATCACGATACTGGAGCTGAACCGTGAACCCGAAACCTCCCCGGCGCCTGGCTGTCGATCGCTAGTCGCTGATCATCGATGTGCGCCGGGAACTCGATGCGCCCGCCCGGCGCCTGTTCGGCAAGCGCATTCTCACGCTGGGGGGGCTGGCCATGCTCACAGGGTGCAGTCTGCGCGACGAGGCCTCGGTCGAGACCTTCCTGAGCCGTGTCTCCCGCATGAATGACAAGGTGCAGGCGTGGCTGTTCGATCCGAACCGGCTCGCACCCACCTACACCGCCGCGGAGATGACGCGCCCATTTCCGTTCAACGCGTTCTATGGCATCGACGAAGTGACCGTGGTGAACGGCGACGACTTCCGGCTCAAGGTGGGCGGGCTGGTGCAGGACAAGCGGAGCTGGACGCTGGATGCCCTCTACGCCCTGCCTCACGCGGAGCAGATCACCCGGCATATCTGCGTGGAAGGCTGGAGCGCCGTCGGTCGCTGGGGCGGTACGCCGTTCGCCGGCTTTCTCCAGCGGATTGGCGCCGATACCACGGCGAAGTACGTGGGATTCAAGTGCGCCGACGACTACTACGAAAGCATCGACATGGCCACCGCGCTGCATCCGCAGACCTTGTTGACCTTTACCTACGATGGCGAGCGCCTGCCGCCCAGGTACGGCTTCCCCATGAAGCTCCGCATGCCAACCAAGCTGGGCTACAAGAACCCCAAGCACATCATGGAGCTGTTCGTGACCAACACCTACCCGGGCGGGTATTGGGTGGATCAGGGCTACAACTGGTTCGGCGGATCCTGAAGGCTGGGCGTTCGCGACGCTCCAGACTGCACGGGCACCGTGAACTGGATAAGGGCGCCGCGCGGTGCGTGCTCGCTGGCCCATAGCCGGCCGCCATGCGCGTCGATGATCGATTGGCAGATGGACAACCCCATGCCCAGGCCCGAGGGCTTGGTGGTATAGAAGGGCGCAAATATGCCGGCAGGGTCCAGGCTGCCGAAGCCCGGGCCGGAATCCCGCACGGTAACGAGGACACAGTCTTCGGCCGTATGGCTCGTGGCGATCAGCAGATGCCGTTCGGCCTCGCTGACGCCAAGCATGGCCTCGATCGCATTGACGATCAGGTTGAGCAGCACCTGTTGCAACGCCACGCGCTCGCCCTCGATGGCGGGCAGGTCGCGCGCAAGCTGCATCTCCACCCGGGCGTGGCTCTTCCTCGCTTCGCCGCCGGTGAGCGCGACCACCTCGCGGATGGCGGCGTTGATGTCTACCCGTTCCTTGCCGGGCGGCGCCTTCCTGATCATTTGCCGAATCCGGCCCAGCACATCGGCCGCGCGATTGGCATCCTTGACGATGCGCTCCAGCGCGAGCCGGACTTCGTCGAGATTGGGGCGCGGCAGGTTGAGCCAGCGCGTCGCGGCCTGGGCGTTGGTCACTGTCGCGGCAATCGGTTGATTCACTTCATGCGCGATGGAGGCTGCGAGCTGCCCCATGGTGGCCACGCGGTTGGCGTGCGCCAGTTCCGTCTGCACCTCGCGATAGCGCCGTTCGCTCTCGCGCACCCTGTCTTCGGCCTGCTTCTGCTCGGTCAGGTCCAGCACGAAGGCGACGCCATCCCGCCCGCCGGGTTCGAACGTCGCCAGGCCGACGATGACCGGTACCCGGCTGCCGTCCTTGCAGAGGTATTCCGTCTCCAGCGGCGGCACGCGCCCCGTCTGGATCAGCGTTGCTGCGGCTCGATCGATGTCCTGCTGCATGTCCGGCGGCGTCAGGTCCCGCCAGCGGACGTGGCCCGAGACCAGATCCGTCCGCTCGTATCCCACCATGCGAAGAAACGCGTCGTTGGCTTCCAGGATCTCTCCATCGGCGCGCCAGACGGCGATGCCGATGATATTGGCCTCCACCAGCCGCCGGATCCTGGCCTCGCGCTCGGCAACGTCGCGATACAGGCGCGCGTTCTCCAGCGAGATCGCGGCCTGGGAGGCCACCAGCCGCAACACCGCGATGCGCGACGGACTGAATACCCGTGCCGCCAGATTGTTCTCGAGGTAGAGCGCGCCCGTGAGCTTGGCCTGGGTCATCAGCGGCACGCAGAGGATGGAGCGGGCGCGATGCTGACGGATGTAAGGGTCGGCGGCATGGGGCGGTTCGGCCGCAGCGTCGTCCAGAAAGAGGGGCTCCCGCGTGCGCATCACGTGGTTGAGCACGGACGCCGGCAGGATCGCCGCGCTGACCGGCACATTGTGCGGATGCAGGCGGGTTGCGTCGCTGGTGGCTTCCGCGGCAATCCGCTGTGCGCTGCCGTCTGACAGGATCAACAGGCCGCGTTCCGCCCCGGCTTGTTCGATGGCGGTGCGCAGGATCATGTCGATCAGCTTTTCCAGCACGATCTCGCCCGAGGCGGCCTGCGTCACCTTGATCACGGTGGCGAGATCCAGCTGGTCGACCGGGGTGGCCATCGTGTTCGTCGCGCCGGGCGTGGCCGCCTCCGAACGCAGATGCGGATGCTGCGCCTCGAGCTGGCGGGCCTTCCCATTCGCCCCCCAGCGCAGGTAGCCGTAGTGGGCGTCCCGCAGATACGCCCGCGCGATCTTCTCAAAGCCGCGCGTCGCGTAGAAACGGGCCGCGAGTTCGTTCGCCAGGGCTTCGATGTTGAGGAAGCCGTCGTCGCGCGCGGTGCGGATGGCCTCCTCGTAGCGGTGTTCCGCATCGATGTCGCGGCCCTCGACGCGGGCGATCTCCGCGGCCACGAGCGCGGCGTGGCAGGCGAAGTTCTGGGGGCAGAGATCCGCCCAGACCCGCAGTTCACGATGATGGTCGGCCAGGATGTCCAGATGCGGCGGTCGGTCGCCGGCCGGGAGCGTGCCGCAGAGGTCAGCCCGGGCCAGCGCGCCGTAGAGGTAGTACTCGGCTTCCTCGAGGAACGCGTGCGAGCTCCAGAGCCGCGCCTTGGCATGGGCGGCGGCCTCCATCGCCGCTGCGTAGTCGCCGGCGAGATAGCGCGCCTGGAGTTTCCGGATCCAGTACCAGCAGGCGAAGACCGGAGACGCTGTCGATAAGCCCTGTTCGATGCGGCTTTCGTTGAAGTGTTCGCCATCGAGGCAGCCGAAGGTCGGGGTCATGCCGCGCAGCATGTGGATCAGCGCCAACTGGGTCTCGCTGAAGCCGATGGCAATGCCGAAGCGCACCTGCCTGGCATACGCCAGGCCGCGTTCGGCTTCGCTCTGTAGCGCGGGCAGGGGCTCACCGGCAAAAAGCAGGTCCGACAGCAGGTTGTTGCGCGTGAATGCGCCGGACGGAATATCGCCGACGCGGTTCGCCGCGTCGAACGCACGCTGAAGTTGCTCGCCGCACGTGCGCACCGGTTGCGACCAGCGTGCAACAAACACGGAGAACGACAGGTAGGTGCGTGCTTCGTAGCGCTTGAGGCCGCGTCGCTCGACGAGCTGGCAGCCGAGTTCCCCGAACCGGAATCCCGCCTGATAGTCTCCGAAAATCCGCCCGGTAACCCTGGCGAAGTTGGTATAGGCCACGCACGAGGCATCGGTGTTGCCGTGCTCAAGGCTGAGGCTGATCGCCTTGCAGATCGTCAGCCAGGCCAGGTTGCCATCCTTGCGGGCCGTATGCAGGGCGGGCGAGGAAAGCTTGGCCAGCGCCTGGATCGTGGCGAGGGCGACCGGGTCTTCCATCGGCGGAAGATCGATCAGGGTCTCGATCGGCCGGTCCCCGAGCAGCGACCAGATGCGCGCGTATTCGTGACGTACCGCGACCTCATCCGGCTGGGGCGACCATTCGATGCCCACCTGACGGAGCAGGGCGAGGCAATCCGCGACCGCGCGGTCGCCCTGGCCGAGAATCAGGTACAGATCCATCTGCCAGCAGGCGATCTCCAGACGTTCGACCAAGTTCACGGCGCGCTCGGCCAATGTCATGAAGCGCGTTTCGGCGGCGGTCAGCTGGCCGATCAGGAATTCACACTGGGCCCGGTTCGACTCCAGCGCAAACATCAGGTCATAGTGGTGTTGCCAGCCGTCGTCCTGCAGCAGGCCGGCGCCGGCGCCGAGATACGCCACTGCGGAGGCATACGCGGTGGACGCCTTGGCGCGCTGGCCTGCAAGCAGGTTGAATTCGGCCAGCTGCTCGCGTTCGGCGCACGCCGTGATCAGTGCGGCGCCGCGATTGAGGTGGCCGACGATTTCGAAGATCGCCTCGTCGCGTTGCGCCGGCGGCGTGCGGGCGGCCAGCAGCCGGCCGATCCGCAAATGTGCCTCGCTGCGCAGGGCCTCGGGTATCAGCGTGTAGGCGGCTTCATGCACGCGGTCGTGCACAAACGCATAGGTGGTTTCCTGCCGGATCACCAGTTCCTGGCGAATCGCCTCCCACAGTACTGTGTGGATCTGCACCTCGGGCATGCCGAGCACCGCCGCAAGCGTCGTTATCTCGGCAGCGTTGCCGAGGCAGGATAGCTGCTGCAGCGCCTGCTGCGTCGGCGCCGGCAGCTTGGCCAGCTTGCCGACCAACAGGGCCACGACGTTGTCGGTGTAGCCCTTGGCGTGGATGCGCGCCGGGTCCCAGCGCCATTGCTGCGTGGCGTGGTCCGGGGTGAGCAGGTCTTCGTCGACCAGCGCGTGCAGGAACCGGATCACGAAGAACGGATTGCCGGCGGTCTTTTCATGCACCAGTTGTGCCAGGGGCTCGATCCGTGCCGGCTCGCCATGCAGCGCCTCCGCGAGCAACTGACTGATATGCGCGCTGGCAAGGGGCGCCAGCTGGATGTCATCGACCCGCGCGCCCGCGTTGCGGATGGCCTGCAGCTTGCCCGTCAGCGGATGGGCGGCACTAACCTCGTTGTCGCGATACGCACCCACCAGCAGCAGGTAGCGCAGGTCCGCGTGCGTCAGCAGGTCTTCGATCAGGTCCAGTGTGGCTGCGTCCAGCCATTGCAGATCGTCCAGAAACAACGCGAGCGGGTGTTCCGGGCGGGCGAATGCGCCGATAAACGCGCGGAATACCAGCAGGAAGCGGCGTTGCGCCTGCTGCGGCTCAAGCTCGGGTACCGGAGGCGGCTCGCCGATGATGAGCTTCAGCTCGGGAATGAGATCGGTCATCAGCCCCGCATTCGGCCCGAGCGCTGCCAGCAGGGCGCTGCGCCAGCGCTCCAGCTCCGCGTCGGACTTGCCGAGCAGCATCCGCACCAGGCCCTGGAAGGCCTGCACCAGCGTGGCGTACGGAATATCGCGCTTGTACTGGTCGAACTTGCCAGACGCGAACAGCGCGCGCGGCGGCACCAGCGCCCGGTGCAACTCGTTGACGACGGAGGATTTGCCGATGCCGGAGTAGCCGGACACCAGCACCAGTTCTGGCGTGCCGGTGCCGACCACCCGGTTGAACGCGTCGATCAGGGTGCGCACTTCGTGCTCGCGCCCGTACAGCTTCTCGGGAATCAGCAGGCGGTCGTGCGTGCCGTGCGCGTCGAGCGGGAAGTCCTCGATGCGGCGCTGGCGCTCCCAGTCTTCCAGGCAGCGGCGCAGGTCGTACTCCAGCCCGACGGCGGTCTGGTAGCGCTCCTCGGCCGTCTTGGCGAGCAGCTTCATGACGATGCGAGAAATCGTCGCCGGTACGGTTTCCTGCCGCGCGCGCGGCGACACCGGCATCTTGGCGATGTGGCAGTGTATCCACTCCATCGGGTCCGTGGCGGTGAACGGCAGCGCGCCGGTCAGCATCTGGTAGAGCGTGACGCCGAACGCGTAGAGGTCGCTGCGCGAATCGATCGACCGGTTCATCCGCCCGGTCTGCTCGGGTGCCATGTAGGCCAGCGTGCCGGCGATGGTCTCGGGCGGCTTGGGCGCCTGGCGCTCGCGCGGCAGGCGCGAGGCCAGGCCGAAGCCGGTGAGCCGTGCCTGCCCGTCGGCGCAGTTCACGACGATATGGGTCGGCTTCAGGTCCTTGTGAAGCAGCCCGCGCTGGTGGAGCCCGCACAGCGCGTTGGCGATGCGCACCGCGTGGCGCAGGAATGCCCCGATCTCCATTGGCGCGCCGAGCAGGCGCGAGAGCGGCTCGCCATCCGGATCCTCGAGCACCAGCACAGTCTGGCCGGCCTCTCGCACCAGTTCCAGCGGCCGGATTGCCCAGGCGCTGTCCAGTTCGTCCTTCAGGCGATATTCGTGGCCAAGGCGGTCCAGGCTGGCCGGCGATGGTTGTTCCGCAGCGGGCCGCGCCAGCAGGAAATCGCCGCCGGTCTCGTCCGGGCGCCGTCCTCGATAGAAGACACGCTCGCCGTCGTCCCACAAGATCTGCAGTCCGTTACCCATCACCCCGAAGCATCATGTAGCGCATTCCTGCGGACGCAGGTATCGCGTGAAGATACGCCGACGCCGCTGCGGCGCCATTGGGGAATAGTATGATCAGGTGATGTATTGGGCATATTTGCGATCCGACAGCACACCCCTTCGGTCCTTCAGTCTGTGGCATACCTGCCCGACCCAGCGCACTGGCTTTGCACCTGAAGGGTGCGTTGGTGGATCCGCTGGCATACCGAAAATCGCTTCCTATAATCATCTGGCTCTTCACGCGCGAGAGCCGCCAAGGGGTGGCGCTACGACAGGTGCGAGCGCCACCCGGCATCCTGCCTGGCCCGTACCGGGAATGGCTTCGAGGATCAGGCATCGACTCAGGGTGCAACGATGACGCAGCAATTCCACATCACGCGCGTAACGCCGGCCTACTGGCGTGTCACGGTCGACCATCCGCCATTCAATATCTATGGTCCGGAATCCATGCCGCAGCTGAACCAGGTCATGACCGAGCTCGAAAGCGCTGCGGACCTGAAGGTGGTGGTGTTCGATAGTGCCGTGCCGGGCTTCTTCCTGACCCACTACGATTTCGTGCCGCCGCTCGAGGTCACCACCAGCATGGCGCCCGGGCCGACCGGCATGCCACCGTTGCCCGACATGCTGGTCCGCCTGAGCCGGGCCCCGGTGGTGTCCATCGCGTCGATCCGCGGGCGTGCCACGGGCGTGGGCAGCGAACTGGCGCTGGCCTGTGACATGCGGTTTGCCAGCCGGGAGAAGGCGGTGCTCTCGCAGTTCGAGATCGGCGCGGGTTTTGTGCCCGGAGGCGGGCCCATGGCGCGCCTGCCACGGCTGATGGGGCGGGGGCGGGCGCTGGAGGTGCTGCTCAGTGGCGCCGATATCGACGGCGCGCTGGCCGAGCAATACGGCTACGTGAATCGCGCGCTGCCAGATGCCGAACTGGATGCCTTCGTCGATGGACTGGCGCGGCGCATAGCGTCGTTCGACAAGACCTCCATCTCCGAAATCAAGCATCTGGTCGATGTGGCCAGCCTGCCGCCGGATGAGGACATCGCAGCGGAGTGGGATCGATTCATCGCCTCCGTCCAGCGGCCCGCCGCCCAGCGGAATATCGGCCGGCTCATGGAGCTGGGGCTGCAGGAAGCGCCCGATGTCGAAATTCATCTCGCCCGATACACCGGCCAGGTGAACCAGCCGGCCGACAGGTAGACCCCCACTTTCGCTAAACGGAGAAACATGATGAAGATCCTGATGGTCCTGACCTCGCATGACCAACTCGGCAATACCGGCCGCAAGACGGGTTTCTGGCTTGAAGAGCTGGCCGCACCGTATTACGCCTTCAAGGATGCGGGCGCTGAAATCGTCCTGGCCTCGCCCAAGGGTGGCCAGCCGCCACTGGACCCCAAGAGCAACGAGCCGGATTTCCAGACGGAACTCACGCATCGGTTCGAAGCCGACGCTGCCGCCAAGGCGCAGCTTGCCGCCACCGTGCGGCTGGATTCCGTCTCGCAGGCGGACTTCGATACGGTGTTCTATCCGGGCGGCCATGGCCCGATGTGGGATCTGGCCGAAGACAAGCACTCGATCGCGCTGATCGAGTCGTTCATTGCCGCCGGCAAGCCCGTGGCACTGGTCTGCCATGCGCCGGGCGTGCTGCGGCATGTGGTGACGCCGGACGGCAAGCCGCTGGTGCAGGGCAAGAAGGTCACGGGCTTCACCAACACCGAGGAAGCCGCCGTGGGGCTGACGCAGGTGGTGCCGTTCCTGGTGGAGGACGAACTGAAAGCCAAGGGCGGCCTCTATTCCAGGGGGGATGACTGGGCACCCTACGTGGTCGAGGATGGTCTGCTCATCACGGGCCAGAACCCGGCGTCCTCGGCGGCAGGGGCGGCGGCCTTGTTGAAGCGGCTGGCGTAAGGTAACGCCCGCCGCCAGGGCGCGCCGTTGATGTGATCGGGTGTTCAGCCCTCGATACGGCGCGCCCAGGCGAGCTCGACGAACAGCGCGCACAGCGCTTCCATGCCCGCCTGGTCCGCTTCGTCGAAGCGGGCTTCGCGGGGGCTGTCGACGTCCCACACGCCAATCAGCGTGCCATCGGGTGCGACCAGCGGCACCACGATTTCCGAGCGCGAGGCCGCATCGCAGGCAATATGACCGGGGAAGGCGTGGACATCGCGCACCAGCTGCGTGGCGCGCGTCTGCGCCGCCGTGCCGCAGACACCGCGCCCGATGGCGATGCGTACGCAGGCCGGCTTGCCCTGGAAGGGGCCCACCACCAGTTCGGTGCCATCGTAGAAATAGAAACCGGCCCAGTTCAGGTCGGCCAGCGAGTGGTAGACCAGTGCCGAGAAATTCGCGGCATTGGCGATCAGGTCGCGCTCATCGGCAAGAAGCCCGCGCGCCATGTCCACCAGCGTGGCGTACTGGTCGGACTTCGGGGCGGCGCAGAGATCGTCGGAAAGCTGGAACATCGTGAGGGGGCCGGAGGTGTTGCGGAAGGGCCGATGATATACCGGCCGCCGGCCGCCTTCAGGCGCTCGACTCAAGCCCCCGGGACCGGCGCCCCCCGCAATGCCAGATTCAACTGGTCCACCATCTCCGCCCAGTCCGCGTCTTCCATGTACTCGTCGCGCAGCAGCGTCGCCTGGGCGGGCGTCCAGAACGGTGCCTCCCAGAGTTCGAGGTCCTCGGCGAGCGGGGAATGCGAGGTGATGAAGGCGCGGATATCGGCCTCTTCGGCGGGCAGGCCGAGCTGTGCGAACAGGTCGGAGAAATGGTGGAAGGACAGGTCCATCGCGTGCTCCTGAAGGTTGGCCGGCAGGGGATTGGCCGATTGATTCTCTCTCGCCAGCGGGGGGGCCGCAATCCTCCCGGCGCCTACACGCGCTTTGTGATGCGGGGATCTCCCCGAGCGCTGTTCCGGTTAGCGTAAGGATTGGACCAGTACCTTAATTGATGCCTGCCGCCCGGCGCCGTATTGTGGGATCACAACCAGATCAGCGGCGCGCCGGGCGGAAGTGTTCCGGACGCGACCCCATCCACCCGGAGACAACTCGTGACCGCCAGCCCCCGCCAGCGTTTGCCTTAGCGGCGAATCCCCCCGGCAGTCCTGCCGATGCCATTTCCATGCCTTTCCCACCAAGCGGGGTGCGCCGATGCGTGCCTGCCGCGATGGAGCCGCTATGTCGCAACATTTGATTGCCATCTCAGTCCTGGGACTGATGTTCGTCGTCGCCACGGTCCTGCCGGTCAACATGGGGGCGCTCGCTTTCGTCGGCGCGTTCCTGGTGGGCACCTGGGTGGCCGCCATGCCGGCCAAGGCCATCCTCGCCGGCTTTCCGGCCGACCTGTTCCTGACGCTGGTCGGCATTACCTACCTGTTCGCCGTGGCGCAGAACAACGGCACCATCGACTGGCTGGTGCGGCTGGCGGTGCGCGCCGTGGGCGGCCGGATCGCGGCGATTCCGTGGATCATGTTCCTGATCGCGGCCTTGCTGACCTCGGTTGGCGCAGTCAGCCCGGCCGCGGTGGCGATCATCGCGCCGATTGCGCTGGGTTTTGCCGCGCGCTATGGCATCAACCCGCTGCTGATGGGGCTGATGGTGATCCATGGCGCGCAGGGTGGCGGCTTCTCGCCGATCAGCATCTATGGCGGCATCACCAACAAGATCGTGCAGAAGGCCGGGCTGCCGCTGAGCGAGATGGCGACGGCCTTCGCCAGCTTCGGCGTCAATCTTGCCGTGGCGGCGGGGCTGTTCGTGGCCTTTGGCGGCCTGCGGCTGATGCGCCAGTCGGCAACATCGACCCAGCCCGCGGCAGCACCGCAGGCGGCCGGCGGCACGCTGGCCATGCCGCATCCCTTCGGCGCCTACACGGTGGCGGCACAGGGCGCGCAGATCTATGGCGATGCCGAGGCCGAGGCGGGCACGGAGGAGCACAAGACCATGACGCGCGACCGGGGATCGATGCTGGAGGGTGGCAACGATGCCGCCGGCAGCGCGGCCAGCAGCCCCGAGACCCCGGCCGGCTTCTACCAGTACCTGACGGTGGCCGGCCTGGTGGCGCTGGCCGTGCTGACGCTCTATTTCAAGCTCGATATCGGCTTCGTCTCGCTGACCATCGCGCTGGCGCTCACGCTGATTGCCCCGGAGTTGCAGAAGCGGGCGCTGGGCCAGGTCTCCTGGCCCGAGATCATGCTGATCGTCGGCGTCAGCACCTTCGTTGGCGTGATGGACAAGATGGGCACGATCGACTTCGTCGGCTACAGCGTGGCGAACCTGACCTCGCCGCTGATGGCTGCGCTGCTGCTGTGCTTCGTGGGCGCCGTGGTATCGGCGTTCGCGTCCTCCACGGCCGTGCTGGGGTCGCTGATCCCGCTCGCGGTGCCGTTCCTGCAGCAGGGCTCCGATGTGAGCGCCATCGGCTTTATCGCCGCGATGGCCGTGTCGTCGACCATCGTCGATGTGAGCCCGTTCTCGACCAACGGCGCGCTGGTGCTCGCCAACGCCCAGGGCGTGGACCGGCAGGCCTTCTTCCGCAAGCTGATGGTCTACGGCGCGCTGGTCACGATCATTGCGCCGGTGGTGCTGTGGTTCGCCTTCGTGGTGCTGTGAGTGGCGTAAGGGGTTTGGGTAATCGGCAGGTTGTAGACAGGTCTGTCTTCTATAATGGTGGCCATCCGCACCTGACTTCCGCACCTGACCTCCGCACCGCCATGGCCACTCCCTCCGCCCGCGACCGCATTCTCGACACCGCCGCGCGGCTGTTCTACCGCGACGGCTATCGTGCCACCGGCATCGACAAGATCATTGCCGAGTCCGGCGTGGCGAAAATGTCGTTATATCGGCACTTTGCGTCGAAGAACGACCTGATCTCGGCCTTCCTGGCCCGCCGGCATGACAACTGGATGGCGTGGTTCGAGGCCGCCGTGCGGCGCCGGCTGAAGGAACGGCCGAACCTCGATGTGCTGGCCGATGCCCTGGCGGAGTGGTTCCAGTCGGACGACTACCGGGGCTGCGCCTTCATCAACGTGGTGGCCGAGGCGGGCGGTGGCGCCGGGGATGACCCCCGGCTGGCCGGGCACGCGGTGGAACACAAGAAATCGCTCGCCGAATTCGTGGCGAACGTGGCCCGCGAACTGAGGCTGCGTGACCCCGAGGCCGTGGCGGAGGAAGCCATGGTTTGCATCGAGGGGATGATCGTGCGCTACCAGATGGTGCCGGACGTGGCGTCGATCGACGCCGGCCGCCGGCTGCTGGCGCGGCTGCACGCCGCCGGGTAGGGCCGGGGCCGGCAACTACCCCAGATCCCCACCGCCCACCGGCACGACGGTGCCTGTCATATAGGACGATTCTTCCGAGGCCAGGAACAGGATCACCGCCACCTGTTCATCGATGGTGCCGTAGCGCTGCATCAGGCTCGACGTCCGGGTCTGGTCGACAATCGCCTGATACCACGCCGCTTCCTGAGCAGACTGCGGCGCCGCGTTGCGCGGGATCTTGCGCGGCGGCGCCTCGGTGCCGCCCGTTGCCACGGCGTTCACGCGGATGCCGTCCGCCGCATGCTCGAAGGCGAGGCTGGCCGTCAGCGCGTTCACGCCGCCCTTGGCCGCCGCGTAGGGCACCCGGTGGATGCTGCGCGTGGCAATCGACGAGACATTGACGATCACGCCCGCCTGCCGCGCCACCATGTCCGGCAGCACCGCGCGGCAACCCCACAGCGTGGGAAACAGTGACCGCCGGATCTCGGCCTCGATCTCGTCTTCAGCATAGTGTTCATACGGTTTCGCCCAGATGGTGCCGCCCACGTTGTTGATCAGGATATCGACCGGGCCGAACGCCGCCCGGGTGGCCGCCACCATGGCTTGCGCGCCGGCATAGCGCTCCAGGTCGGCCAGCACCGCGCGCGCGGTGCCGCCCTGGGCGGCGATCTCCGCCACCACCTCCTCCACCAGCGGGGCGCGGTCCGCCAGCATCACCCGGGCGCCCTCCGCGGCGGCGGCCAGCGCCACGCCCCGGCCGATGCCCTGCGCGGCGCCGGTGACCAGCATGGTCCTGCCTGCGAATCGTTGCGCGCGCCGCATCATGCCTCCACGCTGGCCGAGAACTTCTCGTAGTGGAAGCCCGCCGGTTCGATGCCGGCGTCCTTGAGCCAGCCGCGTACGGCGTCCACCATCGCCACGGGCCCGCACAGGTAGATGTCCACGTCGCCGCCGTTGAGCCAGGCCGGGTCCACGTGGGCGGTGACGTAGCCCTTGCGCGGGTGGTTGCTGGCGTCGTGGGCCACGCAGGTGCGGTAGGTGAAGCCGTCGATGCGCGCGGCGGCGGCGTCGAGCTGGTCGGTGGCCACGAGGTCGATGTCGTGGGTCACGCCATAGACCATGCGTACCGGCTGTGGGCTGCCAGTCCCGGCCAGTACGTCGAGCATCGACAGGAACGGTGCGATGCCGGTGCCGCCGGCCAGGAACAGCACGGGCCGCGTGACCGGGCGCAGGTAGAAGCTGCCGAACGGGCCCGAGAACGCCATGCGCTGGCCGCTGCTGGCCTCGCGGGACAGGTAGCCGCTCATGCGGCCCTCCGGCACGTTGCGCACCACGAAGGCTGCACGCGCCGCCCCGGGCGCCGAACTGAACGAGTAGGCGCGCGTGGCGCCGCTGCCGGGAATCTCGACATTGACGTACTGGCCCGGCAGGAAGCTCAGCGCCGCCGGGTCGTCCAGGTCGATGGCGAAGCCGATGGTGGAGTCGGAGAGGGGCGCCACGTTGGCAATCGCCCCCTCGAAGCGCGCCACGCCGGTCTTGCACGCCGCCGAAGATGCCGCCACGCGGATCACGCAGTCGCCGCGCGGCCGGGTCTGGCAGGCCAGCACGTAGCCCTGGGCGGCTTCCTCGGGCGTCAGGGCGTCCTCGATATAGCTGGATGCCGGCAGGTCGTAGGCGCCGGATTCGCACAGGCCCCGGCATGTGCCGCAGGCGCCGTCGCGGCAGTCGAGCGGGATGTTGATCTGCTGGCGATAGGCGGCGTCAGACAGCGTTTCCTGTTCGCCGCAGCGGATGAAGCGCGTCACGCCATCCTCGAACTGCAGGGCAATTGTGTGTTCCATGGCCTGGGCTCCCGGAATGGTGATTCAGATGTGGTAGATGTCGATGACCTGGTGGATGTAGTCGTTCTTGAGCACGACGTACTTGTCCTGCACCCGGGGGGCATCGCCTGAGAAGTCGATCACGTAGCGCGACATGCCGAAGTAGCTGAAATCGGTCTGGTAGCGGTGGGCCAGCGTGTGCCAGTTGAAGCGCACGGTGGCCTTGGCGCCGTCCACGTGTTCGATCTCGATATTGCTGAGGTTATGGCTGGTACGCGTGTCCGGAATCGTCGCGCTCGATCGCTCGGTCTTGATGCGGAACACGCGGTCCTCCAGCCCCTGCCGGTCCGGGTAGTAAATCAACGAGATTTCCCGCTGTGGATCGGTGATCAGCTGGCCGTCGTCGTCCCAGCACGGCATCCAGAAGCGCGCCTCGGGGTGGTAGCAGGCCAGCCAGTCGTCCCACTGCTCGTCGTCCAGCAGGCGGCTCTCGCGGTAAAGGAAGGCCGTCACGGCGGCAAGGTCGATGGCGGTGCTCATGCGGGGTCTCCCTGCGCCGTGGCGCGCTGCATGGTCTCCAGCCAGTAGCGGTGCTGCACCGTGTACAGGCCCTCATCCTCGGTGCGCAGGCCGCTCATCACCGGGTTCAGGCCGATGCGCCGGGCTGCCTCGTCGGGGCCGTCGATCCAGTGCGTCGCGCCCCGGCACATGTCGTTCCACGGCAGCGCCTGGCCCGCGTAGCCCTGCTGGCAGGCGCGGAACTCCTCCAGGTCGTCCGGCGTGGCCATGCCGCTTACGTTGAAGAAGTCCTCGTACTGGCGGATGCGGCGCGCGCGGGCTTCGTCGGACTCGCCCTTGGGGGCGATGCAGTAGATCGTCACCTCGGTCTTGTCCACCGAGAGCGGGCGCAGCAGCCGGATCTGGGAGCCGAACTGGTCCATCAGGTAGACGTTGGGGTACAGGCACAGGTTGCGCGAGTTGGCGATCATCCAGTCGGCCGTCTCGGGGCCGCAGCGCGCGGCGAATTCATCCCGGCGCGCGAAGTTGGGGCGGTCCTCCGGATTGGCCCAGCGCGACCACAGCAGCATGTGGCCATGGTCGAAGGCGTAGAAGCCGCCGCCCTGGCGGCCCCACTTGCCGGCATCCATCGCCCGGATGTTGTCCTCGCGTTCGGTCTGCTGCTTGCGGTGGCTGGTGGTGGCCGCGTAGTTCCAGTGCACGGCGGAAACGTGGTAGCCGTCCGCCCCGTTCTCGGCCTGGAGCTTCCAGTTGCCGGCGAAGGTGTAGGTGGACGCGCCGCGCAGCACCTCCAACCCCTCGGGAGACTGGTCGGCAATCATGTCGATGATGCGGGCGGCGTCGCCCAGGAACTCGGCCAGCGGCAGCACATCGTCATTGAGGCTGCCGAACAGGAAGCCCCGGTAGTTCTCGAAGCGCGCCACCTTCTTCAGGTCGTGGGAGCCGGCCTTGTTGAAGCACTCCGGGTAGCCGGCGTCCTCGGGGTCCTTCACCTTGAGCAGCTTGCCGCTGTTGTTGAAGGTCCAGCCATGAAACGGGCAGGTGTAGGTGGCCTTGTTGCCGCGCTTGTGCCGGCACAGCATGGCGCCGCGATGGCTGCACGCGTTGATGAACGCGTTCAGCTCGCCCTGGCGGTTGCGCGCGATCACCACGGGCTGGCGCCCGATATGCGTGGTGTAGTAGTCATTGTTGTTGGGGATCTGGCTCTCGTGGGCCAGGTAGATCCAGTTGCCCTCGAAGATGTGTTTCATCTCGAGTTCGAACAGCGCCTCGTCGGTGAACGCGCGGCGGTGCAGCCGGTAGTCGCCCGTGACCTTGTCCTCGACCAGGAATTCATCGAGGTTGGGGCGGGTGTCCGGGTGCTGGGGGCGAGCGGGGGCCGCCCCGGTATCCAGATGGATCGGGATCATGGTGTCTCCTGTGCGGCGCTGTGCGGCGTCTCGCGCCGCGATCAAGCAGGGGTCAGGCTGGGATCAGGCTGGGATCAGGCTGGTCAGGCAGCGGCGCGCTGGCGGTCCACTTCGGCGGCGGGCGCGTCGGGCAGGTCGCCCAGCAGCCGGAAGTCGAAGTCGATCGAGGCGAACGGCTGGTCCACGCCGTGCTGGTCCAGTTGCGCGGCATTGGAAATGCGCTGCACGGCGGGTACCAGGCCGTCGCGGCTGGCGAAGGCGAAGTCGTCCCAGAGGTATGCGTCGCCGTCGATGTTGATCTGCGTGGTCAGCTTGCGGTGGCCCGGCGCCGAGACGAAGAAGTGGATGTGCGCGGGCCGGCGGCCGTGGCGCGCCAGCCGGTCCAGCAGCCGCTGCGTGGTGCCCTGCGGCGGGCAGCCGTAGCCCATCGGCACGTTGCTGCGGAACTGGTAGCGGCCGTTGGCGTCGGTGACGATGGTGCGGCGCAGGTTGAAGGCGGACTGGGTGGTGTCGAAGAAGGAGTAGTTGCCCATCAGGTTGGCGTGCCAGACCTCGACGCGCGCGCCAGGCAGCGGCTTGCCGTCGGTGCCGTAGACCGTGCCCTGCATGAACAGGACCTCGCCCTTGCCGTCCTCGCTGCCGTCGTCGAGCCGCGCGAACCCCGTGGATTCCGGCGCGCCGGCCACGTAGAGCGGGCCTTCGATGGTGCGCGGCGTGCCGCCGGTGAGGCCGGCGCGGGCCTCGGCCTCGTCGGCGCGGATGTCCAGGAAGCGCTCCAGGCCCAGCCCGGCCGCGAGCAGGCCGAGTTCGTGCGTGGCGCCGGCCTCGGCGAAGTACTCGATGCCCTTCCACACTTCGCTCGGGCTCAGGTCGAGGTCCTCGATGGCCTGGAACAGGTCCGTCGTCAGGCGCACCACCACCTGCTGCACGCGCGGGTCCGGCGTGCCTTGGGTGGCGGTCTCGACCAGGAACTGCCTGACCAGTGCTGCGATCTCGGGGTGCGTCATTGTCTCGCTCCTAATGTCTCTTCCGTGGTTTCGAACGATCGGTCGGATAATGCCTTTGGGGTATCAAGGCTTGCCGCCCAACGTGGTAAGGAGCATAGTTGACGGGGATTTTGACCGTCCAAGACTGATTGAGTATCCGGACGATACCCCTGAGGTATGAATTTGGAATTGAGACATTTGCGGTACTTCGTGGCCGTGGCCGAGGAGCGCAACTTCACCCGGGCCGCAGAGCGGCTCCACATCGCCCAGCCGCCGCTCTCGCGGTCGATCCAGCAACTGGAGGAAGCGCTTGGCGTGCTTTTGTTCGAGCGCAACGCGCGGCCGCTGCGCCTGACCGACACCGGGCGCTTCTTCTACACCCACGCGCTGCAACTGCTGGCGCAGACCGCCGAGCTGGAGGCCATGACGCGCCGCGTGGGCAAGATCGAGCGGACCATGTCGATTGGCTTCGTCGGCTCGACGCTGTACGGCATGCTGCCGCGCATCATCCGCCGCTTTCGGACCGAGCACAGCGACATTGAGCTGACGCTGCACGAGATGTCGACCATGGACCAGATTCGCGCGCTCAAGGAAGGGCGGATCGACGTGGGCTTCGGCCGCATTCGCCAGGACGACCCCGGGGTGCGCCGCGTGGTGCTGCGCGAGGAGCGGATGATCGTGGCCCTGCCGCAGGGGCATCCGCTGTCACTGGGGCGCGAGGTGCTGTCGCTGCACGACCTGATCGGGCAAACGCTGATCATCTTCCCGAAGGCGCCGCGCCCCAGTTTTGCCGACCAGGTGCTCGAAGCCTTCCACGACCGCGCGCTGCGCCCGGGGCGTATTCAGGAGGTGCGCGAGTTGCAGATCGCGCTGGGGCTGGTGGCGGCGGGAGAGGGGGTGTCCGTGGTGCCGAGCAGCGTCCACGGCCTCAAGCGCGACGACGTCACCTACCTCGAACTGGATGACCCGAAGCTGGTCTCGCCCATCATCATGAGCATGCGCATCGCCGACGAATCACCCGACCTGCGCGCGATGCTGGAGATGATCTACGGGCTCTACGAGGAAGCCGGGATGGAATACCTGCCGCCGGCACAGGATGTTTAAGTGCTGCATGGGCCGCTTTAACGCGTGTCAGTCGCCGCTCTGCCGCATTACCCACTCCACCGCCCGCAGCAGGTACGGCGACACGTCGCCGGCGCGGTAGCTCATGATCACGGGCGAGACGAAGCCGGCAGCGTCCACCGGCACGTAGCGCACATCGTCCCGATGCAGCCGCTGCACGGACGACGGCACCAGCGTGATGCCGATGCCCGCCGCCACCAGCCCCAGCGCCGTCTGCAACTCGTTGGCTTCCTGCACGACGTGGGGTTGCAGCCCCTGCGCACGGAACAGCGACAGCACGTGGTCCGCGTAGCTGGGGCGGGGGCGGGCCGGGTAGAGGATCAGCGGATGGCGGGCCAGCGCGTCTGCCGTCAGCGGCGTGGTCGGCACGGCGGTGCTGGCGGGCAGCGCCGCCACAAGCGCCTCCGCCCTGACCACGCGCTGCGCGATGGCCGGATCGTTGAGCGCCAGCCGGCCGAAGCCGAGGTCGATGCGGCCGGACTTGAGCGCCTCCAGCTGCTGCACCGTAATCATCTCGGTCAGGCCCACCTCGATCTGGCTGGCGTCGTCGCGCAGCACGCGGATCAGTTCGGGCAGCACGCCGTAGAGCACCGAAGGCACGAAGCCGATGCCGAACCAGCGCTTCTCGTTACGGCCGATGCGCCGCGTACCCTCCAGTGTTTCTTCCAGCCGCTGGGTCAGCTGGAGCGACTGTTCGAGCAGGAAGCGGCCGGCCTCGGTCAGCTTGAGGCCACGGCCCACGCGATCGAACAGCGCCACGCCCACCTCTTCCTCGAACTGGCGGATCTGGCGCGACAGCGGCGGCTGGGCCATGTGCAGCAGGGATGCCGCCCGCGTCACATTAAGTTCCTGGGCAACGGTCTGGAAATAACGCAGGTGCCGGAGTTCCATGGCGCCTCCTTGGTCGGGTCGATGCATACCCATAGGGTATTGATCGAGACATCATCGGTCTTGGACGCCAGTAAAGTCAAGGCGTATGCTCGATTGCAACTGATACCAAGCATCGAGAAAGTATGACTACGACGATTACCGGCATCGAGGCCATCCTGGTCGATCTCCCGACCATTCGGGCCCACCAACTGGCCATGGCGACCATGCAGCAGCAGACGCTGGTGATCGTGCGGCTGCGCTGCAGCGACGGCGTGGAAGGCATCGGCGAGGCCACCACCATTGGCGGGCTGTCCTATGGCGACGAAAGCCCCGAAGGCATCAAGCTGACCATCGACACCTACCTCGCCCCGGCGCTGATCGGCCAGGACGCCACCAACGTCCATGCGGCGATGGCACGGCTGAACAAGGTGGCGCGCGGCAACCGCTTCGCCAAGAGCGCGCTGGAAACCGCGCTGCTCGATGGGCAGGGCAAGCGCCTGAACGTGCCGCTGGCCACGCTGCTCGGCGGTGCCGTACGTAACACGCTGCCGGTGCTCTGGACGCTGGCCAGCGGCGACACCGCGCGCGACATCGAGGAAGCCGAGCGCCTGCTGGCCGAGCGCCGCCACAACACGTTCAAGCTCAAGATCGGCCGCCGCGCCGTGCGCGACGACGTGGCGCACGTCTCCGCCATCAAGCGCGCGCTGGGCGACCGCGCCCGCGTGACCGTCGACGTGAACCAGGCGTGGAACGAGGCGGACGCGGCCACCGGCATCGCCATGCTGGAGGCGGCCGGCATCGACCTGATCGAGCAACCCACGCCGCGCGAGCACCGCACGGCGCTGGCGCGGCTGGCGGCACGCTTCGTGGTGCCGATCATGGCTGACGAGGCCGTGACCGGCCCGGAAGACGCGATGGAACTGGCACGGCTGGGCGCCGCCGACGTGTTCGCGCTCAAGATTGCCAAGTCCGGCGGCATCTTCGGCATGCTGCGCACGGCGGCCGTGGGCGACGCGGCCGGCATCGCGCTCTATGGCGGCACGATGCTGGAAGGCAGCGTCGGCACCATCGCCGCCGCGCATGGCTTCTGCACGCTGCCACAGCTCGCCTGGGGCACCGAATTGTTCGGCCCGCTGCTGCTCAAGGACGACATCGTGGCCGAGCGGCCCACCTACCGGGACTTCGCGCTGCACCTGCCCACCGGCCCCGGCCTTGGGCTGGCGCTGGACGAGGACAAGCTCGCGCACTATCGTCGGGCCGCCTGAGCGGCGGCCGAAGCCCCGCCTGATCGACATACACAAAAAGGAATGGAGACTATGAAATCTATTTACCGGTCATCGCTGTCGGCCCCGCTGTCGGCCCTCCTGGCCGCCGCCGCGCTGGTGGCGGGCACCGCCCACGCCGCCTATCCCGACCACCCCATCCGCTGGATCGTGCCGTTCCCGGCCGGCGGCGCAATGGACAACATCGCCCGCACGCTGGGCGAGGATATGTCGAAGACGCTCGGCCAGGCCGTGGTGGTGGAAAACCGCCCCGGCGCAGGCGGCAATATCGGCGCGGAACTGGTGGCGCGCGCACCGGCCGATGGCTACACGCTGTTGATCGTGGCCAACGGCATGGCGGTCAATCCGGCGCTGTACGGCAAGCTCGGCTACGACCCGATCAAGGATTTCGCGCCGGTCTCGCTGCTGGCCGTGGTGCCGAACGTGCTGGTTGCCAACAAGGCGAAGACGCCGGCCAAGACCGTGGCGGAGGTGATCGCCAGCGCCAAGGCGCGGCCGGGCAAGTACACCTACGCGTCGGCTGGCAACGGCACGTCGATCCATCTGGCTGGCGAGCTGTTCACGTCGATGGCGCAGGTGGACCTGCTCCATATCCCGTACAAGGGGTCGGGCCCGGCCATGACCGACCTGCTCGGCGGGCAGGTGGATTACATGTTCGACAGCATCACTTCGGCTAAGCCCCAGATCGACAGCGGCAAGCTGACGCCCATCGCCGTCACCACCGCCAAGCGCTCCTCGGCGCTGCCCAACGTGCCGACGCTGGCCGAGGCGGGGCTGCCGGGCTACGAGCTGTCGCCGTGGTTCGCCGCCTTCGTGCCGGCCAGGACGCCCCAGCCGGTCATCGACGCGCTGAACAAGGCCATGCTGGAGGCGCTGAAGAAGCCCGCCGTGCAGCAGCGGCTGGCGGGCATCGGCGCGGAGCCGATCGGCAGCACGCCGGCAGCGCTGCGCGACCATCTGGCGAAGGAAACCACCAAGTGGAGTGCCCTGATCAAGGAAAAGGGCATTCGCGCCGATTGAGGACTGCGGCGCGCGCCCGTCAGGGCACGATGGTGAGGAACAGGTAGGCGGCGAAGATCACAAGGTGCACCACGCCCTGCAGGATCGTGGTGCGGCCGGAGCCGAGCGTCAGCGATGCGACGATCATCGTCAGGAACAGCAGCACCATCTCCTTGGGGCCCAGCCCCAGCTCGAGCGGGCGGCCCAGGCCGATGAAGACCACCGCCACGGTGGGAATGGTCAGGCCGATACTGGCCAGCGCCGAACCCAGCGCCAGGTTCATGCTGGTCTGGAGGCGGTCCAGCCGCGCGGCGCGCAGCGCGGCGAGCCCCTCGGGCAGCAGCACCAGCGCCGCGATCACCACGCCCACCACGGCGGGCGGCAGGCCCGCGGCGGCCACCGCCGCCTCCACGGACGGCGACAGCATCTTCGCCAGCCCCACCACGGCCACCAGGCACACCACCAGCAGCACGCCACTGGCGGCGGCCACGCGCCCCGGCGGCGGTGCGGCGTGCTCGTTCTCGTCGCTGCTCTCCACCAGGAAGTAGTCGCGATGGCGCACCGTCTGCACGAACACGAAGCTGCCGTACAGCACGAGCGACATCAGCCCCGAGAACGCCAGTTGCGACGAGGTCAGCATCGGCCCCGGCGTGGAACTGGTGAAATTGGGCAGCACCATGGTCAGCACCAGCAGCGCCACCAGCACGGCCATCGCCGCCTTGGCGCCGGGCGCCTGGAATTCCTGCTCCCGGTGGTGCAGGCCGCCCACGAACAGGCACATGCCGACGATGCCGTTGCAGATGATCATCACGGCGGCGAACACGGTGTCACGGGCCAGCCCGGCCTTCTCCGGCCCGGCCGACAGCATGACCGAGACGATCAGCGCCACCTCGATCACCGTCACCGCAATCGCCAGCACCAGCGTGCCGAACGGCTCGCCCACCTTGTGGGCCACCACCTCGGCGTGGTGCACCGCGGAAAATACGGCGCCGGCCAGCGCGGCGGCCATGATCGCCACAAGCCAGCCCTGGCCCGGCAGCATCAGCCCGAGGCCGAATGCGGCCCACGCGGCCAGCGGCGACCAGATGGTCCATGCGGGCAGTTTGTTCGATGTAGCCATCCTGGTTCCTTTTTCTTCTGCTGCCGCGCGACAGGCGACTGACCGGGCATTGTGCAGCAGAAGGCCGTCCGGCGATAGGTTCCCGGCGGCGCGGGGAAGTTCCGGAGGGCGGCGGATTCAGTCCGGCATCAGCGGCCGGGTGGTGGGCTCCGCGCGCGCGAGGCGGTCGGCATCGGCATCGCGCAGGCCGGGATGATGACGCGAGATCCAGCGCGCCGCGACGATCAGGGCGATGAGGAAAGCGAGAACGTACCCGACGAAAGAGACGGCGACATACATGGTCTGACCCCTATAGGAACGGCTCTTTTGGCCGGTGCAGGTCAGTATGGGCAACAAGCGCAGCGCCCGACACCCTCTGTCGGAGGGGCGTTCCGGTCACCCAATTGGGGGCTGCGCCGCGCCTGGGCGCCTGAGTCAGAACAACGATCCGGGCTCGGGCGCGGGCGGCTCGGGTGCCGACTCGGGAGCCGATTCGGGAGCTGATTCGGGAGCCGCTTTTCCAGCCGCGGGGGGCATCGGCGCGGGCGCCCCCGCCATGCGCCCGGCCGGGTAGAGCCGCAGGAACGTCCGGGCGACTTCCGGATCGCGGCAGCGCAGCCAGTCATCCCAATCGGCCTTCGGCACGATTACCACCGAACGCTTCTCGGTGCCGGGCCGGTGCATGCGCGACAGCAGCGGGTGGGCATCGGCATTGACGGTGAGCATGGTGAAAGACAGCGTGTCGTCCGGCCACGCGCGCCAGAGGCCGGCGATGCCGAAGCCCGGTTCGTCCGGCAGCCAGAGCTTCCAGCGCACGGGTTTGCCGGGCCGCTCGGGCGTGCCGGCCTCGGGATAGGCGTATTCGTAAAACGCGCTGGCCGGAATCAGGGCCAGCTGGCCGGCCTTCCAGAATCTGGCGAAGGACTTGAGCGTGCCCACGGTCTCCGTACGCGCATTCGCGGTCGGGAAATAGCGGGTGCCGGCGGGGATCTGGCGCTTCGGCACCATGCTGAACGAGGCCAACGCGCAGGCGCGCCCGGCATCGGTGGCGGTGACGATGGGCGCGAGGGTGTCCGGCCACGCCTCGTCCGCCCACAGCCGGGCCGGCGGCTCGACGCCGAAGATGTCACGCAGGACTTGCCGCTGGATGGGGGCGTAGTTGACGCACATCGATCGCTCCTGGGAGGGGGGAGAGGCGTGCGGACGTGCTGGCGGCCGCCGCAGTCCTACGCCCCCCGCTTCGGCAGCTTCGCCGCAATGCCCATGATGGCCGCCACGCCGTCGTCTCCCATCATGGCCGTGGCGGCCGCTTGCGCCTGCGCCCACGCGGGCGCGGCCGCTTTCAGCACCGATTTGCCGGCGCGGGTCACGGAGAGCGGCCGCGATCGGCCATCGGCGGCCTCCGCCACGTCTTCCGCGATCCACCCTTCCGCGAGCAGCGGCTGCAGGTTGCGCGTCAGCGTGGAACGGTCGTGATGATTGCGCCGTCCGAGATCGGCGCGGCTGATCGGGCCGAGTTCGTGCACGAGCACCAGCAGCGTGAACTGCGTGGCGTTGATGCCGAACGGGCGCAACGCCTGATCGTAGGCAGCGGTCAGGACGCGCGAGATCTGCCGGGCGCGGGTCATCACGCAGTGCCGGAAAATCTCGGTGCCCGGGTTGCCGGGCGCAGAACGCTTTTCGGGTCGCATGTTTCACGGGAAGCGATGAAGTACTGCCAGCGTACCGTACTCAGTGCCGATGTGCTGGCGGCGCGGCCATGGCGGCCGAAGACCGCGTATCGGGGACCGTCACGGTCACCACTTCCGTCGCCAGGATCCTGTGCGTGGGATCGGCCAGTTCGAGCCGCACCCTGTGCGGCCCCGGCGGCAGCCCCACCACGATGATGGGATCCTCGCTGGTGTGCGCCCAGGTGGCCGGGCCCTCGTCAATGGTTACATGCAGATGGCCGACCCGTGGCGAAACCTGGGTGGCCGCTTTGCCGAACACCGGGATCACCCGGAAGTTCTCGGTGCGGAACTGGACGATCACGACGCCCCGCGCGAGCGGCTCCGGCAATGCCGGGTAAGCCACAACCCGGGGCGCCGGCTCCGCTTCGAGCGGCAGGACGGCCGGTGGACGGCTGGTGTCCGGAGCCGTTTGTGCGGTGGCCGTCATCTGCACTACCGCGAGCGCTGCGGCGGCGAATACGTGGGTAAGAGCTCTCATGTCTGACTCCTAAGATTTGGGAACAACCCGAGGGCGCCGATGATGCCTTGAAGGAATAGTAAGTGGGCGGCTGTTTTGTACGCGTATGTATCTGCACGGCGCAGGGATACACGGCCATACCGTTTGCCCGTCTCACGACAACAGACTGGATACATCCCATCACTCTAATGCTGCATATGCAACAGATTGCCGGCCCGGCCGGCGCAGGAGGAAACGAGATGAAAGCGAAATCAGCAACCCGTCGCTCGGCGCTGTCGGTGGCCACTGCAATCAGTGTCTCCACGGCGCTGATGGGCGGCGCAGGAACCGCAGGCGCGGCGGCCAGCGAGCCCATTGCAGAAGTGAGTCATGTGGATGTCGATGCCGGGTTGCGTTTGCGGCGGATGGTGGTCCGGCCGGCGGTACCGCGAGGTACCGTGCTGTTCCTGCATGGTTTTCCGGAAACCATGCTCGCCTGGAAAGAGATTTCCAGGACGCTCGGCCAGGAATACGAAGTCCACGCGTTTGACTGGCCGGGCTATGGCGGTTCTTCACGCCCGCCTGTCGAGCGCTTCGCCTACGCGCCGCGCGACTACGCCACGGTACTGAAGCGCTACATCGACACAGCAGGCATCGACAGCAGCCGCCTGGTGATCTACGCCACCGACATCGCGGCGTTGCCGGCGTTGCTGGCGGCCATCGACCGGCCAGGTATCGCCCGGACCATCATCGTCGGAGACTTCGCACCGTTCAACCGGCCGCAGTACATGCAGGAACGCCTGCAGGCGCTAAAGGAGCCTGCATCGGCCGAAGCTGTGCGTGGGGCCTTCAATGCCTCGCGCGACGAGATCCTGCAAAACGCGTTCACGCGCGGATTGCCGGAGGCGGCGCGCTATGCGCTGGATGCGGAGTACCAGGCCGATCTTGCACATGGCTGGCAGAATGGGGCGCTGACGTCGGCCGACGCGTTCGCTCATTACTACGCGCACTTCACGCGGGATCAGAATGCGTTCGAGGCGCTGCTGCCGGGCCTGAAGACCCCGGTGCGCGTTGTGTGGGGCGAACAGGACATCTACATCAGCAAGGAAATGGGCGTCGAGTTCGCGCGCAGGACCGGAGCGCCATTGCACCTGCTGCCCGCCACGGGCCATTACCCGCACCTGCAGCGTCCGCACGACACGGTCGACGAGGTCCGCGCGGCGTTTCGTTGAGTGACCCGGCATGGCCAGTGTCGCCACCACGGGCCGCCGCCCTCCACACGTGGCGAACACGCCTCTGAGGGGCTGTATGGCCGTTACACCACTCCCTCCGGCGCTCGCCGGAAGCTGATGGCAAGCCGGTTGAAGGTGTTCATGAGGCCGATTGCGATGGTCAGGTCGGCGAGCTCTTTCTCCTCGAAGACGGCAGCGGCGGCCTGGAAGGCGTCGTCGGGCACATGGGTGTCGGCAACGCGCGTCACCGATTCGGCCCAGGCCAGCGCGGCCTTTTCGCGGTCGGAGAACAGGTTGCCGGCCTCGTGCCAGACCTGGATCAGCGCTAGCTTCTGCACGTCCACGCCCCGGCGCGTGAGGTCGCGTGTGTGCATGTCCAGGCAGTAAGCGCAGCCGTTGATCTGGCTGATGCGCAGGTAGGTCAGTTCCACCAGCGCGGGGTCAAGCCCGGACTGGGTGATGTAGCCGTAGACACTGCCGAGCGCCTTGACGCCGGCAGGGGAGGTTTTGGTGTAGTCGATGCGCATGTTCGGTCCTTACTGCCAGGATTGGAGGTGAGTTCGGTGTCGGTGGCGTCGGCCACGAAGAGGAGCGACTCCGATCCGTACTGCGACTAGAATAGTCGTAGATAAAGATAGTCAATTCTCGGTCTCCCCGCAAGCAGCGGATGGATTGGCGTCACTCCCATCCAAGAAATTTCTTGCGCGCATTAACTGCGACTAATAGAATCGTAGTTATGCCGCGTCGGAGGATGCGGCCTGGAGATGGAAGCGGCGCCGCCGCTGGTCAGGGTAGTACAGATCAATTCAGGAGCAGTAGAGATGTCCCACCGCATTCTTGTCATTGGCGCCGGTTTTGCCGGCATGTGGAGCGCCCTTGCTGCGGCCCGTCTGCTCGACGAGGCCGCGCGCACCGATGTGGAAATCGTGCTGGTCGCGCCGGAGCCGGCGCTGCACGTGCGTCCCCGGCTCTACGAGCAGAACCCGCTGAAGATGAAGGCGCCGCTGTTGGAGATCTTCGCCGCCACCGGTGTGCGGTTCGTACAGGGCATCGTGGAGCGCATCGACGTGGCGGCCCGTGAAGTGGAGGTGAAGGGGGTGGGCGCCGATACCTCGCACCAGACGCTCGGCTATGACCGCCTGGTGCTGGCCGCCGGCAGCAGGCTGTTTCGCCCGACGATCGACGGACTCGAAGCGCATGCCTTCAACGTCGACCAGGTGGCCGATGCCGCGCGGCTGGAAGCGCATCTGCACGGGCTGGCCGGTCAACCCGACAGCGTGGCGCGCAATACCGTGGTGATTGCGGGCGCTGGCTTCACCGGCATCGAGACGGCGGCCGAGATACCGGCGCGGCTGCGCGAGGTGCTCGGTGCCGATACCGCAGTGCGCGTCGTCCTGGTGGAGCGCAATGGCGAGATCGGTCCGGACCTGGGCCAGGGGCCGCGCCCGGTGATTACCGAGGCGCTGACCGCACTCGGCGTGACGTGGAAGCTGGGCTCCGGTGTGGCGTCGGTGGATGCGGACGGCGTCACTCTGGAGAGCGGCGAGCGCATCGACGCGCAGACCGTGATCTGGACCGCAGGCGCCCGCGCGAGCGCGCTGACTGACCAGATCCCCGCGCAGCGCGACAACTTCGGCCGGCTGCATGTCGACCGCAACTTGAAGGTCGATGGTGTGGCGCATGTCTACGCCACCGGCGATGTGGCCCGTGCCGCGACCGATGACGAGGGTAACGTCACGATGATGTCGTGCCAGCACGCGATGAACCTGGGGCGGTCCGCCGGGCACAACGTGGCAGCCGACCTGCTGGGCCAGCCGCCGATCCCATACAGCCAGCCGAAGTACGTGACCTGTCTGGATCTGGGGCCGTGGGGGGCGGTCTACACCGAGGGCTGGGACCGCCAGGTGAAGCTGTCGGGTGCCGAGGCCAAGGCGCTGAAGACAAAGATCAACACGGAATGGATTTACCCGCCGAGCGCGAACCGGGCCGAGGCACTGGCGTCGGCTGACCCGCGCCGCATCGTCGTGGCCTGATCGGGGCGGGAGGAAAGAAGAAGGGCGATCCGCCGGGATGAACTGCACCCCAAAAGTTGGACACCCGTTCAACCTTTGGGGTGTTTTTCATGGCGAAGTACAACGAGGCGTTCAAGCGCCAGGTGGTTCAGGAATATTTGTCCGGGGGAGTTGGGACTGGGACACTGAGCCGGAAGCACGGAATAG